>JALEGB010000057.1 GCA_022760355.1 Neomegalonema sp.
GCGCTTTTGGGGTGCGTCAGCGACGCTCGCCGGTGGAACCACACCGCCTTCGCGCCGCTTTCTACCCCAAAAGCGCGTTTGACGGGCTGGCGACGACCAGATTTATGAGTTCCCACCCTAGCGCCACATGCTGATGGGCTCGCACCGAAGAGCTGTCGATGCGAGCGGTCACGCCGCTTTATGATGTGTAGCTGCGCTGAGGCTGCCAACCATCGGCGCCCTCAGGAAACAGCGCGAAGAGATGCCAGACGCCTGCGAAGTCATCTCCCGGCCCGAAAGGAGTGTCGGACACGCGGTAGATTTTCCCATCCTTCAGCTGAAAAGCCGATACGCCGGGCGTCGCGCCAAAGCCTTCCTGGAAGTAGCCCATGTCTCGCGCAAATTCGGCGTCGAGGGTGCTGGCCATCGGAAAGCGCCAATTGCGGCTCTCGGCGACTTTGGCCTGAGCGCTGGGGGCGTCGGGGCTGGTGACGACGAATTGCGCCCGATCGGCCAAGTGTTCATAAACGCCATTGAAGCCGTCGGCCCACAAGGTGCAATACATGCAGCCGGCGCCCATATTGTGCACGACTATTAGATCGGTTTTGTCGCCAAACAAGTCGGACAGCTTTTTACGCCCGTCCTGGGTGTCAAACTCATAATCGCGCACCTCCTGCGGCTCGATCTGCGCTTGGATTTTCCGCATATCTTCCCGAAGCGCGCCGATTTCCGCGCGCTTTGCATTCAGCGCGTTCTTTGCAGATTGATATCCGCTCATTTTTGCATCTTCAGTCATGGTTTTCATCACCTTTGGTTGCATTTTCGCCAATGGGACTTCCCAATAACTCCGCTAAATTCTCGAATTGCGCCTGCCAATACTTAGTCGTCTGGTTAATCCAGACCGCTGCCTCAAGCAGAGGTCCCGCATCAAGGCTGCAACGACTTATCCTTCCTTCTCGCTCTTGCCGGACCAGCCCCGCGCGAACGAGAACTTGGATATGTCGAGACACAGCCTGCAGCGAGATCTCAAACGGCGCGGCCAGCTCCGATACAAGCCGCGGCTTTTCATCGAGGCTTGCCAGAATCGCCCGACGCACAGGGTCGGACAACGCAAAGAAAACCAGATCGAGCCGCTCATCGGCGTCACGTTTCGTCATTTAGCTTCGTCCAGTTGATCAACTGATTCATTGATAATCAACCTACTCATTTAACGTCAACCATTTGGTTTTGCAAAAGGCGCAATAAGATTGCAAATGCGATCACCACAGGGCATGCTGCACCGCAGCAAGGTTAACAATTTGGGGCGAGATGAGCGGGGCGACACCGAGCAGGTCTGACTTATTGCGGCACTCGATTCTTGAGGACGGGATCGGCCTCTTCTGCGGTGTTGTGCTGGTGAGTTTGGCGATGATGCTGTTTGCGGCCGGTGGGCTGGTGACCGGGCAAACCGCCGGCGTCGCGCTTCTCCTGTCGCACGCGACGGGCTGGGATCTAGGTCTCGTCTTTTTTGCGATCAACCTTCCCTTCTACGCCTTTGCGTTGATGCGTATGGGATGGGTGTTCACGCTGCGCACCTTTGGCGCCGTGTTGGCGCTGTCCGCCCTGACCAGCGTGGGCCCGCGCCTGATCCCGTTCGGCGCCCCGGATCCGATCGCCGCCGCGATCGCGGCCAGCGCGCTAGCTGGGGTCGGGCTGGTCGTCCTGTTCCGCCACCGCTCCAGCCTCGGCGGCGTCGGCATATTAGGGCTGTATCTGCAAGACCGCGTTGGCTTTCGCGCCGGTTGGCTGCAGATGATCGTCGATGCGGCTATCTTTGTTAGCGCGCTGTTTGTGCTGGAGTTTCGGCTGGTCCTGATCTCAGCGCTTGGCGCGGCGGTGCTTAATATCGCGGTGGCGCTGAACCACCGCACGGATCGCTACATCGCCCGTTGAGACGGCCCGAACGCGCCGGGCCGCCGCGAGCCGCCTTTAAGCTGCGGTCTCTTCATCATCATCGTCGAGCCCGGTTGGCTCAGCGGGAACCAAAGCGCGCAGCAGGTCCCGCATATCCAACGCGCCGACGGGCTGACCATCACGAACCACACGATAGACGCGATCGACCTCGCCTTCCGCGCGCGCAATCACGCTCTCAAGGTTGTCGTCATGATCAACATCGCCAGCGAATGGCCGATTGGCCGTCTGCAGCGATTGCATCACCGAGCGCGTGCGCAGCACCCTGGCCCGGTTAATATCGCCGATGAAGTTCTCAACATACGGATCTTTCGGCTTCAGCAGGATCCGCTGCGGCTCGCCTTGCTGCACCACTGCGCCATCCTTCAAGATGACAAGGTGATCTGCAAGTTTCAGCGCCTCATCCAAATCATGGGTGATGAAGACAATCGTCTTTTTCAGCTCACGCTGCAGCTCGATCAGCAGATTTTGCATATCCGTCCGGATCAGCGGATCGAGCGCAGAGAAGGCCTCATCCATCAACATGACTTCTGCATTGGAAGCCAACGCCCGCGCCAAGCCGACGCGTTGCTGCATGCCGCCCGAGAGCTGATCTGGCATCGACGCGCCGTAGCCATCGAGGCCGACGCGCCCGAGCCAATGCTCCGCCTCGGCCTCACGCTCCTTTAAACTCGCTGACTCGATCGTCATCGCCAGCGCCGTGTTTTGCAGCACTGTACGATGTGGAAACAGCGCAAACTTCTGGAACACCATCGACATGCGCTTGCGGCGCATTTCGCGCAGCTGCGCCTCGTCGAACGCCAGCACATTTTCGCCATCAAGTAAGATCTCACCGCCCGTCGGCTCAATCAGGCGATTAAGGCAGCGCACCAGCGTCGACTTGCCGGAGCCCGAGAGCCCCATGATGACGGTGATTTCGCCCTCTTTCATCCGGACATTCACATTGTGAAGGCCCAGCCCTTGCCCTGTACTCTCAAGCAGCTCGGCCTTGCCCATGCCGGCCTTGACCTTCTCAAGCGCCTCTTCCGATGCGTCGCCGAAGATTTTGTACAGATTCTTAACTGCGATCTTAACGGTCATATTCGCCCCCTCACTGTGCCCGACGGCCGGTTTCAAAGCGCTCGAGGGAGGCTTTGGTGACGCGATCCAGAATCACGGCGAGAATGACGATGCCAAAACCGGCGACCAAGCCCGTACCCAGCTCCAGGTTGCGAATGCCTTGCAGCACCAGCACGCCGAGGCCAGGGGCGGAAACCAGCGACGCGATGACAACCATCGCCAGCGACATCATGATCGTTTGGTTGACCCCGGCCATAATAGTTGGCGCCGCCAGCGGGATCTGCACGCCAAACAGCTTCTGCCGCGAATCCATGCCGAACGCGTCGGCCGCCTCCAGCACGTCGGTGTCCACCAAGCGAATACCGAGATCCGTCAGCCGCACGACCGGGACAATGGCGTAGAGGATGATCGCGATCCCGTAGAGCTTCGGTTCGGTGACGCTGAACAAGAAAATCAGCGGAATGAGGTAAACGAACGGCGGCAGCGTCTGCAGCATGTCCAACACCGGCAGCAAGGCGCGCCGCAGCCGGTCGCTGCGCGACATCGCGATGCCGATGGGGACCCCGAATAGGACACAGAGGAACGCGCAAACAAATATGATCGCGAGCGTTTGCATCGCGTAGTCATAGTGATCAATGAAAGCGAGCAGGCCCAACGAGAGGGCGACAAATCCGGTGAGCTTTATCGAGCGCGCAACGAACTGCACAATCAGAAGCAAAATCGGAACAATGACCCACCAAGGGGCGGCGAGTATGACCCAAAGCGACCCTTCAAGCATCCAGCTTAGAGGCTGGGTCAGCGGATCAAGCACATAGGAAAGCGCGTCCTTGGCGCCAAGGAAAGCTTGCTCCAGGCCTTTGGTCATATCGCGCGAGCGGGGAAGCGCAGGGCACGCGTCATTTAACGCGTTTAGCGACGGGAACGGGAACTCCCAGGCCGAAACGGACTTTTCGCCGCCGGCGGTCGGCTTGGATAGGAGCTCATCAAGGCCCATCGGCCGATCGGCTTTGACGTCGGCGTCGCACCATTTGCGCAAGCCGAGGCCATCAAAAATGAAGTCGTAAGCCGCCATTGCTTCTCCAGTTTAATTCGTCGGGATGCGACCTGGGCTCGAGCCTGCGGGCTCACCAGCGGCGCACGCCTCGGATGTTTCCGACTTAGGGGGAAAGCGCTTCTGCAAACTGGCCCAACGCAGTGTGGCGGAAACGACTCTCGCGGCCGTTAACGCGTCGGAGCGCAGGGGCCCACCCTCCATGTTGGGCGGCGAGCCGAGCGGAGGCGCGCCCCAGACCGGGCGCCTCCGCTCACATTCGCAAAGCATCGAAGCCTGACGGCTTACTTGATCAACGCTTCAAGCTTGGTCCGCGCGTCGTCGCTGAGCCATGCCGCCCAAACGCTTTTGTAGGTCCGCAGGAAGAACACCGCGGCCTCTTCATCGGTCGCGTTGTTTTTATCTTTCCATGCGAGCACAGCGCTCATGTCGGCAGTCTTGAAGGTCATTTTGCTCAGGAATGCAGCTGCTTCCGGCTCACGCTTCTTGAACGCAGCCGTGTAGATCGTGACGACTGGCGCAGCAGGAAACTCGCTGACCTTAGGGTCTTTGGCGTCCTTGTCCTGGTTCGCGGTGTGCGCTGCTTCGTCATACTTGCCGAGCGAAACGCGGGTCATTTTGTATTTGCCCAGCGGTACGGTCGGGCCCCAGTAGTAGCCGAACCAAGGCGCTTTTTTCTCGTAGGCCGACGCCATCGAGGTCGCCAGCGTCTCGCCCGAACCATGATCGAAGATTTTCATCTTCCCGCCACGCATTTTCAGCGCTTTGATCAGGTTATCGTTGACGATACGGCAGCCCCAGCCGGTCGGGCAGTTGTTGAACTGGCCGCCAACGAGCTCAGGGTTCGCAAGAACGCCTTCGATGGTTTTCAGCTCAGGGTGTTTCTCGACCAGGTAGGTTGGGATCCACCAGCCCTCAACGCCGCCTGGCGCCAGGACAGGGCCTGCAACTTCGACTTTGCCCTCAGCCTTGAGGCGCTCATAGACCTTGCCGGTCGAGTTCACCCAGAGCTCGGTGACAACTTCCGGCTCACCCTTTTCAGCCAGCGAGGCGATGGCTGGCACGGTGTCCGACGGGATCACGCTGACTTTGCAGCCATAACCGCGCTCCAGCATCACTTTCGCGACGGTGGTGACGATTTTGGCCGAAGCCCAGTTCATCTCGGTGATCGAAACTTTTTCGCACTTTGCGGCCGCGGCGGTTGGCAGCGCAAATGCGGCTGCGGCGAAACCCAGCGCCGAAACGAGTTTGGTATGGGATTTCATTGTCAACTCCCTTGTTGAATTAACGCCTAAACCCGCTCAGCCCTCCCTTTCCTGGCGGACGAGCGGCCACGGCCAGCTGACCGTGAAGACGTTATTTTTGTTGCGGCGGCGATCAGCGACGCGCCTGTGAAATCTCAGGCTGCGACTAACTCCTCCTTCGCCCCAACACGCGGGTATTATCAAAGTCAATTAATATATTCAACAGCGCACGCACTCGAGCATCAAAGTAAATCACCTATACTTTGCGAGATCGGGCGATCTATTTGCGCATTTTTTCTGGAAAATCCGTATTTTCATACGCGATCATTGCTTGGCGATGCCTCCCACAGTCTCAGGTTGAAAATGTTGCCATATCGATTTGAAGCCGCAGTTTTTTTTGGCAAGAACACGCCTCTGGATCCACGTAAATTCATAATTGCCGCCATGCATTTTGGGCGATTATATGACTGATCAAATCACGGCGCAGGCGATCAAACCGGGCCATACTTCTTGCCGCACCGCACAAAGTTATCCCACCCAAACACTCCCCCATTTTTACATACCACTTTTATAACTGCGTCGGCTCGCCACCATTACATATATTTCAATAACTTCACCTTCGGCCTTGCCGCGGCGCAGCGATCCGGCGACCCGCCATCGCATTTGTCGCATTCGATCGCGGCGACTCTGGACCTTCAGCGCTGGCGTTGTTAGGTGATGCGCGGCTGAAAATGAGCGGAAACCATGCGCACGCATCTCACAGGTCTACACATACGGCGAATTACTGGCCCGGCCGCCTGAATCGGCCGCTTGGCGCATGGCGCTAAGCGCGAACGGCGGACCGGGACGATGTGCGACGCCCAAATGTGCAGACCCTGTCGACAAACCCCGCCTTGCATGAAGCGCGGGAGAGGTCGGCTTCGATAGAGACGCTGAAATATGACTGACGCTGTATCCGCGAAGAGCGGCGAGAAAACTTCGAGCACCGAAACAGCTGCAACGGACTATCGCGACACGGTTTTCCTTCCGGAAACCGACTTTCCCATGCGCGCCGGATTGCCCAAACGCGAACCGGGCTGGCTCGACCGCTGGAAAGAGATCGACCTCTACAACCGGCTACGCGCCTCGAGCCACAACAAGCCGCGCTATGAGCTGCATGACGGCCCGCCTTACGCGAACGGCCACCTCCATATTGGGCACGCGCTGAATAAGATCCTGAAAGACTTCGTCGTCCGGTCGCACCAGGTGATGGGGTTTGACAGCCGCTACGTCCCAGGATGGGATTGCCATGGTCTGCCGATCGAGTGGAAGATCGAGGAGCAATACCGCGCCAAGGGCAAAGACAAGGACGAGGTGCCGATCAACGATTTCCGCGCCGAATGCCGCCGTTTCGCGGATAAATGGATCGATGTTCAGCGCGAGGAGTTTAAACGGTTCGGGGTCGTCGGCGATTGGGAAAATCGGTATGCGACCATGGACTTTCGCTCCGAGGCGATCATCGCGCGCGAATTCATGAAGTTCGTGACCAACGGCACGCTCTATCGCGGCTCCAAGCCCGTAATGTGGTCGCCGATCGAGAAGACGGCGCTCGCTGAGGCCGAGGTCGAATATCAGGATCATGAGAGCCACACGATCTGGGTGAAGTTCCCGGTTCGCTCCGAAGGCTTGCGCAAAGACAGCAAGCTGCATGGCGCGTCGGTCGTGATCTGGACGACGACCCCATGGACGATCCCGTCCAACCGCGGCGTCGCCTTCTCCAGCCGGATCAAATACAGCCTGTTCGAGGTTACCGACGCGCCGGAGGATAACTGGACTGTCGTCGGCGATAAGATCGTTATGGCCGATTCGCTGGCGGAAGAGGGCTTTAAGAAAGGCCGGGTCGAAGGCTGGAAACGCCTTGGCGCAGTGTCCGACAAGGCGCTCTCGAAGCTGGTGTGCGATCACCCCCTCAAAGATGTGGATGATTTCTGGGGCTATGACGTCCCGCTGCTTGAGGGCGACTTTGTCACCGATGACGCCGGCACCGGCTTCGTGCATTGCGCGCCAAGCCATGGCGCTGACGATTTCGAACTGTTCGCCAAGAACGGCCTGCTGGACCGAATCACGCACAATGTGGAGGCGGACGGATCCTTCGCGGCGCATGTGCCGCTGTTCGCCGGCAAACGGATCCTGAAGCCGAACGGCAAAGAAGGCGACGCCAATAAGTCGGTCATCCAAGCGCTTTCGGACCGCAAAGCGTTGCTGGCGCGCGGCAAGGTAAAGCACTCCTACCCGCACAGCTGGCGTTCCAAAGCGCCGCTGATCTTCCGCAACACGCCGCAATGGTTTGTCGCAATCGACAAGCCAATGGAAACGGACGATGCGGCGACCAACGGCAAGAAGATCCGCGATCTCGCGCTGGACGCGATCGATCAACAGGTCGCCTGGACGCCGCAAAGCGGCCGCAACCGCCTCTATTCGATGATCGAGACTCGCCCTGACTGGGTGCTGTCGCGGCAGCGCGCCTGGGGCGTGCCTTTGACCTGCTTTATGCGGCGCACGATCGAAGGCGGCGTCGAGAAGGTTGAGGTCCTCCGCGACGCCAAGGTGAATCAGCGCATCTTTGACGCTTTCCTGGAGGAAGGCTCGGACGCCTGGTACGCGGAGGGGGCGGCGCAGCGTTTTCTGGGCGCCGACTACGACCATGAGCAATGGGAAAAAGTCGACGATATCCTGGATGTCTGGTTTGACTCAGGGTCCACCCACGCCTTTGTCATGGAGGACCAAGCCGACCCGATGTGGCCGGCGTCGCTGTATCTCGAAGGCACGGATCAGCATCGGGGCTGGTTCCACTCCTCCCTACTGCAAAGCTGCGGCACCCGCGGTCGCGCACCGTATGAGGGGGTTCTGACCCACGGCTTCACGCTGGATGAGACCGGCCGCAAAATGTCGAAGTCGCTCGGCAACGGCGTCGATCCGGCGGACGTCATCAAACAATATGGCGCGGATATCCTGCGGCTTTGGGTGGCGCAGACTGATTACACCGAAGATCAGCGCATCGGCCCGGAGATCCTGAAAAACGTCGCGGACAGCTATCGCCGTCTGCGGAACACTTTGCGCTACATCCTCGGCGCGCTTGATGGATGGACGGAAGAAGAAAGGGTTGACGCCGCTGAAATGCCGGAACTTGAGCGGTGGGTTCTGCATCGGGTTGCGGAGCTCGACGCGCAAGTGCGCGACGGCTACAGCAAGTTCGAGTACCAAAAGCTGTTCAACACCCTGTTCAGCTTCTGCACGACCGATCTTTCGGCATTCTACTTCGACATCCGCAAAGATGTTCTCTATTGCGACGCGCCTCAGAGCGCCCAGCGTCGGGCCTGCCGTACGGTGCTCGACATCCTGTTCCACAGATTGGCGACATGGCTGTCTCCAATCCTCTGTTTCACCATGGAGGATTTCTGGCTCTCGCGGCATGGCGACGTCGCGTTGGATCAGCCGGAGGCGTCCGTTCATCTGCAAACATTGCCAGATGCGGCGCCGGAATGGCTGGATCCGGCGCTGGCGAAAAAATGGCGGCAGGTGCGCGCGGTGCGGCGCGTCATCACTGGCGCGTTGGAGGTCGAGCGGCGGGAGAAGCGGATCGGCTCGTCTCTCGAAGCTGCGCCGGTTGTGTTTCTGGATGATCCGACATTGATGGCGTTGACCGAGGAGGTTGACTTCGCCGAAATCTGCTTGGTCTCGGCAATCTCGTTTGTGGCGGAAAAAGGCCCGGAGTCGGCGTTCCGCCAGCCGGACTTTGAGGCCGCCGCCGTCGAGGTGCGTCCAGCAGAGGGCGTTAAGTGTCAGAGATGCTGGAAGATTCTCCCGGAGGTTGCAAGCTCGGCCGGCGGGGATTTGTGCCTGCGTTGCTCCGCTGCGATCGATTGCGGTCCCGCAACAGTCTAGACCACATCGCGCGGTCGCCTCAATTTCGCCGCCGCGCGAGCGCCTCATAAAGTCGATAGAGCCGGGATGTGAAAAGCATCCCCCTTCTCAGCCGCTTCCCGCGGCCTCCGTTCCAGCGCATCGCCCGAACAGGCTTGGGCGATGCTGCGGACAGAAGTTGTTTGCGTGAAAAACGCGCATACCTCTTCGCTGGAATGGAGCCGGGCGTGCGTATGAGCGGCTGCCGACGGCTTACGAGGTACGAAAGAGAGCATGACGCAAATAAAAAATGGAGACAGCGTCGCGCCAAAATATGGTGGCGATTTAACTAAACGGAGGCGCAGCGTCGGAAGATTTGGCGTGTTGGCGACTCTTTTCGCCGCTTGTTTGGGCGCGCTGACAACCGCCGCCGCTGCGGCGCCGACGATTACATTCACGCCGTCATCCGGCGGCAAAGTGACGGTCCTCGCCTTATCCGAAGTCGATAAGTGTGAGGAGATTAAAGACATTCAGGCGGCGATCGCGCGCTCCGGCTATCGCGTCCGCTATCGCTCGCCCGCAGAGATCAAAGACCCGCGAGACCGCGCGCTGTTCGAATATGAGAACGAAGTCGCCGTGCGATACTACTATCTCTGCCCGGAGGGACGCGCCTCCAGCGATCGGCTGCAGTTCGGCGCTCGCCCCGCCTTCAAATAGCCCTGCTCCCCCGCCATCCGGTGCGCTCTTCCGGCACTTGCTGAACCGCAAGCGCATCGAATAGAGGTGGCGGTGGTTCGCCGCGGGTGTTGCGCCCGCCGGCGCTGCGGATCGCGCCCGCGCCAAGATCGGCGCTCGGCGTCTTGTGATCAAAGCGAGGTGGCGTTTGATTGGCCTAGTGCGCGCGGGCCTAGCGGCGACAGCGGTCTTCATAGTTGACCAGGCGTCGAAGGCGTGGGTTCTCTCCGCCTATGACCTGAAGGCCGTTGGCCGGGTGGAGGCGCTCAGCTTCCTCAACTTCGTCTATGCGCTGAACACTGGTATCAATTTCGGCTTTGGCGCGTCAGATTCCGTTCTCCAGCAATATGTACTCGCGGGCGTAGCCGTTGCGGCGTCGATTGCGCTGATGATCTGGGCCGCGCGCACGCATCGCCCCTTCGTTCCGCTCGGATGTGGGCTCGTAGCGGGCGGCGCGCTGGCGAATGGCTTGGACCGGCTCCACGCTGGCGGCGTGATTGACTTCATCAACCTCGATTGCTGCGGCATTGGCAATCCGTTCGCCTTTAACGTCGCTGATGTCGGGATTTTCGTCGGCGCGATCCTGATCGCTTGGTTCGCTTGGAGCGACGAAAAACAAGCTGAGGCGCCGCCGAGAACGACAGACAGCGCGCCTTAGCTCAATCGTGTATGGATGACGATTGATTGGTCGCGCCTAAAAATGGTCTATCTCCGGCTGCAAGGGAGAGATGGCTTTGAAAGCGCGCTCTATAGCGCCGGTTCGCGCCAACATACGCGTTACATTCGCGTTGACCGCCGAGTAGAAGCAGGAGTTCAAAAAATGACGCACTCATTTGCGGATCGCCGCCGCCCAGCAGGGCGGGTCGAAGCCCGCTGGGCCCGCCGCGCCGGCGCTCTCGCTCTGGTCGCACTGGTCGCAGGATGCGCAGACTTTAACCTTCGGCGCGAACTCGGCGTGGTCGGCAAAGGTCCAGATCCATTCACCGTCGTTCGAAACAAGCCTCTCGAAATTCCGACGGACAAGGCGAAGCTGCCGGCGCCGAAGCCTGGCGCGCGCAGCCGGGTGGAGCCAACGCCGGAAGCGGACGCGCGCGCTGCGTTGATCGGCTCGCCCCCAGGAACAACAGCAGCGGCGCCGAGCGCGGCGGAAGCAGGCCTGCTCAAGCGCGCCGGCGCGGCGGACGCTTCTGACGATGTGCGTTCGAAGCTGAAAAAGGATCGCAGCGAAGATGACGAACGTCTTCTCGATGGCGTTCTGGGCTCCATCCTCGGCGACGATAAGCCAAACGAGGAGCCGCTGGATCCGAGCAAAGAGGCGCGCCGCCTGTCGGAGGAAGCGAAGAAAACCTCCAACCCCGGCTTAGTGATTCCGGCCACCAAAAAGTGATGTGAGGCGGGGTTTAACGCCTCTTGCCCTATATCAAGTACCGTCGTCGGCTCAACGTCGCCGCGGAGCGCTCCCGCGCGCCCATTGCCGCCTTCGCAACCGTCGCCCGCTGGGCGCCCTTTGGCACAGGAGTTCTGAATGTCCCGCCTGAGCATCCCTTCATCAGGAATAAGCCGCCTGCCCGGCCTCGCCCTCATGGCGATGGCTTGCCTGCTGCTGCTCATCACCCCTGCCGCGGCGCAACTCGCTGTGAAAGACCTGCCGGCCCCCAAGGTCACGAGCTTCAAGCTCGACAACGGCATGGATATCGTCGTGATCGAAGATCATCGCGCGCCAGTGGTCACGCACATGGTGTGGTACCGCGTCGGGGCCGCCGATGAGCCCCATGGCCAAAGCGGTATCGCGCACTACCTTGAGCATCTGATGTTCAAAGGGACGGACGACATCGCTCCAGGGCAGTTCTCCAAGATCATCGCCGCACAAGGCGGCGTCGACAACGCGTTCACCTCCCTCGATTACACCGCCTATTTCCAGCGTATCGCCGCCGACAAACTGGAAATGGTGATGCGTATGGAAGCGGATCGGATGCGCGATCTGCGTCTGACCCCGAAGCTCGCTAAGCCGGAGCTCGCGGTTGTTCTGGAAGAGCGCAGCCAACGCACGGACAATAGCCCTGAAGGCCAGTTTTATGAGCAGCTCTCGGCGGCGCTGTTTATGAACCACGGTTACGGCGTGCCCGTGATTGGTTGGCGCCGCGAGATCGAGAAGCTGGACGCGAAGGCCGCGCTTGATTTCTACAAACGCTTCTACGCCCCAGACAACGCGGTGCTCGTTGTCGCCGGCGATGTCGATCCGAAAGACGTCTTGCGCTTGGCGAAAGTTCACTACGGGCCGCTGAAGGCCGCTGGCGTTAAGGCGTTTGTGAGACCGCAGGAGCCGCCGCATCGCGCCGCGCGCCGGATCTCGATGTCAGATCCAAAGGTGCGTCAGCCCTTCGTCATGCGCCAGTATCTCGTTCCGTCCTATGTCACCGCGAAGCCTGGCGAAGCGGAGGCGCTGTCGGTCGCGACGGACATTCTCGGCGGCGGCTTTACCGCGCGCCTTTCGCAGCGGCTGGTCGTCCAAGGCAAGATCGCATTGAGCGCCGGCGCATACTACACGGGGTTCACCCGCGATAAGACGACCCTGACCGTCTATGTCGTGCCGCGCCCAGGCGTCTCGCTGGCGGAAGCGGAAAAGCGGCTCGACGCGGTGATCGCCGAGTTGATCAAAGAAGGCCCGACGGAGGATGAGCTGCGGCGCACCAAAACGTCGGTCATCGCCGCCTCCATCTACCGGCTCGACAGCCAAGCCAGTATGGCGCGTGTTTATGGCGCCGCGATCACCATCGGCCTGAAAGCCGAGGACATCGCCACCTGGCCGGCGCGCATTGACGCCGTAACCGCGAAGGATGTGCAAGCGGCGCTCGCGAGCCTGCGTATCGAAGCCTCGGTCACCGGATGGCTGAGCAAGACGGCCGTTTCGCCGCTCGGCGACGCCGCGAAGAAAGCAGCTGAGAAAAAAGGAGCCGCGAAATGAGCCTTGCGCGCATGATCTTTTCACCGCTGCGCGCGGCGGGCCAGCTGGTCGCCGCCGCTATGCTGCTCGCCTGCTTGGCGACGCCCCAAGCCGCGGCCGAAACGAAAATCGTCAAGGTCGTCAGCCCTGGCGGCGTGACGGCTTGGCTGGTCGAGGAGCGCTCGATCCCCATCATCTCGATCTCGGCCTCCTTCACCGGCGGCGATGCGCTCATCCCGAATGAAAAAGCCGGACTGGCCTCGCTGTTCGCATCGATGTTGGAGGAGGGCGCGGGCAAATATGACGACACCGCCTTCGCCAAACGCGCTGAAGAGCTGGCGGTCAAGATGTCCTTTAGCTCGGGTTCGGACACGATCAGCGTCGGCGCCACGATGCTGCTGCAAAACCGCGACGCGAGCATCGAGCTGTTCCGGCTTGCAATGCAGGAGCCCCGCTTTGACGCCGGACCGCTTGAGCGGGTGAAGGCTCAAATCTCGAGCAGCATTCGCCAAGCCGAGACCAACCCAGGTTCGATCGCCAGCAAAACTTTCTTCAGCCTGGCCTACCCTGGCGATTCCTACGGGCGTCGGCGTTCGGGCACGCTGAAATCCGTTGCGAGCTTGACCGCGGATGATCTGCGGGACGCCCATAAGAAGCTGATGACGCGCGAAACGCTGAATGTCGGCGTGGTCGGCGCGATTTCGCCTGAGGAGTTGGCGCCGCTGCTGGACAAGCTGTTCGCTGCTCTGCCTGCGAAAGGTCCGAAGCCGCCAAAGCCGCCGAAACTGGCGCTAAAGCCAGGCGTGACCGTTGTGGACTTCAACGCGCCGCAATCGACCGTGATCTTCGGCCATGCGGGCATTTTGCGGAAAGATCCGGATTATGTCGCGGCTTATGTGATGAATTACATCCTGGGCGGCGGCGGCTTCGCCTCCCGCTTGACCGAAGAAGTACGAGAAAAGCGCGGCCTCGCTTACAGCGTATACTCCTATCTGAGTCCACGCGATCGCGGCGGCCTCTATCTCGGCGGCGTCGGCACGGCGAACAAAAGCGTCGGAAAATCGATCGAGCTGATCAAAGCCGAATGGGCGCGTATGGCTGCTGGCAAGGTTACGCAGCAAGAGCTGGACAAGGCCAAGCAGTATTTGATCGGCTCCTACCCGCTGCGGTTTGACAGCAACTCGAAGATTGCGGCGTTCTTGGTCGGCGTGCAGCGGCAAAAGCTGGGGATTGACTATATCACTCGGCGGAATGATCTGGTGCGCGCGGTGACGCTTGACGATGTGAAGCGAGTCGCCAAACGCCTTTTGAAGTCCGACGAGCTGTTTTTTGTCGTTGTCGGCAAGCCCGAAGGCTTAAAACGTTGAATCTAAAGCGTTGGCGAGCGGTATGCGTCGCCAACGCTTCTTCGGAGTAGGAACTCCCTGATGGAACCGGTCGAGCGCATCGTGCGCGTTTCGGCGCCGCTTGACCTGGTGTGGCGCATTTTCAGCGAAGTTGACGAGTTGCCGCGCCGGATGCGGCATGTGGTGGAGGTCCAACGGCTGAGCGGCCCGGCCTTCGGCGTCGGCACCCGCTGGCGGCACACGGCGCGGCCGCACAGCGCGCCCGACACGCGCGTCGCCTCTGACATTGAGGTCACAGGCTGCGAGCCTCAGAAATTTTTTGTGCTCCAGATGCAAACGCCGATGGGTCGATCGGTCAATGGCTATGAGCTCCGTCCGCTGGGCCCCAATCTGACCGAGGTGCGCGCTATTGTGCAAATGCAGCCGACCGGCCTGCTGTCCAGGCTTTGGATCTGGGCCCTGCGCAAACCCCTGATTCGCGCCACCGATGAAGCGTTGGACCGTCTTCTTACTGAATTCCGACGCGCGGCGGAGGCGGAGGCGACATAGGGACCAGGCTGACGGGGCCAACCGACGTCCTAAGCGCCCCATACATCTAGTGCTTAACGCTATTTTCTGGCCTTCCCCGGCGGATTCCTCTAAATATTGAGGGATGGAGCAGGAGAGACACACAGATATGGATTCGTCGTCGGCAGGCAGTCGGCGAATCGCCAAGCTGCCAGAGGCCGCGGTCAACCGGATTGCCGCTGGCGAGGTTGTGGAGCGCCCAGCCTCTGCGTTGAAGGAGCTGGTTGAAAACGCCCTCGACGCCGGCGCTTCACGTATCGAAGCGACCCTCGAAGCAGGGGGGAAAAGCCTTATCCGCGTGGCCGACAATGGCTGCGGCGTCGCGCGCGACGACCTTCCGCTTGCGCTGGAGCGCCACGCAACTTCCAAAACCGCGCTAGGTCGCGACGGCGATGTCGATCTTTTCGCGGTCTCCAGCTTTGGCTTCCGCGGCGAGGCGCTGCCATCCATCGCGTCCGTCACTCGCTTTTCAATGACCTCCCGCACAGCCGATAGCCGCTCGGCCTGGCGCATTGCGTCGGAGTTCGGCCGCCTCGGCGCGCCCGAACCCGCAGCGGGGCCGTTGGGCACGGTGATCGAAGCGCGCGAACTGTTCGCCGCGACGCCAGCGCGGCTTGGCTTCCTGAAGTCCGACCGCGCCGAAATGCAGGCGGCGCTGGAGGTGGTCCGCCGCTTGGCGATGTCCGCCCATGAGGTCGGCTTCACGCTGCTGGACCGGCGCGAGGGGGCGGAGCGCAAGCTGTTCAACGCGCCCGCCAATGAAAGCCGCCTCGATCGGCTGACCCGGATTATGGGCGCCGAATTTAAGGAAAGCGCCGTTCCGATCGACGCGACGCGCGAAGATGTGCGCTTGTCCGGCTATGCCGGGTTGCCAACGCTACATCGGGCGACGCCGTCTGCGCAGTTTCTGTTCGTCAACGGGCGCCCGATCCGAGACCGTCTGGTGCTCGGCGCCTTGCGGGGCGCCTATGGCGATCTGACCCCGCGGGACCGCCATCCCGTCGTCGCGTTGTTCGTTGACCTGCCGCCGCGGCTTGTGGACGTCAATGTTCACCCGGCCAAGACCGAAGTGCGTTTCCGTGAGGCGGCGATCGTCCGCGGGCTGATCGTGTCCGCGCTGAAACACGCGATGGCCGAGGCGGGCGCGCGAACGGCCAGCACGCTCAGCATCGCGGCGCTGGGGCGTTTCGCGCCGCAACGCCCGATCGCATCCGCCCCCTCGCTGCATCGGCCTGTTTACGCCGCCTCGCCGATCGTCGAACCAACGGCCACGGAGCTGCGTGAGGGCGACGAACCGCTATGGTCGCCGGAGATGATCGACGGCCGCTCCGCCCCCCAAGCGCCGGAGATCGAGCCAGAAGAGGCCGATGCGCCGCTCGGCGTCGCCCGCGCACAGCTGCATGACGCGTTTATCGTTGCTCAGACCAAGGACGGGGTCGCGTTGGTGGACCAACATGCCGCGCATGAGCGCCTGGTTTATGAGCGGCTGAAAACCCGACTCGCCGAGACGCTGGCCGGCGGCGGCGCGGCCCCATCGCAGCAGCTGCTGATCCCCGACATCGTGGAGATGGAGCCGGGCGCAGCCGAACGCTTGATCGCCGAAGCCGAAGAGCTCGCCAAGGTCGGCTTGACGATAGAGCCCTTTGGCGGCGCTGCAATTTGCGTGCGCGCCACGCCGGCCGCGTTGGGCCAGGTCGACAGCGCTGCGCTGCTGCGCGATGTGGCGGATGAGTTGGCGGAAAAAGGCGAAAGCCGCTCAGTCCGCGACCGTCTCGAAGCGGTGTGCTCGTCGATGGCGTGCCACGGATCGGTGCGGGCCGGTCGCCGTCTGCGGCTGGATGAGATGAACGCGCTGCTGCGGGAGATGGAGGCGACCCCCGGCTCCGGCCAATGCAATCATGGCCGCCCAACCGTCGTTCACCTTAGTCTTGGCGATCTTGAGCGGCTGTTTGGCCGCAGTTGAACGGGTGCATCCATGACGGAACTCTACCGGGCGCTTGCGGCGGACCCGACTCTGGCTCTGGTTCTCGGCGCCGCGGCGGCGGCGCTGCTCGCCGCGATGACGGCGCTTCTGGTGCTGATTTTTCGCCGCCGCCCTGCGCCAGCGCCGGACGCGACGCCGGAGCTGGCGAAACTGTCGGCAACTTTGCGCGAAATGATGGGCGCACGTGATGCGGATCGACGCGCGGTTGAGGCGCGGCTCGACGCGCTCGGCGGCCGGGTCAGCGAAACGGGGGCGGCGCTGAGCCAGCGGCTGGAGGCGGTGGACCGAGCCCAGGCGAATATTGAGAAACTGTCGAGCGATGTGCTGGGATTGCAGGACATCCTGAACAATAATCCCGCCCGCGGCGCATTTGGCGAAATCCAACTGCAGGATCTGGTCGCCTCGGCTCTGCCCCCTTCCGCCTTTGATTTCCAGGCGACCTTGTCCAATGGGGTGCGCGTTGACGCGCTTATCCGCCTGCCCAACCCGCCGGGCGCGGTGGCGGTCGATGCGAAATATCCGCTCGACGCCTATCGCCGCATGATCGAAGCGACAGACGACGACGCAACCCGCAAAGCGGCCGCCGAGTTTCGCGCGTCTCTCCGTCAACGGATCAAAGAAGTTGCAAAGTATATTGAACCTGCCGAGACGGCCGACGGCGCGATTTTGTTCCTGCCCTCCGAAGCGGTCTACGCGGAAGCGCATGCGCGCTTCCCCGATGTGGTTCGCGAAGGTTTTGAGAAGCGGGTCTGGATTGTTTCCCCCACAACCCTGATGGCGACGCTGATCACGATGCGCGCCATTTTGCGCGATGCGAAACTGCAAGAACAATCGGGCGATCTGCGGCACGAACTCGGCCTGCTGGGCGCCGATGTCCGCCGATTGGCCGAACGCGCCGCAAAAATGACAAGCCGGTTCGATCAGCTGGTCGAAGATGTCCGACTGGTGGGCGTCTCGGCGGACAAAGCGGCGAAGCGGTTTGAGGCGATCGATCAGTCTCCTGAGGCGGCGCGGCTTACATCAAACGCGGCGGCTGAATAGCGCCGGAGGGAAAAGGGGTTAGATATGCGCACAGTAATCTGCGCCCTGACAATCATGGCCTTGAGCGCCGCCGCCGCGATGGCGGAGGACCGGCCAGACATCACCAGTGAGAGTGTGCTGGAGATCAAAGTCGGGATGACCCTCGCCCAGGCGCGGAAGAAAACGCACGGGCTGAAGTGGACGTATGAACCCCGCTTCATGGTTGATTTTTCCGCCGATTGCGCAAGCAAAGGCGGCGAGATCATTCTCTGCGTGCTGGTGTACGAAGAACCGAAACGCAAAGCCGACATGAAAATTCAAGGCATTGTGGTGATGAGCGACAAGCTCTCAGCACGGGATGGGGTCCGAATTGGCATGCCGCTCAGCGAAGCGGCGAAACGATGGGGCGCGGTCGAGCTTTCTTTCAACCACGCCGACGAAGCCCGCGAATATGTCGCCTTCGCCAAAGGGCCCAAACGCATCTCGATTCGAGCCCGACGAGCGGACGCCGAGCGCTTTGCCGGCGGACATGTTGGCGTTTATCCGGAAGATAAAGCCGGTGAAGAGTTTCAGAAGACGACGCGTCACCATCCCGGCGCCGTCATCGATTCCATCTGGCTATTCTGAGCAAACGGTCTCGCCCAAATGCCGCGTCGACTATTTGCCGCGTAGGGTCCCCCATTCCGCCCGCTTATGTTGCGAAGGTATTCGGTTTGGACCGCGGCGGCCTCAGCAGATGCGCGGCGTCGCATCCTGCTAATTTCCGGTGAGCGAAGGTTGAGCGATAATGCGACAGACGGCACAGCATCCCCTAAGGCGGCAGATGACGGACGAGCTGCACGCTCGGCCGTTTTCGCCGCTCACCGCCCCGGCGGAGCTGATGCATTTCGCATTTTCACAAGAAGACGCCCCAGCCAGCGATCGCGCCGCAGCGGCGTTGCAGCATCTCAACCAGCTTCTGGCCTTTTTCGGCGCTCCTTTGGTCGGCGAGAAGGACGGGCGGGCGCCGAGCTTCCATGTTGTTGAGGCCGCCGATCTGCGGTTGAAATGGGAACGCCACACAGAATTCGTCTCCTTGACGATCATCGCCGCTGGCGATCGTGGCGAAACGCCCTTTTCACCATGGATGATGGAGCGCCTGCCTCAGGATTGGTTCGACTCCGCGCCGGGGCCGGTTGTGTCGTCGGCTCTGGTGCGGGTGCAGGGCGCCGATAGCGCCATGGATGCGAGAACGGCGACAGAGCGTCTCAGCCCCTATTTCGACGCCTCTAGCGTCGCTTGCGCGCATGTTATCGATAAAGAAGCCCTGGTCATGAGCGACTTCCGGCTTGATCCCGCGGATTTCGTACGCTTCGCGATCATTGCTGAGCCTGAAATCGGGCCGCGGCGATTGGGGCGCATCGCCCAACGCCTGATCGAAATTGAGACTTATCGCGCGGTGGCCATGCTGGCCTTGCCCCAGGCTCGCCGCCTGTCCCCGCGGCTGAGCGATGTTGACCAGAGCTTGTCCGGCGTCGCCGCCACCATCGCCCGCCCGGCTCCGGCGGCCTCCGAGCTTGAGCGGCAAGCGGCGGAACGGGCGACGCTTGATAGTCTGACCGAGCTGGCGGCGCAGCTGGAAGCGATGAAAGCGGAGAGCGCCTTCCGCTTCGATGCGGCCCGCGCTTATGAAGCGATCATTTGGGAGCGCCTAGCCGCGATTCGCGAGGATCGGTTCAGCAACCGACAGACTTTGACCGAGTTCATGGTCCGCCGCTTTAAGCCTGCAATGCGGACCTGCAGCGCGACGGCGGAGCGGCTCAATTCGCTGTCGGATCGGGTTGGCAGCGCAGCCAATCTGCTCCGCACGCGGGTCGATGTCTCGCTTGAAGCGCAGAACCAGAAGCTCCTGGCGTCTATGGATCGGCGCGCGAAGCTGCAGTTGCGGTTGCAGGAGACTGTCGAGGGGCTTTCGATCGTCGCGATTAGCTACTATGCGCTGAACCTTGCGGCATATGCGGTGAAGCCGCTTGGGCTCTGGGTCGGGCTGAGCGAAAAGCAGCTTTACGCGGCGCTTGTCGCGCCGGTTGTGCTGATGGTTTGGCTGATGCTGCGGGGCGTTAAGAAGCGGATGAGCTTGTCAGAGAGCAAGCATAAGGAATAGGGTCCGCCTCTTCGAATTAAGAGTTGCGAGGGCGGCATGGCGGTTGAAACTTGGCTGTTGTTTTTGCTGGTGAGCATCGCCCCCGTGATCAGCCCTGGGCCGGGGATCCTGCTCACGATCGGCAACGCGCTTCGCTACGGCGCCCGGACGGCGATCATCAGCGGTTTTGTCAATGGCGTCGGCGTCTGCGTGCTGTGCCTTGCCGTGGGCTTTGGTCTTGGGGCGTTGATGGAAGCCTCCGCAGTCGGGTTTATTGCGCTCAAACTGTTCGGGGCTGGATATCTGATCTGGGTCGGCGTGAAGATTTGGCGGCGGCCATGGGCGCTGGTCACGGATGAGGCGAGCGCGGTTGAGAAGCCTGAACTCTGGCGCATCGTCCGCCAGGCGCTGCTCATCGCCTTGACGAACCCCAAAGCGCTGATTCTGATCGCGGCCCTGCTGCCGCCCTTCATGGATGCAAGCCGCCCTGCAACCCCACAGGTTTTGATCATGTCGATCAGCTACAGCGTGTTGTGCTTTGGCGCGCATTGCTTGATCGCCTGCGCGGGCGGCTGGCTGCGCCGCCGCCTGTCCCGCCCTCAATGGGCGAAGATCTTCCGGCGCAGCGTAGGCGGCGCATTTATCGGCTTTGGCGCCGCGATGGCGTTGCGGCCCTAGGGTGCGAACTCCTAAATCTGGCCGAACCAGCGTCCGGCAGGCGGCTTCTGGCCGACAAGGCCTATGACGCCGACAAGCTGCGCAACTGGCTGAAGGAGCGGTCGGCGCCATTGCCGTATCATGGAGTTAAATGAGGCTCCAACCGAGCCTCTGGCGTCCTAACAGGCGCGCGCTACTGTTTTCGGGTCATCTTCGCGAACAGAATCACCAGCGCCGCGCCTGCAATCGCCGCAAGGATCGCTGCGAACGGGCCCATGCCAAGTCGAGCGCCGAAACCGCCGAACATTGCCCCAAACATCCCGGCCGCAATCGCCGTACGCCCCTCAATCCGCAGATTGAGCGCGCTCCAGGCCACATAGCCAATGACGCCGCCGAACAGGGCAAGCACAAGCAATGGCAGAATAATATGCATCTTCAATCTCCTCGGGCGCGAACCCTAGTCCGACCTTGGCGCGCTCTCCACCATATCGCCTCGCGAGAGTGGCGCGCCACGCAAATATTCCGCCGCATCCACGGCCCCGCGCCCGGCGCGCTGAACGCGCTTGATGCGCAGACCGCCGGTTCCGCAGGCGATCAGGCCCGCCTCGTCCAACACGTCGCCGGCCGGCGCCAGCTTCTCGCCCAGGCGCTCAGGCTGAGCCAACAACAGCTTCGTGCGCTCGCCATCGCGTAAAAACCATGCGCCGGGGCTCGGGCTGAGGCCGCGCACTTGGCGATCAATCTCCTCCGCAGGCTGGCTCCAATCGATGGCGGCCTCGGATTTGTTGATTTTTTTTGCGTATACAACGCCTTCGCTCGGCTGTTCCTCAGCTGCCGCCTCTCCGGCTTCGAGCGCTGACAGCGTCTTGAGCATCAACGCCGCGCCAAGCTCCGCCAGCCGATCGTGCAATGTCTGAGCCGTTTCATCGACGCCGATCGGAGTCGAGACACGATCATAGACCGGTCCCTCATCCAGCCCTTCCGTCATCCGCATCGCGCAAACGCCGGTTTCGGCGTCCCCGGCCATGATCGCGCGCTGGATCGGCGCGGCGCCGCGCCAGCGCGGCAATAGCGACGCGTGCAGGTTCATGCATCCCAACCGCGGCGCGTCCAGCGCCTCCTTCGGCAATAGCATGCCGTAGGCGACGACCATGGCGATATCGGCGTCAATCGCGGCAAACTCAGCCAACGCCTCAGGGTCCCGCAACTTCACCGGCGTTCGCACGGTCAGCCCGGCCGCTTCCGCCGTCAGCTGTACCGGCGACGGGCGCAGCTTCTTCCCGCGCCCGGCGGGCCGCGGCGGTTGCGCATAGACCCCGACAATCTCATGCTCCGCGCCGATCAGCGCCTTCAATGCGGTCGCCGCAAAATCCGGCGTGCCCATAAATATGACGCGCACGCGCCCTCCCGAATGCTGCCGCCAGCTCCTGCGGCGTCTGCTACTTCGCCTTGTCCTTGGCGCGCTCGCGCTTCAGCTTTTTCATTTTACTGGTGATCATCGTTCGCTTCACCGAGCCAAGATAGTCGATGAACAGCTTGCCGTTGAGGTGATCCAGCTCATGCTGCGCGCAAACGGCGCGAATGCCTTCCCACTCCTGCTCCTGCTCGCCGCCGTCACGATCCAGATAGCGAATTCGGATCTTCGCCGGTCGCGTCACATCCTCATACATCTCGGGGATCGAGAGGCAGCCCTCGCGCTCAACCGCGGTCTCTTCAGAGAACCAGACGATTTCTGGATTGATCAAGGCGACCGGGTCCGCCGGCGGCTCCGGCTCTCCTTCTTCTGCGTCCCGCCCGGAGCAGTCCATCACGAACACACGCTGCAGCACCCCGATCTGAGGCGCCGCAAGGCCGATGCCCGGCGCTGCGTACATTGTCTCGAGCATCTCGTCGACAAGCGCGCGCGTGGCGTCATTTACGGTCTCGACCGGGTCTGCAGTTCTGCGCAAACGCGGGTCGGGGTGGATAAGAATAGGTCGCCTAGTCATGCGCCTGAGCTAAGCGGGCGCAGGGCGAGGGTCAAGCGCATTGCGCGATTAGCCGTTATTCGCGGTTGCGCGCTGAGATGCTGCGCTGCAAGGTGCGACTGCGCAATATGTGAAAAATAATGACCGCGAAAGGTTTCCGATTATGAGCTTCATCGAACAGCCGGCCCCGGTCGCACGGCCAAACCGCTGCCAACTCTTCGGCCCAGGCACCCGCCCGCAGATCTTTGAGAAGATGGCCGCAAGCGCCGCGGATGTCATCAACCTGGATCTGGAGGATTCGGTCTCCCCGGCGGATAAGCCGAAAGCGCGTGAGACGATCATTGAGGCCGTCGGCCAAGTTGATTGGGGCGCAAAAGCGCTCTGCGTGCGGATCAATGGCCTCGACACGCCGTACTGGTATAAGGATGTCGTCGATCTGCTGGAGCGCGCGGATGAGCGGCTTGATCTGATTATGATCCCCAAAGTGGGACGCGCCGCCGATCTGTACGCTGTTGATGCGGTTGTCACCGCGGTCGAGCGTGCGATGGGGCGGACGAAGAAGATCGGATTTGAGGCGATCATCGAAACCGCCGCCGGGGTCGCCAATATTGACGAGATCGCCGGGTCGACCAAGCGGCTTCAGAGCCTGAGCTTCGGCGTCGCCGACTATGCTGCGAGCATGGGCATGGCTGTAACCGGCATTGGCGGCGCGCAGGCGCCCTATGCGATGTTGGCGGACGGCGAGGCGGGCGACGCCGCCCGCGCGCGCTTCCTGGCTGATCCGTGGCATTATCCGATCACCCGCATGGTCGCCGCCTGCCGTACCCATGGGGTGCTGCCGGTCGATGGCCCGTTCGGCGATTTCTCCGATCCGGACGGCTACCGCGCTCAGGCTGAGCGGTCGGCGGTGATGGGCTGTGTGGGCAAATGGGCCATCCACCCAAAGCAGGTCGCGATCGCCAATGAGGTGTTCACCCCGTCGGAAGAGATCGTCGCGAAAGCGCGCGCGATCCTGGCGGCGATGAAGGAGGCGGAAGCCGCCGGCCAGGGCGCAGCGGTGCTTGACGGCAAGCTGATTGACATCGCCTCGGCGCGTCAGGCGCAGGTGATCGTCAGCCAGATTGAGCTCATCGAAGGCGCATCATCCTAATCGCGCCGCCGCGCGCGACCCGCAAGCAACTGCGCCGGCCCTGTCGGCGCAGTTGACTCCGCCCCGCATCTACGGTCGTGTCCCATCGCATCACTGAGAAACTGAGGGGATTCTCATGACGATTGGCGACATCGGGCTCGCCGCCTGCATCATTATTTCGGTGGGCGCCGGATTTAACCATCTTGGTTGGAAAGGCGGCCTCGGTTTGAGCTGCGCTTTCTCAATCCTGTTGTTTGTCCTCGCGCGCCAGGAACTTGCTGTAACCGCGCTCCAGCGGGAAACAGTCTTTGTCAGCGCGTTGCTGTTTATCGGCAGTTTAGCGGCGGTCATGTTCGTGGCCTATCTGGCCGGCCGGATTTTGAGCGGCGCCTTCAGACGATGACGGACGCCGCATGACGGCTCCAGCGCGTTTACATCCTCTATGCTTCGCCCACGGCGCGAGGAAGCTGCGCGTCCGTTGACAGCCCCGTGGAAAGCAAGGCGCCAAACCCATTGCGCAACGGCGCCCGATCACTCTATTTGTCGGGCCGCGCGCCCTGCCGACGGCGCGGATGGAAGGGTTTTGGCCAAGCAATGCAATATCTCGATTTTGAAAAGGGCGTGGCGGAGCTGCAGGGAAAAGCCGAGGAGTGGCGGGCGCTGGAGCGTTCGGACCCAACGGTGGACCACTCGGAAGACGTTGCGCGCGCCGAAGAAAAAGCGCAGGCCTTGCTGGTCGAGATCTACCAGAAGTTAACGCCATGGCAGCGTTGCCAGATTGCGCGGCATCCGGATCGTCCGCATGCGCGCGACTATATCGATCAGTTGTTCGATGAATTTTCGCCGCTGGCCGGCGACCGCGGCTTCGCGGAAGATCACGCGGTGATTGGCGGCTTGGCGCGTTTTCGCGGCGAGGCCGTCGTCGTGCTGGGGCAGGAGAAAGGCAACGACACCGAAAGTCGGCTGTTCCGCAACTTCGGCATGGCTCGCCCGGAAGGCTATCGTAAAGCCATCCGTTTGATGGAGATGGCGGACAAATTCGATCTGCCGGTCATGTGCTTTGTCGACACGCCGGGCGCCTATCCGGGCAAAGGCGCGGAGGAGCGCGGCCAGGCGGAGGCCATTGCGCGCTCGACTGAGAAATGCCTGCAGCTTGGCGCGCCGATCGTTTCGATCGTGATCGGCGAGGGCGGGTCCGGCGGCGCCGTCGCGCTGGCGACCGCCAACCGAATCGCCATGCTTGAGCATTCGATCTATTCGGTGATCTCACCGGAGGGCTGCGCCTCGATCCTGTGGAAGAACGCTTCCAAAGCGCAGGAAGCCGCCGCAGCTCTGCGCCTTACCGCGGCGGATCTGCTCCAGCTTGGCGTGATCGACCGTGTGGTGACGGAGCCCGTCGGAGGCGCTCAGCGCGCCCCCAAGCAGGCGATCGAGCGCGTAAGCAATACGTTGGCCGAGATGCTTGAGAGCATGAAGGGGATGAGCCGGGAGGAGATTGTCAAAGATCGCCGGCAGAAGTTCCTGAAGATGGGGGATCAACGGCTCGCCTGAGCCAAGATCAACGGCGGGGGCCGGGCGCTCGGAAATAGGCGCACGCCCCGATTTGCGCCCCTGCGACACTCTCAAATAAAGCTTGCGACGCGGCGGCGCCTTCTTCAACCGACGCCGCCAGCCATGCTGCGCCGAGACCGGCGCCATGCGCCGCGCATGCTGACAACAATGCCCGCCCCACCCCATATTGGCGGCAGTTCGGCGTAACATAGAGCGCATGAACAAAAGCGCGCGCGCCGACAACCGCAACAAACGCGGCCCCCGCCAAGCGCGCTTCAAGCCGGCAGAGGAATATCGCCGGCTTGAGCGCCGACGCCCGCCGCATCACGGCGCGCTTGTCCGGCCCTACGCCGCCTTCCAGCCAAAGCCGATCGAGCGCCGCGAGCTCCGCCTGGACCTCTAATATTTTCAGGGGCTTCTTCGCAGGCCGCCACCAAGGTTCGGTCAGCGGCGCCTGATAGAGTCGACAGGCGGCTGCAAGCGCGTAGCCGCGCCGCGCCATCATCTCCACCAGCTCCGGATTTTCGTCGCCAATGCTCGACAGCGCGGACCCACTCAGCAGGATAGCGGCCGAACCGCCATGCTGGTGATAGAATTGCTCAATAAGCGGTAGGGCGTCGCGCTGATCGGGTTCGGCCTCAACCTGCAGCGCAGAATTCACGCGCAGCCCCGCGCCTGGCGCGGCCCGCAATCGCCACCCGCGCGCTGTTTCGAGATGTTGCGGCGGCCAGCTTGTCTCAAGGTCGCGCAAGAACGACCGGGCCGCCGCGCCATCTCCGATCACTCGAGGCTCCGCTTCATCAGCCGCTGCTTGTCACGGTTCCAATCGCGCTCGCGATCGGTCTGCCGTTTGTCATGCAGCTTCTTACCCTTCGCCAGACCCAGCTCGAGCTTGGCTCGCCCTTTGTCGGTAAAGTACATTTTCAGCGGAATGACCGTCATGCCCTCACGAGACACCGCATTGGCCAGTCGATCAATTTCGCGCCGATGCAATAGAAGCTTTCGAGGTCGCCGCTCTTCATGCCCGAAGCGAATAGCCTTATCGTATTCAGGAATGTAGGCGTTAATCAGCCACAGCTCATTATTCTCGGAGGAAGCGTAGGACTCCGCGATATTGGCCTGACCGGCGCGCAAGGATTTCACCTCCGAGCCTTTGAGCATTACCCCTGCCTCGAAAGTATCCTCAATATAATATTCGTGACGCGCCTTCCGGTTTTCAGCCGCCAGCTTCTGCGTCGGTTTCTTTTTCTGAGCCATCCCAGGCGATCTCCAGCCGACCTCCAGCTATCGCCTGGCGATCCGCTCCTTTTTACAACAGTTCAGCCAGGGCCATCGCCTCACGCACCGCCGCTCGCGTCGGTTCCGACACAGGCAGTAGCGGCGAGCGGACGTCCTCTTGGCACAGCCCCAGCAAGGAAAGAGCGTATTTAGTGGGCGCTGGGTTCGGCTCCAAGAACAGAGCCGTATGAAGCGGCGTCATTTGCACCTGCAGCCGCCGCGCCTCCACATAGTCTCCCGCAAGCGTCGCGGCCTGCATCTTCGCAAACAGCTTCGGCGCGACATTGGCCGTCACCGAGATGCACCCGACGCCGCCATGCGCGTTATAGGCCAGCGCGGTGCCGTCCTCGCCCGAAAGCAGCGCAAAGCCTTCGGCGGCGGCCTCCGCCATTTGCAGCGGGCGGGTCAGGTCGTTGCTGGCGTCCTTAATGCCCACGATCCGCGGCAGCTCCGCCAGCTTGAGGGTTGTTTCAACCCCAAGCTCGGCGATTGTGCGGCCTGGCACATTATACAGGATGACGGGGATCTCGGCCGCATCGTGGATGGCCTTGAAATGCGCATACAGCCCCTGCTGAGACGGTTTGTTGTAGTACGGAACGACTGACAAGATCGCGTCGGCGCCGGTCGACGCGGCATGCTCGGCGAGACGCACGGCTTCGACGGTGTTGTTCGAGCCAGCTCCTGCGATCACCGGCACGCGCCCCTTCGCGGCGGCGACCGTCTCGGTCACGACGCGCTCATGCTCTTCGTGGGACAGGGTCGGCGACTCGCCGGTTGTGCCGACGGCGACAATACCGCTTGCGCCCTCGACCACCTGCCGCTCCACCAGCGCCGCCAGCGCGTCGCTGTCAATCTGACCGTCCTTAAACGGCGTCACCAAGGCTGGAAGCGATCCTTTAAACAACTCTTTTCCTCCTATCGCCTTCATCGCCGCCGTTCGGCGCATTACCTGCATTCGCCTAACCGCGCCCGATCAATCGAGCAAGAACCAGATGCAAGGTCTTCAACTCGCCACAGGTCGGTTGTAGACCACACAGACCAAGCAAGCGCATCCGCCGGGACGACCCCGATATGTCGTCGTCGGTCGGGCGCAGCAGTCAACAGGCGCGGGGGCGACCGGGATGACAGGCAAATTCATCATGCGTCTTATAACGTTAGCTTCAGGCCCCGCGATCGCGCTGCTATTGGCGATTATTCTTGTGGATGTCGGCGACGGCAAAAGCGAGGTCATGGAAGGATTGCCCGATGCGAGCGAACCTCTGCATCCTTCTCACGCGACGACCTTGGCGCCAAGGCCGATCCCGCGGACTGACGCGCTTCTCGCCGCGTTGTTGGACGATTCCAAGGGGCCGTTTAAAAAGTATGATCTCCGGCAATTGGCCGGACCGTCCGGCGCGGATCCGCTCGCCGCGGATCTGCTCAAATGGCAATCCCTCCATGGCGGCGCCGGCGGTTGGACGGCGGTGTCTCAGTTTCTTAAAGACAAACCAGGCTGGCCCGGCGCCGACAAGCTGCGCAACCGCGCCGAGCTGATCATGCCGGAAAGCGCGCCCGCGAAGGAACGTCTGGCCTTCTTCGCGGAGCGCAGGCCGACGACCGGACGCGGCGCGCGGCTTTATGGTGAAGCGTTGATCGCGACGGGCGACGCTGAGGCGGGCAAAGCAGAGATCATTCGCGGATGGCGCGAAGAGCCGACCACGCCAGCGGAAGAAAAGATTTACTTGGCCAAACATGGCGCTCTTATCGCGCCCCACCATGTCGCCCGTTTCGAAATGCTGATGTGGCGCGAACGGTTTAGCGCTGCGAGCCGCCTGGGCGCGAAGCTTCCCGCGGACTATGTCGCGCTTCGCACCGCCGTCCGAGGCTTGCTGCGCCGCGCGCGGGGCGTGGACAAGCTGATCGATAAGGTGCCCGAAAGTCTGCGCGACTATCCCGTGCTTACCTATGCGCGCATGGTCTGGCGGGAGGGTAAAAAACGCCGCTCCGCCGCCGAGGCGGCGATCGTCGCCGCGACCAAAGCCGGAAAGCTGGGAAACCCGCGCGCCTGGGCGAAGAAGCGGCTGGCCTTCGTTCGCAAGGCCTGGGATGAACGCCGGTACAAAGATGCGGTTGAGCTGGCGGAGAATCACGGGCTTTCGCGCGGCGTGGAGTTCGCCGAGCTGGAGTGGCTCGCCGGATGGACCTCCTTGAGCCAGCTCAAGAACCCGCATCGGGCGTTGCGGCACTTCTCAACGCTTTACAATGGCGTCGTCACGCCAATCAGCCGTAGCCGAGGCGCCTACTGGGCGGGGCTCGCCGCTCAACAAATCGGGGATGCGAAACTGGCCGGGCTTTGGTTCCGCCGCGCCGCCGCCTACCCGACCGCATTTTACGGCCAGATGGCGATTGAGAAACTCGCCAAAGAAGTGACGCTTCGTGAACATGCGGATCCAAGGGTCTTTCGGGCCATGGCGGGCCTGAAAGGCGGCGAGTGGACGCTGAAACAGCGAGAGCTGGCGCGCGCCGCCGCTCGTCTCTATCGGGGCGGCGATAAGGCCAGGGGCGGCGAGTTCGCTCAAGCCCTCGCTGCGCAAAGCCGCGACGCGGCGGCGTTCACTCAGCTGGCGAGCCTGGCCCGCCGCTATGGCGACGCTGCTGGCGAGATCAAAATCGCCCAAGCGGCCTACACCGTCGATGTCAAACTCTGGGGCTCGCTCTATCCCATACCGCTTGCCCCGGCATTCACCGGGCGCAAGGTTGAGCCAGCCCTGCTGCTTGCGATCGCGCGTCAGGAAAGCCGCTTCCGTGTCGCTGCGCAAAGCCATGTCGGCGCCCGCGGCCTGATGCAGCTGATGCCGGCGACCGCGCGCGGCGTCGCAAAGCGCGTCGGGGTCGCCTATGATATCGATCGGCTGTTCACCAGCCCGGAATACAATTTGACCCTGGGCGACCGTTTCTTGCACGATATGATCCGCTTTTTTGACGGATCGTACGTTCTCGCGATTGCGGCCTACAATGGCGGGCCCGGCAACGTTCTGAAATGGATCAAAAAATATGGCGATCCGCGCGATCCGAAGGTGGATGTGATCACCTGGATTGAAAGCATCCCTTTTGCTGAGACGCGCAATTATGTGATGCGCGTGATGGAGGGGATGCAGGTCTATCGCTTGCGCCTGAAGGGCGGTCGCGGCCATATTCGCATGAGCGTGGACCTGGAGCGCGGCGCGAAGAAGGCGAGGAAAAAGCCCTAGGGTCGAAACCCCTTCATCAGGCGTCGTCAGCGCTTCCTAGCCCGTTCTCGGCTGCGCACCGGGCGCGGAGCGGGCTGATTGCCCGGTCAA
>JALEGB010000058.1 GCA_022760355.1 Neomegalonema sp.
CAGCGACGCTCGCCGGTGGAACCACACCGCCGTCGCGCCGCTTCCTGCCCCAAAAGCGCGTTTGACGGGCTGGCGACGACCAGATTTATGAGTTCCCACCCTAAGCCTCGAGCATAGACCGTCTCGGCCGCCGCGCCGCCCTTGCGTCGGCCGTTCTGCGACACAAAATGATTCCTTCAATCGCACCGCCGGGGTATTCTCCCCGCACATGGCCGGCGATAAATGGCCCCTTAGCTCAACTGGATAGAGCAGCGGACTTCTAATCCGCAGGTTCGGGGTTCGAGTCCTCGAGGGGTCGCCAGTTTTTTCAATACCTTAACCCCAGAAACCACTCATCGCCCCCTGTGCTCAGCCCAATTTCGCGCCATAATCGCGCCAAAACATATGCGTTGATCGAGCGTGCTTACGTTGTCGCGCGCTTTGCGCTTGCGGCGCTTCAGCGTTGTGAGAGCGCCAATGCGGCTTTGCGGAGGCGCGCGTCGGCTGGCCGTTGTCATGCGCCCCAACTCACCGGCGGCTTGCGCGGCCCGGTTCGAATGACTTCAACCATAAAGTTGTCCTTGAGCGCATCGCGGGCGCGGACAACTGCGCCCGGCTCTTATCGCAAGCGCCGATCGATTTGGCGTCGCCATGTCCGCCTGTGTTGCCCTCTGTCCGCGTGCGTCTTATCCCTGAGGGATGAGCAGGGAGGCGGCGATGGTTGACGTGTTTATTTCCTACCCGAGGCGGGATCTGGAGAAGGTCCGCCCGATCCATGATGCGCTCCGCGCGCTCGGGCTCGAGCTGTTCTTTGACGTCGAAGGCGGGATCGATGGCGGGCAGAGCTTTCCGCCGCTGATCGACGCCGCGGTCAAGCGCGCCAAGGCGGTGCTCGGCTGCTGGAACGATTTTGCGCTCACCCGCGAATGGGTGCAGATCGAGTGCGACATCGCCAAGAGCCGCGGCGTGCTGGTCGCGACCGAGTTCGAGCCGATCGATCAGAACACGGTGCCGGCGCTATTCTGGCATATCTCGCGCGAGAGCCTGGTCGGATTCGCCGGCGAGGATGATCATTTCGGATGGGCGCAGACGCTGCAGGCGCTGGCGGCGAAGCTCGACCAATGGGCGGACGCGCATATCGATGCTGCAGATGCGGAGGCGACGCATGAGCAGGCGGCGCGGCTGCGGCGCGAGGCCTTCGCCGTTAAACGCCGCGCGATCGAGCGCGGCGCCGTTTTGGACGCTCAGCAACCGCAGCTGAGCCCGGCGGCGCAGGCGCTTGCTGCAATTTCCAACACGCTCGATATTGAGGAATATCGCGATGTCGAGGAGGTGTTCGTCGGCACAAGCGAGGCGCTAGAGGCGCGTAAGCGGCGTCGGCAGTTGGAGATTTGGCGGGCGGTCGATCAGTCGGATCTCGCCTCGGTGCGGACGTTCGAGCGCACCCTGCCTTTCACCGCGCTGGCGCATGAGGTGCGACGCGTCGCGGCGGCGTTGGAGGAGCAGGCGCGGCTGGCGGAAGAGGAGCGCCGCCGGGTTCTTTCTACGCCCCTTGCCGTCTTCCGCGACACCCTCCGCTCCGGCGGCGAGGGGCCGGAGATGGTGGTGATCCCGGAGGGGGAGTTCATGATGGGTTCGCCGACGGATGAGCCGGAGCGCAGGGATACGGAGAGCCCGCAGCATCTGGTCCGGATCGCCGACCGCTTCGCGCTGGGCAAATATGCGGTGACGCGGGGCGAGTTTGGGGTGTTCGTCTCCGCGACCAGCCATGACATGAGCGGCGGCATCAATTGGTTCGACGGCAAGAACTGGAGACGGGACGCCCCGAAATCCTGGCGCGATCCGGGCTTTACGCAGGACGATCGCCATCCTGTCGTCGGTGTCTCCTGGGAGGACGCCAACGCGTTCTGCCGCTGGCTCTCGGACGCGACTGGCGCAGAGTACCGCCTGCCGTCGGAGGCGGAGTGGGAATATGCCTGCCGGGGGCAGTGCAGCGCTGAGGCGCCGTCGACGCCCTTCTGGTGGGGGCGAGAGATCACGCCCGAGCAGGCGAACTATGACGGCAACGACGCCTATGCTGGCGGCGGGGGGAAAGGCGTCTACCGAAAGAAAACAGTTCCGGTGGATCTCAAAGAGTTCAAAGCCAATCCGTTCAAGCTGCACCAGATGCATGGCAACGTCTGGGAATGGTGCGCAGATGCGTGGAATGACAGCTACAATGGGGCGCCAGATGATGGTTCGGCCTGGACGTCTGGAGGCACATCCCGCGCCGTTCGTCGCGGCGGCTCGTGGCTCGAAGGCCCTTGGAATTCGCGCTCTGCGGGTCGCCTCAGTGGCCCTCGCGTCGTCCGATCCTGCAGTCTCGGCTTCCGCGTTGCCCGGACGATAATTCCGTCGTGAGACGCCGAGCTTTCATATCGAACAGGTTCGATATGATGGCTCTCACAGGGATTATTCTTATCCTTTTCCCCTTTACAGCTTCCCAAATGCGCCGTGCTTGCGGAGCGGATGACAAGCCGGGAAGCTCGCGCCATGGAACCGCGCGAAGCGGGCCTAGCTCAGGACCCATGAAGGGGATTCCCTCGAACCTCAAAATGTGATTCAAACTCCCAAATATTGGGAGTTTGAAATGCCCAACCACCACTTTTGGATATCCGAAGCTCAGTTCGCAAAGCTCCAGCCGCTACTGCCGAACAAGACGCGCGGCATGGCGCGGAGAAGGGCGTCTGGACGCGCGCCTTCACGCCCCTGGCGGCCGCGGGCGGACCGCCAACCGAGCTTCTTCTAGACAGCACGCATGTGAAGACCCAGCGCAGCGCGAGCGGCGGAAAAGGGGGGGGGACGCCGTGCAAGCCATAGGTCGCTCGCGCGGCGGAAGGACGACCAAAATCCATGCGGCGACAGATGGTTATGGCCGCCCGCTCGCTTTCGTGATCACGCCCCGCAAGCGCACGCATCCGTTCAACCGGCAACTTTACCGGCGCCGCAACGCCATCGAGCGGGCCTTCTGTCGGCTCAAGCATTGGCGGCGACCAGATTTATGAGCTCCCACCCTAGACGTTGATCAATAGGCGTAATCTTTAAAAATAGGGCCGAAATCTCCGTCCCATTCGTCCCGCCATCGCCGCAGCAGCTCTTCCGCCGCGGTTTCACCGCTCTCGACGACGCGGCGCAAGTCATTCAGGAAATGCGACTCATCCGCGTCGAACCCTGCGGCTCGAGCTCTTGCTTTCAGGCCAGCATCAGCGATCTCCAACACATCGGCTGCAATATCGCGAACAGTCCGGCCCGCGATTTCAGCCTTGAGCGCATCGCGTCCCGCATCGATCCGCAGCTGAGCGCGCTGCTCAGCTGTCCAATGTTTGCAAAGGTCCCACGCCGCGTTCAGCGCGGTCTGATCATAGATCAACCCGACCCACAAAGCGGGCAAGGCGCAGATACGGCGCCACGGGCCGCCATCCGCGCCGCGCATTTCGATAAACCGCTTGATCCGAACATCGGGAAACAGGGTGGTCAGATGATCAGCCCAGTCGCTCATGGTCGGCGTTTCGCCTGGCAGCGCCGGCAGCCTCCCCTGCAGGAAGTCGCGGAAGCTCTGGCCGGACGCGTCAACATAGCGGCCGTTGCGATAGACGAAATACATCGGCGTATCGAGCGCATATTGCACCCAGCGTTCGAAGCCGAAACCATCCTCGAACACCAGCTCCGGCGCGCCGGTTCGATCCCGGTCCGTATCCGTCCAGATCATCGCGCGCGTCGACAGCCAGCCGGTGGGCTTGCCGTCAAGAAACGGCGAGTTCGCGAACAACGCGGTCGCGATCGGCTGCAGAGCCGCGGCGACCTTCAGCTTCAGCGCCATATCGGCTTCGGAGCTGAAATCGAGATTCACCTGAATGGTGCAGGTGCGGAACATCATATCCAGCCCATGCCCGCCAACCTTGGGCATGTAGGCGCTCATGATGCCGTAGCGCCCCTTCGGCATCACCGGCACGTCCGCGCGCGACCAGTCCGGCGCCGCGCCAAGGCCGACAAAGCCGACGCCGTTCGTTTCGGCCAGGGACTTGAGCTCCGCCAGATGTTGGTTGGTTTCCTCGCAGGTCTGGTGAATATTTTCGAGCGGCGCGCCCGACAGCTCCACCTGACCGCCCGGCTCCAGCGAAACATTCGCGCCGTTCTTCGTCAGGCCAATGATGTTGTCGCCTTCCATGACCGGCTTCCAGCCATGCTGATCGCGCAGCCCCTCCAGCGCCGCGCGAATGGAGCGGCCGCCATTTTCATAGGGGAGTGGACGACGGGAATCGATGCAGAAGGCGAACTTCTCATGCTCGGTGCCAATTCGCCACCGTTCCTTCGGTTTGCATCCGGCTTCGAGATAAGCGGCGAGCTCCTCGGCCTTTTCGATCGGGCCGCCGCCCTCCTGAGGTATCGACATATGCGACCGCTCCAACCGCATTATTTAAAGTCTGGAAGGGTTAGGCCGCCCGAGCGGCGGTTGCAAGCGTCAGATCCAGGCCTTTCCAATTGCGCACGGCTTCGTTACAGCCCGCGCCAATCGCCTTGCACATCTTGCCAAATGGAGACGGCCGCCGCCGCCGCCGTATCCGCGCGCAGGATCCGCGGCCCCAGCGTCGCCGGCGTTACAAAGGGTTGGCGGAGCAGTTTCTCCCGTTCTTCGGGCGTGAAGCCGCCTTCTGGGCCAATCAGAATAGCGGCGGACTCATGCGGTTGCGCGCCGACCGCTTCGGACATCGGGCGCGCGTCTCGCGCCTCATCGCAAAAGAACAGCCGTCGCGCCGGATCCCAGCTTGCCAGCGCGTCGTCAAGCCGTTGGGGCGGGGCGACGTCGGGGGCGAACACCAGTTCGCATTGTTCCGCCGCCTCAATGGCGTGCGCCTGCAGCCGCTCAAGGTTGACCCGCTCCGACTGGGTGCGCCGGGTCGTGATTGGCAGGATGCGTCGGCACCCCAGCTCCGTCGCTTTTTCGACGATGAAGTCCGTCCGCGCTTTTTTGATCGGCGCGAAAAGGAGCCACAGATCCGGCGGCGGCGCGGCGGGGCGCCGCTGCTCCAAAATGCGCAGCTGCGCGGCCCGCTTGTGCGCGGTCGCGATCTGCGCCCGCCACTCGCCGTCTTCGCCGTTAAAAACGGTGCAGACCGCCCCTTCCCCGAGCCGCATGACCGCGATCAGGTAGTTCGACGCGTCCCGCCCCAGCCCGATTTCGGCGCCGCTCGCGAGCGGCTCATTCAGATACAGCCGCGGCCCTTCAGGCGCGCCTGCGCCGGTCAGCTCCTCGGTCATGCGGCGCAATGCCTCCGTAGCGTGTCATTTCAGGACGGTTAACGCTCGCATAATAACAGGCATGGAAAATGCCCTGCGAGCGACCGGATCTAAGGTGTACAGGCGCGGATGAAATCGTACTCTCCGCCGCGCCGCAAGCGGAGGCGGCAATGGAGTGCTCGATGAGCGGATTTGACGGATTTGAAACTGCGGCGGACGGTTCACCGGTCGCGCGCCCAAGTCGAACCGAGAAAGAGGCGTCGGGCCGTGTCGCTGATGCGCCGGCGAACAACTGGGTTGACAGTGACGCGCCGAATAGACTGCAACCCTATTTGCGATTGGCGCGATTTGATCGGCCGATCGGCGCCTGGCTGCTGCTGCTGCCCGGTTGGCAGGGGATCGCGTTGGCGGGGGGCGCCTACAGTTGGGACGCCCGAAATCTGGAGACTTTCGGCTGGCTCGCTGTCGCCTGGCTGGTCGTCGCCTTTCTGATCGGCGCATTCGTGATGCGCGGCGCCGGATGCGTGTTGAACGATATTGTTGATCGCAAGATTGACCGGCAAGTCGAGCGCACGCGCTCTCGCCCGCTTGCAAGCGGCGCGGTTAAGCCGTGGCAGGCCCTGATTGAGCTGACGTTGCTGTGCGCGATCGGCTTGGCGATCCTTTCCACCATGAATGATTTTGCGATACTCGTCGGCGTCGCTTCGCTCCTTCCCGTAATGATCTACCCGTTTATGAAACGGATCACGTTCTTCCCGCAGTTCTTCCTCGGCATTGCGTTCAGCTGGGGCGCGTTGCTGGGCTGGGCGGCGATCGCCGGCAAACTGGGGGTCGCGCCGGCGCTGCTTTATGTCGGCGGGATCGCGTGGATCATGGGGTATGATACGATTTACGCCCATCAGGATCGCGAGGACGACTCGCTGATCGGAGTGAAGTCCACCGCGCTGTTTTTCGGTGAGGCGAGCCGCGTCGCCGTTGCGGTTTTCTATGGCTTGGCCGTCATTCTAGCGGGGGCGGCCGGTATCGTTGCGGGGTTGAGCGGCTGGTTCTGGCTTGGCCTGGCCTGCTACGCCGCGCATCTCGGGCTCCAGGCGCTGCGGCTGGACATCCACAATCCCGGCTTGTGTCTTGCTCTCTTCAAGTCAAACCGCGAGGCCGGTTTGCTGCTGCTCGGCGGCATTATCCTCGGCGGCCTGTAGGGGGCGCCACCTCCTAAATCTGGCGGCCTAGGGTCGAAAGCCCTTCAGCCGGCGAAAAGGCGCTGCTGCAGCCAAATGATTGACGGATAGGCGGCCAGCCAGATCCAGAAGAAACGGTTCAAGCCAAACAGCACCGCGTTGCTGAGATGGAATAAGCCCGTAGCGACGAGGGCGACGGCGAGGGTCGCCTGCGTCGCCAGCGCCAGGGGAAAGAGCAGCTCCAACAGCATGACCGCCCATGCAGCGATGAGCAGCAGCGCCGGCCGCGCCGCCAGCGCTCGAACCTCGCCGCTCACCGGATAGGCGGAGTACAGAAAGACGTCCTGCAACGCTTGCCCGCTCCGCCATGCCGGATTGACGATCTTCACCCAGCCGGACACGATGTAGGAAAGCGCCAGCTGCATCGCCAAATAGCCAAACGCGTATTCCTGCAGCCGCTCTGTCGGCGCGACATTCGCAGCGGTGATACAGGTCAGGATCAGAAGCCCCATCCGATCGCTGCCGCCATTATAGGGCCCCTGAAATCGGTGCAGCAGCAGCAGCGCGTTGATCCAGAGCATTAGGCAGATCAACGGGCTGAGAAATCCGGTCAGCAGTATCGCGGCCAGACCCGTTCGCGTCAGATAAAGCGTGCGCTCGCGGCCGCGCGCTCCGATATGCTCCAGCCCCTGTAGGATGAACGCCAGAGCGAGCATGATCTCGCTGACGCGCAGCGCCAGATCGAGGGTCATTGGGCCGCCCCTTCTCGCCAGTTCTCGGCGTCAGACACATAGAGCACGTGTTTTTCCACGGTCTGGTTCTGACGATAGAGGAAGGTGAGGCGAAACCTCACATAGGGGAGATGCTCGGGCGGGTTCGCGATGGATCGAACCTCGGCCACCACGCGATCCATGATTTCGCGGCGCGAAAAATCAACTTTCCCATCGATCAGCCGCTCGGAGCAGCTGACCAGAAACAGGCCTTCATTCCAGTGCGGGTTCCAGAACAAGCGCCGGATCATCGCGCGCAGCGAAAGCCGGTCTGGGCGAGGGCGAAACTCGCGCCATTGCGTCGGCGCCGCGTCGCCCGTCGGCAGCAAGGTGTATTCAACGCGTGGCGATGGGGCGATCTCGTCAAAAAAGCGCCAGGACGGCGCCAGCGCGGGCGCCAACAGGGACAGAGTTCGCAGCATCGCTTTCGTTCACCTTCACTTCCTCCCCCGCTTTTATTGCGCCAAACGCACCTGCCGAAAGGTTAATGAGATGCGGCGCCCCCGCCATATTCTATTACCATCAGCGTGGTCCGACTTTCGGGCCGCGATTCCATGCGTCCAGCAATGACGCGCTTCTCCGGTCAGAATTAAGAGGGCTCGCGGCGCCAGGAAAACGGCGACGCGGGCGCTTGAGCTTAGATTCTGAAACGCCATCTCGCAGCCGGAAATCAGAGTGAGTGACGCGATCGCGTCGCCAAAGCAGGGGCGGCAATCCACATGCGGCGCGATGCCTTGGCCGGGCAAATATTCGTTTACAATCACTTGGTCAGGCTGCCGGTCAAACCACCCATCCGCAACCAAGCGCGATCGGATGTCGGAGAGCCATGGCGGCGGCGCGCCGAGATGGTCCACCTTCGCAATCTGACGGGCTCGATAGTCGTAGCGATAGCCGTAATGCTGGACGCGGCGCTTCAGATCCGTACGCCATGGTTCACCGTCGATGCATTGAACCAACGTGCGCGCTTGATGGTCGCAAACGTAATCGGCAACGTAATGAGCGCCGGGCGGAGTTGGCATTTGATCGCTTCCATTCGATTGCCCCAGGAACTGAGGCGGACCAAATCATGGCGAAAGCGCGGCGCGACGTGTCAGCAATAGGGAAAATGCACCATGCGCGCACAAGCCGAAGCCCCTCGTCTGGTCGATGCGGATTTGACTCAACGGATTTCTCGCGAGGCCTATGAAGAGAGGCTGGAGGCGCTTCGGCTGCGGCTGCTGACGATTCAGCAGGCTTATCTGCGCTCCGGCGACAACGCCGTGATTGTGCTGGAGGGGTGGGACGCCGCGGGCAAAGGCGGCGCGATCCGGCGGCTGTCGCAGGCCTTCGACCCGCGGGCGTTGAAAGTATGGCCCATCGCGGCCCCGCGCCCCTACGATCAGGTGCGTCATTACCTGGCGCGGTTCTGGAACAAGCTGCCTGCGGACGGCACGGTCGCGGTGTTTGACCGTTCCTGGTACGGGCGGGTCCTCGTCGAGCGCGTGGAGGGGTTCGCGTCCGAAACGGAATGGCGTCGGGCCTTCGATGAAATCAATAGTTTTGAAAAGATGCTGACCGATGACGGAACGCGCATCATTAAGTTGTTTCTGCATATCTCCGCGGAAGAACAGCTGGAGCGTTTTGCGGCGCGGTTTAACACCCCATCCAAGCGATGGAAGCTGACACAGGACGATTTCCGCAACCGCGATAAGCGAGGGGCCTATGTGGCGGCGATCGATGAGATGTTTGAGCGGACGCATACGAGCCAGGCGCCGTGGGTGGTCATCCCTGCCGAGCAGAAGAAATTCGCGCGTGTAAAAGTGATTGAGACCATTGCGGACCGGCTGGCGGCGGGCGTTGATCTGGCGCCGCCGCCACTGGACAATGAGCTTGCCGACATCGCCCAGAAGCATTTCGGCCCCGCCGGGCTCTCCGAACGGACATAGGGCGTCGCGACGGCTGCGAGAGCGCCCGCCAATCAGAACTGGCCGACCCTAGGACACGGACTCATAATTTCGCAGCCAAATTCGGATGGCTGCGAGCTTTGTTAGAGCGAGGAAGTTTGCGGCGTGTTTTTCGTAGCGCG
>JALEGB010000059.1 GCA_022760355.1 Neomegalonema sp.
GGGATCCCCCCTGCGCTGCAGTCGCTTCTCAGCCAAAAGCCGCCTGCCGGACGCTGGCTCGGCCAGATTTATGAGTTCCCACCCTCGGCTGCTTTCGCGTCCTTCAAGGCCGTTTTCGCGTCGGCCGATGCCGGCGCGAACGCCTGTCCGCGGGTTACCGCTTCCGATCCGGCGCGGCCGGATAAACGCCGATGATTTTGAGTCGGGAGCAGAAGAAGCCCAGCTCCTCCAGCGCGCGGGCGACGGCGGGATCGTCCGGGTGGCCCTCAATATCGGCGTAGAACTGAGTCGCCGTGAATTCCCCGTCCAGCATGTAGCTTTCCAGCTTAACCATGTTCACGCCGTTGGTCGCGAAGCCGCCCATCGCTTTGTAGAGCGCTGCGGGAATATTTCGAACCCGGAACACAAACGTGGTGATCGCAGGGCCGTCATGCGGGTCAGCCTCCAGCTTCCGGCGCGAAGCGGTCAGAAAGCGGGTGGTGTTGTGGCTGGCGTCTTCAATATTCTCCGCCAGGATCTCCAGCCCGTATATTTCCGCCGCCAGGCGTGAAGCGATGGCGGCGCGGGTTTGGTCGGCGGCCTGCGCGATTTCTTTCGCTGAGCCCGCGGTATCGGCGCCGACGACCGCCGTCAGCTTGTGCTGGCCCAGGAACTTCCGGCATTGCCCGAGGGCTACAGCGTGGCTCTGCGCCGTGGCGAGCTTGTCGAGCTTTGCGCCTTTGGGGGCCATCAGCTGCAGCCGCACCGGATGGAAATGCTCCGCGATCAGATGCAGACCGCTTTCGGGCAGCAGATGATGCACATCCGCTACGCGCCCATAGAGCGAATTCTCTACGGGCAACATGGCGTAACGCGCGCTGCCTTCCTTCACGGCGGCGATCGCCTCCTCAAAGGTCTTGCAGGGCGTCGGCTCCATTTCCGGATGCGCGTCAACGCACGCTTGGTGCGAGTACGCGCCCAGTTCGCCTTGGAAGGCGATGCGATCGATTGGCTTGCTCATGCTGTTCTTCAAACGCCGCTTCGAGAATGGCGCAAGTTTTTCCTGCTAGATTTTCTTCGCAACCGCGACGTCGCGCCGCTGAATGCGCGTCCGTCAATGGCGTATAAGGTTTGTCAAGAGCTGGGGACTAGCGCTAATGACGCTGGTGAATCGGCTTTGGGACGACTGTTTGGTAAGAGGCGCACGCGCAATGAACGGGTTTGAGATTAATAAAATTTTGGGCGCGACGACCGGCACGCTGGCGGTCTTCCTCGCGATTCACATCGTTGCTGACGGTGTTTTCGGCGCAAGCGGCCATCATGGCGAAAAGCCGAAGCTGGCCTATTCGCTCGCGATTGAGAAAAAGGGCGGCGAAAAGAAGGAAGCCACCCCGCTTCCAGTTTTGCTTGCTTCGGCGGACGCGGCGAAGGGTAAGCGCTTGTTCGGCGCTTGTGCGGCTTGCCACAACATCGAAAAAGGCGCGGGTCCAAGCACCGGTCCTGAGCTGCACGGTGTTATTGGCCGCGATATCGCGAGTAAGGGCGACTTTTCTTACGCCGGCCTAGCCGAGAAAAAGTCCGAAAAATGGACTTGGGAAAACATGGATGCGTTCTTGGCGAATCCGAAGAAATGGGCGCCCGGCACGGCAATGGCGCTTAAGACGCGGAAGCCGGAAGATCGTGCGGCGATCATGGTGTATTTGAACACCCAGTCGGATACGCCAATTGAGCTGCCGAAGGTCGCAGCAGCTGAAAAGCCGGCGGAAGCTGAAAAGCCTGCTGAATAATCTTCGCGGCTCCGTGAGTTAGGGGCGTGGCGCCATGCCGTCGCCCCATTCTCAGAATGGACTTCCCTTTCCGACGCCCAACATGGTGAAGTTGGGCGTGCAGCGCTGGCGACATCGCCAGCGCCGTTAGCTCGGCGCGTCTCGTAACATGGGCGCTTCGGCGGAGTGCGGGCAAAAGGGAGATCTTGATGCGGCTGACGCGGCGTGAATTGGCGAAAATGGGGATGGGCTTGGCGGCCTTGCGCGCTGGTTTGGGGGCCGCGCCAATGGCGCAGGCCCAGTCAGCGGCGGCGCCTGTGGGAACGGGCGTTCGAGTCCATGGCCATTCGCTGATCGGCGCGTTGCGCTACGGCCCAGATTTCAAGCATTTTGACTATGTTAACCCCGCAGCGCCGAAAGGCGGGACCGCGCGCTATTTTGCGGGTGTTTCCTATGACAGCCTGAACCCGTTCATCGTCGCCGGCTCGCCTGCGACGCCAATCGCCGGAACGTCCAGCGCCGCGATGGCGGTCGTGATTGAGACGCTAATGGCCGCGCCGTTGGATGAGGGGAGCACCCATTACGGGCGCTTGGCCGAATGGATGGAGAGCGGACCAGACGACAAATGGGTCGCGTTCCGGCTGCGGGACGCGGCGCGCTGGCATGATGGCAAGCCGGTAACGGTTGAGGATGTGATCTTCAGTTATGAAACACTGACGACGAAGGGCTTGCCGCGCTACCGCGCCTATTACCGCAATATCGTCTCCGCGCGGGATGTCGGCGATCGGACGGTGCTGTTCGAGTTCGATAAGGGCGGCAATCGCGAGCTGCCGCATATTGCGGGGCAGCTCTATGTATTCCCCGCGCATTGGTGGGCGAGCCGCGATTTTGGCGCGCCGTCGCTCGAGGCGCCGCTGGGTTCCGGCCCTTATAAGGTCGGTAAATTCGAAGCGAACCGTTTTATCGAGTTCGAGCGCGTCAGCAATTACTGGGGCGCGGATCTGCCTATGAATGTTGGCAGCAATAACTTCGATAAAATACGCTTTGACTACTATGGAACGTCTGAAGTCGCATTTGAGGCGTTTAAAGTAAATAATCTGGACTTTCATGCTGAGGGCGTGGCTCGAAACTGGGCGACAAAGTACGCATTTCCCGCCATTAAATCTGGCGCCGTTGTTAAGGAAGAAATCCCGTTAGAAGGCTCAAAACCTGTCTCCGGCTTCTTCTATAATCTGCGCCGGAAGAAGTTCTCGGATCGCCGGACACGGGCGGCGCTGAACCTGCTTCTCGATTTCGAGAATATGAACAAGGTGATCTACTACGATCAGTATGCGCGCCCCTACAGCTATTTCCAGGGTTCGAAGGACTTGATGGCGACGGGCTTGCCGAGCGCGGACGAGTTGGCGCTGCTGGAGCCGCTGAAGGATCAGCTGCCGCCGGAACTGTTTACCGAGAGCTTTGCGCATCCCACAACGAATGGTCGCGGCCGCATCCCGCGCAAAACGCTGCGCAAGGCGCGGAGCTTGTTTCTCGCGGCGGGATGGCGCTTCGAAGGGGGGCGGCTTGTCGATGCGGCGGGCGCGCCGTTCACCATTGAGTTCCTGACGTCGTCGCCTGCGCTGGAGCCGACGATCCGCCACTTTATGAATAACCTCAAGCGCGCCGGCGTTGCTCCCTCGATCCGCACGGTCGATCCCACCCAGTATAAAACGCGCGCCGACAAGTACGATTTCGACTGCATCAATTGGTATGTGTGGAATAGCGAATCGCCGGGAAATGAGCAGCGCTATTTCTGGGGCTCCAGCGAGGCCAGTAAGCCGGGCGGGCGCAACTATTGTGGGGTCGCCAATCCGGCCGTCGACGCGCTGATCGATAAGATTATCTTCGCCGCCGATCGCGCATCTCTCGCCGCTGCCTGTAAGGCGCTCGATCGGGTGCTGCTGTTTGAACATTATGTGACCCTGCGCGCCTTTTCCCCCGGTGACCGCATCGCCTATTGGAAAGAGAAAGTCGCACATCCTGCAAAGCTGCCGTCGCGTGATGTCGGCTTTCCGTTGGTGTGGTGGAGCCCTGAGGCGGAGGAGAAAAAGGGATGAGCGCGGCCGTGATCAAACCAGTGCAGTGGATCGGGCGCGCCGCCGCGTCGGTCAGCTTCGCGATTGCGATGAGCGTCGCCGCACTCGCCCCGGCGGCGGCGGAAGAGCCGAAGACCACCATCTCTCACGGGATCTCGGCGTTTGGCGACTTGAAATATCCGGCGGACTTCAAGCAGTTCGACTATGTCTATATCGGCGCCTCGCGCGCTGGCGGCGTCATTCTTGAGCCGGTGATCGCCACCCAGACCTTCGATACATTCAACCCATACACAATCCTGGGCGATTCCGCCGACGGCGCTCAGTATCAGTTTGATTCGCTGATGGCGCGCGCGATCGACGAGCCGGATGCGGTGTATGGTCTGGTCGCCAAGAGCGTAGAGATGCCCGCGGACCGTTCTTTCGCGGTTTTTCGGCTGCGCCCAGAAGCTCGGTTCGCTGACGGCTCGGCGCTTACCGCGGCTGATGTGGCCTGGAGCGTCGAGACGCTGAAAACCAAAGGCGCGCCGCAATATCGCGCGGTGTTGAGCGCGGTGACGAAAATCAGCGTGCCCGACCCGATGACCATCCGGTTTGACTTCGCCGCGTCGGATGGGCGGCGCGATATGGCGGCGTTTGTCGGCCGGCTGCCGATCTTCTCAAAGGCGTGGTACGCTAAGCATGATTTCGAGAAGCCGTCCCTGACGCCGCCTCTGGCGTCTGGCCCGTATAAAGTGGGCAAGTTCGAAGGCGGCCGCTTCGTTCGATACGATCGACGCGATGATTACTGGGCGAAGGATCTGCCGGTCCGGCGCGGTATGTTCAATTTCGCCAGCATCACCTACCAATATCATGCTTCGCGCGATCTGAGCTTGGAGCTGTTTAAGGCCGGCAGCTACGATTTCCGAGAGGAGTTCTCGTCCAAGAACTGGGCGACGCGCTATGACTTTCCCGCGCGCAAAGACGGTTTGGTCAAGCGCGAAGTGCTGAAAGACGGCGCGCCGAGCGGCGCCCAAGGCTGGTGGTTTAATACGCGGCGGAAGAAGTTCGCCGATCGCCGGGTGCGAAAAGCGCTGGCGATGGTCTACGACTTTGAGGAAGCGAATAAGCAGCTGTTTTACGGGCTGTACAGGCGGACCGTCAGCCCATTCGCGAATTCCGACTTTGTCGCCAGCGGTGCGCCAACTGCGGCGGAGTTGGCGCTGATGGAGCCGTTCCGCGGCAAAATTCCGGAGGCCGCGTTTGGGGCGGCGCCAACGCCGCCGGTCCTGGGCGGGCGGCGCGCCCTGCGCAAAGTTCTTCGCAAAGCGCGCGCGTTGCTGCGCGAAGCGGGCTGGGCGGTTGACCCTAAGGACGGGCTGCTCAAGAACGCGTCGGGCGAGGTGTTTGAAATCGAATTTCTGGACCGGACCGGTTCGACCTTTGATCGGATCGTGCGCCCCTACATCAAAAACCTTGAGCGGCTCGGCGTTCGCGCCACCTACCGCGATGTTGATTTTGTTCAGTATGAGGAGCGGCGGCGGAAGTTCGACTATGACGTGATCACCGGGCGCTTCACCTTCTTGCCAACATTGGGGCCGCGCGTGCGCGGGCTGTTCCACTCGGACACAGCGGACAAGATCGGCGCGTACAACCTCGCTGGAGTCGCCTCGCCCGCATTGGATGCGATGATCGCCGCAATGGCCAAAGCCAAGACGCGGGCGGAGTTGATCACTGCGGCGCGCGTTTTTGACCGGATCTTTCGGGCCGAGCATTACTGGACGCCCCATTGGTTTAAGGCGGCGCACAATGTCGCCTATTGGGATCGTTTTGGCCGCCCAATGGATCATGGTTTGACAAAGCCGGCGTTCGATCGGGCCGTGATTTTGACTTGGTGGATCGATCCGGAAAAAGCCGCGAAGCTTAAGTCGAAGCTTGGACGCTAAGTATGTGATCCGGCGCGGGCGCGGCGGACGACGTCAGCGCGCCTGGCTGCGGCGGCGAAAGGAGTATTGAGATGGGCGCCTATATTCTGCGCCGACTGCTGTTGATCATTCCGACGTTGCTGGGAATTTTGCTGCTGAACTTCGCCGTTTTGCAGTTTCTTCCTGGCGGCCCGGTTGAAGCGCTGATGGCTGCGAATGAGGGCGTCGAGGGGGGCGCGTTGAGCCGGACGGCTGGCGCAACTGGTAGCGAGGCCGGGCCTGCGGCTGGGGCGGACAGTCAGTATCGCGGCTCTCGCGGGATGAGTGAGAAAGATATTGCCGAACTGAAAAAGAAATGGGGGTTGGATAAGCCCGTCCACATCCAGTTCGGGATTACCGTTCTCAATTATTTCACGTTCGATTTCGGAGACTCTTTCCGTAAGCAGCGGCCTGTTGTGGACCTTTTGGCGGAGCGGGTGCCGGTTTCTCTTACGCTCGGCGGCTGGACATTCCTGCTTTCCTATCTGATCTCAATTCCGTTGGGCGTTCGCAAGGCGGTGAAAGATGGTACGCCGTTTGATAGTTGGACGTCCGGTCTAATTATCGTTGGCTATGCGATTCCCGCGTTTCTGTTTGCGGTCTTTCTCCTGGTTTTCTTCGCCGGCGGGTCATTTCTTCAGATCTTTCCGATCAGCCACCTGCATTCGCCCGATGCGGATAAGATGAACTGGTGGGAGTATACGCTGGACTATCTGTGGCACATTGTGTTGCCGGTTTTGGCGATGACGATTGGCAGCTTTGCTTCGCTAACATTGCTGACGAAGAACTCGTTCTTGGACGAAATCAGGAAACAATATGTCATGACGGCCCGCGCAAAGGGCTTGACGGAACAGCGCGTGCTCTACGGTCATGTATTCCGCAATGCGATGCTGATCGTAATCGCCGGGTTCCCCGCCGCTTTCTTTGCGGTGTTCACCACAGCGACGGTGCTGATTGAGCAGGTGTTTTCGCTCGATGGGCTCGGACGGCTCGGGCTGGAGGCGATTGAAAACAGGGATTACCCGATCGTGTTGGGATCGTTGTTTATTTTCTCCTTGATCGGCTTGATCTCGCATCTGATCACGGATCTGACCTACACGCTGATCGATCCGCGCATCGACTTTGAAGGCCGATAGAAGGAGCGTTGACCCGATGAGCGCCAGCATTCCTGAGCCGAAGCGATCCATCTTCGAGTTGTCGCCGCTGAATCAGCGGCGCTGGGCGAACTTTAAGGCGAACCGCCGTGGCTATTATTCCCTGTGGATCTTTGGGATCCTCTATTTGATTTCGCTGGGCGCTGAGCTGGTGGCGAATGATAAGCCGCTGCTCGTCTCCTATCGCGGCGAGATTTTGTCCCCCCTGCTGAGTTTCTACCCGGAGAAGCGCTTCGGCGGGACCGAGCCGACGGCCGCCGACTACACCGATCCGGCAGTGCAGTGCCTGATCAAAACCGGCGGTTTGGAAGAATGCCTTGATGCGGATGAGCCGGCGGAGGTGATCGCGAAGGTTGCGAAGGATCCGAAAGCGAAGGGCGCCGGATGGATTCTGTGGCCGCTGATCCCCTGGAGCTACAGCAGTCTCAATAAGGAGCCGCCGCGCCTCCCCGCGCCGCCGAGCGCCGATAACTGGTTTGGAACGGATACGAGCGGAAGGGACATTGCGGCGCTGACCATCTACGGGTTTCGCTTGAGCGTCAGTTTTGGCCTGATCGTCACCCTATTCGCGACGATGATCGGCGTGCTCGCCGGCGCTGCGCAGGGGTATTTCGGCGGCTGGGTCGATCTGTTTTTTCAGCGGATTGTTGAAATCTGGAGCACCGCGCCGCTGCTATATGTGATTCTGATCGTCTCCTCGGTGTTTCCGCCGAATTTCTGGATACTTACGCTGATTATGATCGCCTTCAGCTGGGTCGCGCTTGTCGGGTTGGTGCGGGCTGAGTTTCTGCGGGCGCGAAATTTTGAGTATGTGCGGGCCGCGCAGGCTCTCGGATTGACGGATACGCGCGTGATGATGCGCCATGTGCTGCCTAATGCGATGGTTGCGACTCTGACGATGCTGCCATTCCTGCTGACATCATCAATCGGGACGCTGGCGATCCTGGATTTTCTAGGTTTCGGGCTAAGCGGCGACTACCCTTCGCTCGGGGAGCTGACGCTGCAGGCTCGGTCGAACCCGGATAAGCCGTGGCTGGCCGCGGCGGCGTTCCTGACCTTCGCAATCATGCTGTCGTTGCTGGTGTTTATTTTTGAAGCCGTGCGCGACGCTTTCGATCCAAGGAAAACATTCGCGTGACCATCGCCGCTGACATGCCGGCCGATAAGGCCGCCGCTCCCAGCGCGGAGACGGCAGAGACGGTGCTTGAGATCCGCAATCTCAACATCGCTTTTAAGGGCACGCCGAGTTTTAACCCGCAGACGCGCCGCTTTGATCCGTCTGTATGGGCGAAGGCGGTGGACGATGTCTCCTTGCAAGTGCGCAAGGGAGAGGTTCTGGCGCTGGTGGGGGAATCTGGTTCGGGCAAGTCATTGACCGCGTTGTCGAGCGTGAAACTGACCCCGCCTGGGGCGCGGCTCTCGGGCGATGTGCGGATTCTTGGCAAGGATGTGTGGTCTGCGCCGCCTTATGAGGATGATGAGCCGCCGCAGCGCAACCGCCGAGAGGAAAAGGCCGAAGAGGGCCGCTTGCGTCAGCTCCGCGGTCGCGATGTTGCGATGATTTTTCAGGAGCCGATGAGCTCCTTGAACCCACTGCACCGGGTGGAGCGGCAAATCGGCGAGAGCTTGTCCGTCCATCAAGGGCTTTCCGGCGCTGCGGCGCGCGAGCGGGTGTTGGAGCTTCTGGATCAGGTCGGCATCCGCGATCCAGAACAGCGCCTGGCTTCGTATCCGCATCAGCTCTCGGGCGGACAGCGCCAGCGGGTGATGATTGCGATGGCGTTGGCGAACAACCCCAAGCTGCTGATCGCCGATGAGCCGACAACGGCGCTCGACGTCACTATCCAGGCGCAGATTCTCGCATTGCTCGCCGATTTGCAACGCGCTCGCGGCATGGCGATGCTGTTCATCACCCACGATCTCGGCGTCGTGCGGCATCTGGCTAATCGCGTTGCGGTGATGAAGGGGGGGCGGATTGTCGAGACCGGGCCGACGGAGCGGGTCTTTGACTCGCCAGAGCATGAATATACTCGAATTCTGCTGGCGGCGGAGCCGAAAGGTATGGCGAAACCTGCCTATCGTCATGCGCCGGAGGTGATGACGTCCCGCAATCTCAAAATCTGGTTCCCAATCAAACGTGGTTTTCTGCGCCGGACTGTCGGGCACGTGAAGGCCGTGAACGAGGCGAGCGTAACGGTCCGCAAAGGTGAGACGCTGGGGGTTGTCGGCGAATCCGGTTCGGGAAAGACAACCCTGGGCCTGGCGATGCTCCGGTTGCTCGCCTCCGAGGGGGAGATCACCTTTGGCGAGAAGCGGATCGATGGTCTGTCGAAATCTGAGCTTCGTCCGCTGCGCTCGGAGATGCAGATCGTCTTCCAGGATCCGTTCGGCGCCCTGAGCCCGCGTATGACGGTTGCTGAGATCATCAGCGAAGGCGTTGAGATTCATGGGCTTAAAGGGGAGGGCGACGCCCCGGCGACGCGGCCGGGCCGTACCGAAATGCGGGAGCGGATCGGCGAGATCATGACGGAGGTCGGCCTCGATCCTGCGGTGATGGATCGGTATCCGCACGAGTTTTCCGGCGGTCAACGGCAGCGGGTTGCAATCGCCCGTTCAGTGATCTTGCGCCCGAAGCTGATTGTGCTGGATGAGCCGACCTCCGCACTGGATATGACGGTGCAAACGCAGATCATCGATCTGTTGCGGCGGTTGCAGGAACGTTATGGGCTCGCCTATCTGTTTATCAGTCACGATTTACGCGTGGTCCGGGCGATGTCGCACCGGATAATTGTCATGCGCAATGGCGATATCGTGGAGCAAGGGATGACGGCCGATGTGATGGACCGTCCTAAAACCGCTTACACCCGCGCCTTGATGGATGCTGCGTTCGATCTGAAAGCGTCCAGCGACGTTGGTGATTAAGGGCGCGTTGGGGCGAAAGCGGCTGGCGATCGCCGTGGGGTTAGCCGCCGAAATACATGGCGTATAGCGCGCTTTGCGGGAAGGCGATTAATGCGCCGATCGCGATCGCGAGTCCGTAAGGCGCTTCCGTCGCCCAGCGTCCCAGTTTAAGGGGCGCTAAGCCGAGAAAAGGGGCGATTGCTGTGCTGAACCACTGCGCCCCAATGGCGATCAAGCCGAGCGCGCCGCCGACGAGAGTGATCGCTAGAATGAGGGGTAGCGCAGCGCCAGGGTCGAACCAGAGCGCGGTGGCGGCCAGAAGCTTCCCATCGCCCCCTCCCCATAAGCCAAAGGCGAACAGGATAAAGCCCAGCGCAAAACCGCCGGCCCCCATGGCCAGGTGCAGCCCTATCATCTCAGAGCCGAGGCCTGACAGGAGCAGCGCCGGCAAGGCGCCAACCGCGCAAAGCAGGGTGGTCTGATTCGGGATTTTGAACGCGCGCACGTCACTAGCGGCCGCGAGCGCTAGAGCAAACGGCAGCGGGGCGACAAGGAGCGATGAGAGTAATGCGTGCATCCGACTGTCCGACCGATGGGTTGCGAGCCGCCACGATCATGCGCGCGGAGATGTTGCCGCCCCGTTAAGTCCACCTCGCGCGATCGGAGTGCGCGCATAGGCGGCGGCGTCGCGCGCCCCCGGCGAAGAGGGGGCGCCGCCCGTCAGGTCGCACTTAGCCTGGGCGCTACGCTTTCGGCTAAGCGTAAGTCCTGATATGCGAATTACTTCGTCGCGTCTTTCAGGGTCGACTGGACTTTGCCCAGGGTTTTGGTCATCTGGTCTTCCAGCAGCTGCAGTGCGCCGATCAGCGCCACCGCGATCAGCGCGGCAAGCAGCGTGTATTCGATGGCGGTCGCACCGCTTTCGTCTTTGATAAACTTCGAGAACATGGCCTTCTCCGTCGTCTTTGTCTCACCCTTCGCATTACTGCGATGGCGAAACGATACGGGAATTTCAGTTTCAATTCGGTGAATGCGGTGGGAAGGCTCAGTATGTTCATGGCTAGATTTCATGAAATTTGTTCATACGTTTTTTTCTTGGCGTTAGTGTTAATGATTACTTTGTGAGGGAGAGGGGCATGCGTCCAGAGACCACAGCGATGGTGCGGCGAGGCGCCCGACGTCGGCTGGCGGCGGATGGGATGGAGACGCTGATGGAGTTCGCGCCGACACGCGGGCTGCGGGCGGATCTGCTGGCGATTGGGCGCGCGGGGGAACTCTGGATAATTGAAGTGAAGTCATGCCTGGAGGATTACGCGGCCGACGCGAAGTGGCGCGGCTATTTGGAGTGGTGCGATCAATTTTTTTTCGCGGTAGGGCCTGAATTTCCAACCGAAAAACTGCCAGCCGAGGCGGGGTTGATCCTATCGGACGGGTATGACGCGGAGCTGGTGCGGCGACCGGAGGCGCGCAAGGTGGCGGGGGCCCGGCGTCGAGCCATTCTGATCAAAGCAGCGCGTCATGCGTCGGCGCGGCTTCGCGCGTTGGAGGATCCCGGCGTGGCGGCGCTGCGGCGCGGGCCGGACAATGGCTGCTCCTAGAGTGATTTCAAATCGAATGCGCGCCTTCGATGACTCGGAAATCGCGACAACTCAAAGAGATAGAGCATTTTCATGACCGCAATTGTTTCGAAAATGCTCTAGAGCGGCGGCTCTGTCGAGAGCTGGGCGCCGTTCCCTCCATACCACGCGATTTACGCGGTCGGCCAACGCTGCGGCGCGTTGGCGGGCGTGGGCTGAACTGGTTGTTGCTTTCGTCCATCCCCCTCAATCCAAAACGCATTGAGCACGCCGGACGTCGTCAGCTCCAATCCCGCGTCCAGGCCCCAGTTTTCGGCGTCGACAGCGCCGCGCGGCAAGGTGAATTGGCCGCCAATTGGCTCCGCGTTGGGGGAAAAACGCTGACCGCGGAGGGAACAGGCCGAAGCGCTTCGCCAAAGCGCCGCAAAGCCGCCATCGGCGAGCTCAAGCGGAGTGACCCCATCCTCCGCTGCGGAGGGCGCCAGCCTATCGAGCGTTGGACCGGCGGTTGCGCCATCGGCGTCGAATCGCGCTATGCTGATCATCATGTCGTCAATCGAGCTGAGATCCGGGGTCGCCCACGCGACGATGGCGCCCGAACCATGTCCGCTGAGATTGGCGGGAGCGGGCAGAGCGCTCGCCGGACTGCGTTGGCGGCCGTCTGGCGCGAAGAACTGGACGAAATGCGTTTCGCGCCGATCTTCCTCCTGGCCGACAGCCAGCGACCACGCCAGTACAAAGCCCCCATCCTTGAGCCGCGCTATAGAGCGGGGGATCGCACTTTGGCCAATGCCCCTTGCCCAGCGGGCGGGCGTCGCCAGCGTTATTATGGTGGGTGCGACTGACGCATCGGCCTGGAAGATGCGCAAACTGAGCGCATCCGTAAGCTCGGAGGGCGCCGACCAGGCGATGGCGACGCGCCCCTCATCCAGCGCGGCGAGTTGCGGCGCTGTTGCCGGCGCGCCGGCGGCGAGCTGGGCGGCCCGAATTTCGTCGCCAGCGACGCGGCCGTCTGAATCGTAGAACTGTACATTTATTTCGTGGGCGCGGCCCGGGGCGCCGTCGATTGCGCCAGGCCAGGCCGCAACGAAGCCGCCGGGAAGGGCGCCGCCGCGCATCCAGGCGACGCCGGGACCGAAGCGGCCCGTCCGGTCGTCACTGCGCAGATTTGGGGGGGAGAAGCTGAGCCCATCGCGCCGTTCCAATGTCTCAAGTATTTCGTCGGGCTGTGCGGCCGCTTCGATAATCTCGGCGCTGTCGGACGACCACGCCAGCCGAGGGCCAACGGCCGGGGCGGGCGCCTCGAGCGTTCCTGGATTTTGCGCTTCGTTGTTTTGGCGAAACGCCGCAAATGCAGCGGGTTGTTCCGGCGCGTCATATTTCGGTTCTGGCGCGAATTCCGCGCCGGATTTTCTCGCGCTCAAAAATAGGCTGCGCGCTTTTTTCCAAAAACCTGCCATGCTGCTGCACCTGTACGCTTCGAAGCGAGTGATAAACCTCACGGCGGCATTAGCGCCGCACTAATTTAGTCGAAGCAGTCTCCAACTGGTTGTTAAGTTTTTCTGCGGCGGGAAGCTGACCGAGAAAACTATCAATCTCAAGCGGCAAAGATGGTTTATCCTGCCAGGCGCGGCCGAAATGCACGTTATTTATGTTCCTCGGCGCCTTGACCTGGGCGTCCGCAATTGGCCAGTGTCGCTCGGTTTTTCATGGTCGATGAAGGAGGCCCTAAATGGCCAATGTAGTGGTTGTCGGCGCTCAATGGGGCGACGAGGGAAAGGGCAAGATCGTCGACTGGTTGTCGGAACGCGCCGATGTGATCGTGCGTTTTCAGGGCGGCCACAACGCTGGGCATACGCTGGTGATCGACGGTGAGGTATTTAAGCTGTCGCTGCTGCCGTCTGGCGTGGTTCGGCCGGGCAAACTGTCGGTGATCGGCAATGGCGTCGTATTGGATCCATGGGCGCTGATGGATGAGATTGAGCGGACCAAGGCGCAGGGCGTGGAAATCTCGCCCAGCACGCTGCAGATCGCGGAAAACACGCCGTTGATCCTGCCGTTGCACCGCGATCTCGATCAGCTGCGGGAGACGGCGGCGGGCAAAGGCAAGATTGGCACAACGGGGCGCGGCATCGGTCCGGCCTATGAAGATAAAGTGGGGCGTCGCGCCCTGCGGGTGGCGGATCTCGCCGATCCCGAAACCGTTGAAAGCCGGTTGGATCGCATGTTGCCACACCACAACGCGTTGCGGCGAGGGTTCGGCGCGCCAGAAATCGATCGAGACGCGCTGGCGGCGGACATTGCGCAGATCGCCGCCAAGATCCTGCCCTTTGCGCAGCCGGTCTGGCGGACGCTGGATCAGCGCCGCCGAGCGGGCGCGCGGATCCTGTTTGAAGGCGCGCAGGGCGCATTCCTGGATGTTGACTACGGAACCTATCCGTTCGTCACCTCCTCCAACACGATCTCCGGCGCGGCGGCGAGCGGCTCGGGTTTAGGGCCTGGCCGTCTCAACTATGTGCTCGGCATCGTCAAAGCCTACACCACGCGTGTCGGCGCTGGTCCGTTTCCGACTGAGCTGGAGGACGAGGCCGGCAAACGTTTGGGCGAGCGCGGACACGAATTCGGCACGGTCACCGGGCGTCAACGCCGATGCGGTTGGTTCGACGCGGCGCTGGTGCGCCAGAGTTGCGCCATCTCCGGGGTCCACGGGGTCGCGTTGACGAAGTTGGACGTGCTCGATGGATTTGATGAGCTGAAAATCTGCGTCGGCTACCGCGTCGGCGACAAAGAGTATGACTATCTGCCGACGGCGTCCGGCGCTCAGGAGCGGGCGGAGCCGATCTACGAAACCTTGCCGGGCTGGAGCGAGTCGACCTATGGCGCGCGTCGGTTCGCGGATTTGCCGGCGGCGGCGATCAAATATGTGGTGCGGGTGGAGGAGCTGATCGGCAAGCCCGTTGCGCTCCTGTCCACCAGCCCCGAGCGCGACGACACCATTCTGATGCGGGACCCGTACGCCGAATAGTCCGGCGCGGTTTGAAGGGAGAGCGTTGTTGCGCCGCCGCGGCGCTTCAACGTTCTGGTTTCGGGGGAAAAAGGGCTAGGTTGCTGGTTATGGAACAAGACGAAGATGCGCTCGCCGCGGAAAAAAATCGCCGCCGCCGCGTCGCCTGGGCGACAGCGGTGCTGTTTATCGGTCTGCCCGTCTATCTATGGATGGCCAGCTGGGTGATTTCATTGCTGACCCAGCCGATTGTCGGGCCGGACGGCAAGGTCGTCGCGGAGCAGCAGGCCCATTGGGCGGTGCAGCTGCTGGTCGTCACCGTGCTCGGCTTAGTCTGGGCGCTGCCGCTGAAGCGACTCTTTTGGGGCTTGGGACGGGGCCGCTGAGGCTTGAGAGAGCCATGGTGCGTTGCTATTGAAGGGCGTTGATGATTGCGGGCGTTCTCAACGCTGGGCGCATGAGGTGACCCCCCCGTCGTCGACCCGTTCGATCTGTTGTCGTCCTCCACTCGCCGATCACATTGGACCGGCGAGCCGCCCTGCTATTGGTTTTATCGAGTGCTGTTGCCGTCAGCTGCATCTACTAGTCTGCGCACGCTAGCAGGTTGTTGATGCTTCGCGGAACCATCAACAAGCTCTGAGTCTCTGTTTGGTAGCAATTAGCGAGCCGATAGATGGGGCCTGCGATTCAAATCGCTCTAGCGAATTATTGGATCTGTGCAAACGGCTTTCTCGTCAGGAAAGTTCGCCGCTAGTTTTGAGAGTATTTTTGCGCTAAAGCACAAGTTATCGCGCTGCTTTTCTTCAAATTCATGCAGTTGTTTTTTGTTTAGCCTGAGTTCAATTATTGGCTCATCATCAATGAGCAGTGTTATCGTGTAGATATCTCCATCGAAGGACCACTTGCCCTCTTCAAAGGTGGTTCTGCGTCCAATATATTTTCCATCCTCCTTGGTTGTTCTTACTCTGTAAGCGATTCTGCCGTTTCTCAGAATAAATATCCGCATTGTTGGGAGTTCTGGTGGTAGATAGTCTGAAGCTCTCGTTTTATCCAGAATCGGGCCAATAAATTGGCCGTAAGTAACATGCGGCTCTGGGTTTGAGAGCGTAAAATGATATCCAGAGATCCTGCGACCATCCAGAGATGACGTTAATTTTAGTAATTTCTCCCTTGTTTCCAATAGGTCTTTGTTTTTTGCTTCGAGGGTTTCTTTTGTGTGTTTTAGATCTCTAGATACGACTGAGAGTTTCTTGGATGATTTTGAGTATTCGTCGTTAATTTTTTTTAGATCTTCCTTCTTTTCGTCAAGTATTCTGCTGGCAATTAAAAAATCTCTTCGATTGTCTCGAAACTCATCTCGAAATCCGGAAAAGACGGCAAGTCCAACAGAGAAAAATATGCTGAGTCCTACCCCAAATGCCACTGCGACGAATCGCCAAAAGAATGGTCTAGTTGCTTTTGCTTCCTTTTTGGCTCGTTGCGCTTCGTAGTAGGTCTTTAGGTCGTCGAGGTTTTTGACGCTTTTTTTAGTTCTTCTTCGTTCGGCACGTCGGTCATGCTGCAGCCTCCCCTTTGCGGTAGTCGTGTCCCGAACCGGTGGCGCAATAACTGTCAGGACACAAGGTCTTAAGGCGGTTGTGACTGATCGGTTGGGATAAAGCGCCGTGATCACCGATTGAACGCAGAGGAAGGGCGTCATGTTTGCTCGATGGGGACGTAATCAGGTCGCATCATGGAAAATGATCCCGAGCGTGTGGCGGCGGCCGAAGGTTACGCGGCTGACGCCATGGCGCATCGTCACTCGGTAGTCGCGTTTTGCGCCGCGAACGGGGCGTTCTCGTACGGGAAAGATGACGGCGTCGCCCTGGTTGAGCGCGACGACCTGCGCCCGGCTCTGCATGCGCGGCCGCTGCTCCGTCATCACAAATTCGCCGCCCATAAAGTCGATCGGCGGTCGGGAGAGCAGGATGGCGACTTGCAGGGGGAAGAGAAGTTCGCCGTAAACATCCTGATGCAGGCAGTTATAGTCGCCCGCCACATATTGCAGCAGCAGCGGCGTCGGGCGCCGCTGTCCGGCGGCGTGGCAGGCCGCAATATAGTCCGCATGGCGCGCCGGGAACGGCGCCGCGCCGCTCATCCGCTCTGACCATTCATTCGCGATCGGCGCGAGTTTGCTGTAGAGCGCGACGCGCAGCGTCTCGATCAGATCCGGCAGCGGATAGGCGAAGTACTTATACTCGCCCCGGCCGAACCCGTGGCGGGCCATATGGATATGGCTGCGGAAGGGCGCTTCTTGCGGGTAGAGCGCGGCGAGGTTCGCGCAGGCGTCGTGCGGCAGCAATTCTCTCACCATGGCTGCGCCGAAGTCGTCGAGCGTCTTGGCCAACGCGTCTTGTGAGAGGCCGGCGATGCGCGCCGAGAGATCTGAGGATGAGAGGCTCACGCGCGCTCCTTCTCGATTGCTTCTTCCTTCTGCAACAGGGCGCGTTTGCGCTCAACGCCCCAACGATACCCAGAGAGCGCGCCGTCTTTGCGCACGACGCGGTGGCAGGGAATGGCGATGGCGAGGTTGTTGGCGCCGCAGGCCTGGGCGACGGCTCGAACGGCGGCCGGCGCGCCGACGCGGGTGGCGACCTCCTGATACGTCGTAGTTTCACCGGCCGGAACCTGTTGCAGGACTTCCCATACGCGACGCTGAAAGGCGGTTCCGCGAATATCGAGCGGCAGCTCAAGGCCGCGCGCCGGCTCGTCGACAAAAGCGATCACGGTTCCGATCAGCGTTTGATAAGCTTCATCGTCGCCGACCAGATCCGCATCAGGGAAGCGGCTTTGCAGGTCCGATAGGACAGCGTCGGGCGTCTCCCCAAGGAGCAAGGCGCAAACGCCTTTCGCGCTGCTCGCCACCAGCACGGCCCCAAGCGAACATTGCCCGATCGCAAACAGAATGCGCACGCCTTTACCGCCTTTGCGCCGGGCGCTGGCGGACATGCCAAGAGAGCGGGTCGCCTGCTCATAGAAACGGCTGCTGGAGCCGAAGCCGGCCGCGTAGATGGCCGACGTGATCGTGCCTTCGCCTTCGTCGATCCGATTGCGCAGCGCTTGGAGACGATGCGCTTGCGCATAGCTTTTAGGCGAGACGCCCGTATGGGCCTTGAACACCCGTTGAAAGTGGAACGGGCTCATGCCGACCGCCGCCGCCAGGTCGGCCAGCCGCGGCGCTTCGGCCGCCGTTTGGATCAGACGGCAGGCCTGCTCGATCCGTTCGGCGTTTGCTTGTCGCGGCGATTGTCCGTTGGGTTGGCATCGCATACAGGCGCGATAGCCGCAGGCCTCCGCGGCCGCGTGATCCGGAAAGAACTCGACATTCCGGCGGGCGGGCCGGCGTGAGGGGCAGTCAGGCCGGCAATAAACCCCCGTCGTTTTGACCGCGTACACGAAGTATGGGTCCGGGCGGGCGGTTCGATCGAGGACCGCGTTCCACATTTTCTCCAAGGTGTCCATAGCAGCCCTATATTGCTGAAAGGGGGGATCGCGCTGGAGCGCGGCGGCGCAGAGTGCGGTGAAACGGGCCGCGTGGCAGCCCGTTTCTTGCTCCGCTATGCTGAGCGAGCGACGTCGCCGTCAGCTAGACTTTGTTGACCGAGTTGCCGCCATCCACGATCATCGCGCTGCCGGTGACAAAGCTTGATTGATCCGAGGCCAGGAACAGCGCGGCCTGCGCGATCTCGTCCGGCTCCGCCATACGCTTAAGCGCATGGAGCGACTCCAGGAACGATTTTAGGTCCGCATTCGTCTCCCAGTCGCCGGCCATCGCGGTTTTGGTGCCGCCCGGCAGCAGCGCATTGGCGCGGACGCCCTGAGCGCCATGCTCCGTCGCAAGCACTTGCGCCAAGCCGACCAGGCCGGCTTTGCTGGCGGCGTATGCGCCCCAGCCTGGGAACGCGGCCGTATAGCCAACGAAGCTCGACGTAAAAATGATCGAACCGCCGCCGGCCCGCGTCATAGCCGGGATCTGGTGTTTCGCGGCGTAGAACGCACTGGTCAGGTTTGTTTGCACAACCATGTTCCAGTTATCACTCGTCATGTCTGGGACTGGCCCAAGCTCGCCGATCGCGCCCGCATTGTTGAACGCCGCATGCAGGCCGCCATAGGTGTTTTCAGCACGCTCAACCAGCGCCTTTGCGAAATCTTCATCGCAGACATCGCCGACTTTGTATGTCGCTTTGCCGCCGCGCTCAGTGATCTGATCGGCGACTCGCTTGAGCTCCTCTTCCCGCCGCGCCGCAAGCACCAGGCTGGCGCCTTCTTTGGCGAACAGATGCGCCGCCGCTGCGCCGATGCCGCTGCTGGCGCCAGCGATGATGACCGTCTTGTCTCTGAGTTGCATTGTCTGCCTCCAGTTGTTTGGACTGGAGGCACGAAGCATGGCGGCCGCGGATCAAAATATCCGTTTCTTGCGATGAATAGAAATCGGTCAGCCTAGCCGCATTTGGAGTGGCCGCATTCCAGGCAGGTCGGGCAGCCCTCCACCATCGCCAGCGCGCCGGCGCCACAATGGGGGCACAGGCCGCGCCCGCCCAGCCTGGTCGCGGCCTCGCGCCGGTCGGCGTCCTGGGCTTCGATAAATCCGATCTCGCGCATATGCCGCTCAATCACTTCGCCGATCGCCGCAAGAATTGACGGGGTGTATTTTCCGCCGCTCCAGAACCCGCCGCGGGGATCAAAAACGGCTTTCAGCTCCTCAACGACGAATGAAACATCGCCGCCGCGTCGGAAAACCGCGGAGATCATCCGCGTAAGCGCGACCGTCCAGGCGTAATGCTCCATGTTCTTCGAGTTGATGAACACTTCGAACGGGCGGCGGCGGCCATCTTCGACAATATCGTTGATGGTGATGTAGGTCGCGTGCGGGCTGTCCGGCCAACGAAGCTTATAGGTCGCGCCGAGCAGCGATTCTGGCCGATCCAGCGGTTCGCGCAGATGTACGACGCGCCCGCCAGCTGCGTCATCGACAACAACGCGCGCGGGTTCCGGGGTCGGCTGCTCGGCCGGTTCCGCCGCCGAGAGCACCGAGCCGGTTACGTCATTCGGCCGGTAGGTGGTGCAGCCTTTGCACCCCTGCTCATACGCGTCGATATAAACGGATTTGAACGCTTCAAACGAAATGTCCGCTGGCAGGTTGATGGTCTTCGAGATCGCGCTGTCGACCCATTTTTGAGCCTCGGCTTGGGTGGCCACATGCGCTTCGGGCGGAAGGTCTTGGGCGGTGACGAAATAATCGGGCAGCGCGGCGTTCTCGCCGAATTTGGCGCGATAGAGCGCCACTGCGTAGTCAAGAACCTGCTCTGCGCGTTTGGAGCCGTCATTCTGGGTGACTTTGCGCTCATAGCTGGCCGCGAAGATCGGCTCAATTCCGGACGAGACATTGCCTGCATACAGCGAAATCGTGCCGGTGGGCGCGATCGATGTAAGAAGCGCGTTGCGGACGCCATATTCCGCGATGCCGTTTCGCAAAGCCTCGGGCAGTTCCGCAATGCTTTCGCCGGCGAGGTAGGCGTCTTTGTCAAACAGCGGAAACGCGCCTTTTTCGGCGGCGAGATCAATTGAAGCCTGATAGGCGGCGTCGCGGATCCGCCGCAACCATACGCCGGCTTGGGCGACGGCGTCTGGCGCGCCATAGCGGAGACGCAGCATGGCGAGCGCGTCGGCCAGCCCGGTCACGCCCAGGCCAATCCGGCGCTTTGCGATCGCTTCGCGCCGCTGCGCCTCCAGCGGAAAGCGCGAAACGTCGACGACATTGTCCATCATGCGCACCGCGATAGCGACAAGGTCGCGCAAACGTTTCTCATCGATCCGCGCGCCCGCCTCAAACGGCGCCTCGACCAATCGCGCCAGATTGATCGAGCCGAGCAGGCAAGCGCCGTAGGGCGGCAGAGGCTGTTCGCCGCACGGGTTCGTCGCGCTGATGTCCTCGCAGTAATGCAGGTTGTTGCGCCGATTGATCCGGTCGATGAAAATGACGCCAGGCTCCGCATAGTCGTACGTCGCCTTCATGACGCCATCCCACAGAGATCGCGCATCGACGGTGCGATAGAGGCGGCCTTCGAAGACCAAGTCCCATTTTGCGCCTTCTCGCACAGCGGTCATGAAAGCGTCCGTCGCCAGCACGCTGAGATTGAAATTGCGCAGGCGGGCCGATTCGGCCTTGGCGGCGATAAATTCCTCGATGTCCGGGTGGTCGCAGCGCAGCGTCGCCATCATCGCGCCGCGGCGGCTGCCGGCGGACATAATCGTTCGGCACATTGCGTCCCAAACATCCATGAAGGAGATTGGGCCCGACGCGTCCGACGCGACGCCCGCCACGGCGGCGCCTTTGGGACGGATGGTTGAGAAATCATATCCGATGCCGCCGCCCTGCTGCATTGTCAGCGCGGCTTCTTTCAGCATCTCGAAGATGCCGGCCATATCGTCCGGGATTCGCCCCATGACGAAACAGTTGAACAGCGTCACTGTGCGGTCGGCGCCTGCGCCGGCCAGGATGCGGCCGGCGGGCAGGAACTGAAAGCCGCTCAGCGCATTATAGAACCGGTCCTCCCACGCGGCGCGGTCTGCTTCCGCTTCGGGCTGCGCCACGGCTTTCGCGACGCGTCGCCATGTATCGTCGACGGTTGCGTCGGTCGTTGCGTTGCCGCCGGTTGGACCTTTTAGACGATATTTCAGGTCCCAGATATATTCCGCGATCGGCGCGTCGAAGCCGGTCATTTCCCACCCGTTCATAGTCTCACATCGACGCCGCCCCCGCAGCGCCTGCTATTCGTAACGCGGCCGCGCCCGTCCGCCGGAGCGGACGACGCCAACGGCGAGCGCCATTATGGCCCCGACCGCCAGACCAGCCAGCACGCAGGCGGCGACCGGCGGCCAAATGATGCGCCCTGTCGCTGCATCAGTGCCCACTTGCCCGGCGCCCATCAGCAGCAGCAGATAGCTCAAGGGCGCGGCGATCAACGCCCCGAGCAAAGGGCTGCCGATGCGCCACATCCGCGTCCGCGGCCAAAGTGTATTCACCAGCGCGGCGGCGAGCATTGCGGCGGTTCCGCTCAGCGCGGCCGCGATCACCACCTCTTGCGTTGTGATCTCCTTATAGGCGGCAAGTGCGTCTAGGTTGACCATCATTAGTGTTGGCGGCATCAGATTTCCCTATATCTATGTGCATCTGAGCATTTCGGCAATGGTCTTGTCGATCCCATCCGCATTCATCATAACCGTAAACCCTTTCGCAGCCGTCAGTCGAAGCGCAGGGCGAGAGGATGTGGCCGCGTCAGGAAACTGTGGCGCTCGGGCAAATCGGGCGCCGTTTCGGGACTTTGGGCGAGATCGCGAAGGAGTTTGAGAGATGGGCGGGCCGGGCGAACTCAATTTGATCAAGCTGTGCGTTGGGACGGACAGCGTGGAAGATTTGGCGGCATGGCGGGCGCAGATGGCCGCAGAGCGTGTTGCGGCCGGCCTCGCGCCGCGCGTGGCGCACCGCACCCGGCAAACGCCGCGGCGGTCGGAGGAGCTGCTCGCGGGAGGCTCGATCTATTGGGTAATGAAAGGCCGGATTTTGGCGCGGCAAAGCCTGCGCGCCATTGAGGAGGCGGAAGACGGGCCGGGCGTCGATCTTGTGCTTGATCCGCAGCTGATCCTCACTCGGCCGCAGCCGCGCCGTCCGTTCCAGGGCTGGCGCTATCTGATCGCTGCGGATGCGCCACAGGATGTCGGGCCCTATGCGGTTGAGGCCGGCGCTGGCGCCGAAGCGGAATTACCAGCGGTGTTGCGCGAGGAAATCGCTTCCTACGGCGTCGTTTGATGGGCGAAATTGCGCGCCGCTCCCAAAAGGGGGCGGAAGGAGCGGCGCGCGTCGCGGCTGGGCCGGACGGTAAAGCCGGGGCCGCGATCTTGCGAACGGGCGGCTCGACGCGCCTTAGGCGGTCGCTGCTTTCGCCGCGGCGGCGTCCAGCCGTTCGACCCGCAACCATTGCGCCACGACCCCGATTCGCCGGAGCATCGCGAGCAGATGGCTGTCGCGATCCGGTTGGCGCCCCACATAAGCGAAGCCGCATCGCCAGAGCCCGGTGTTTCCATTCACCTTCTGCAGCGTCGTAACGCTGTGTTGTTGGAGCACGCCGATTTCGCACAGCTTCCGTCGCAACTCCGTTTCCTGCCGCGCCGAAGCGATCCAAATCGCCAGATCAGCTGATCGGCTCTGCAGCTTATGGGTGTTGGAGTTCGCTGGTGGCGGGGTGTTTGGCGCGTCGCCGTCCGTGAGCATCAACCTCTCCTGTTTTTGTCGTAGGCTTGATGTGGGCGGCGCAATGAAAGATTAAATGCGAGTTAGGCAAAAGTTGTGATAGGAATTTCCTATCTCGTGCGGATGGGCCAAGGAGCCGGCGTGGAGACCGCGGACGTCACGTTGAAACAGTTGCGCGCGCTGCTGGCGGTCGACCAAGCGGGCAGCTTTCGCCGCGCCGCCGAAGCCCTGCGCGTTGCGCAACCCTCGCTCAGCGCGCAGATCCAGGCGCTGGAAAAGGCGCTGGGGCAGCGATTGGTCGAACGAAGCCGCTCCGGCGCGCTGCTCTCGCCGGCCGGGCGCGAAATTGCGGATCGGGCGCGTCGGGTGATCGATGCTGTCACGGCGTTGACCGATTACGCCGCTGAGCTTCACCCGGATCTCGCCGGCTCGCTGAAGCTCGGCGTGTCGCCGACGATAGGGCCCTATCTGCTGCCCACCGTCGTCGCCCAGCTGCGGCGGGATCATCCGGAGCTGAAGCTGCATATTCGCGAGGGGCCGCCGAGCGCCCTGGCGGATCAGTTGGCGCAGGGCGAGCATGACGCGATCCTGACGCAATTGCCGCTGAACCGCACGGAGTTGATCGTTGAAGAGCTGTTCCGCGAGCGATTGTTCCTAACGCTTGCGGCGGATCACCCGTTAAGCGCGGCGACGACGGTGGCGGTTGGCGATCTCGCGGAGCTGGAGGTCCTGTCGCTGGAGCCGCACTATTTGCTGCATGCGCAGGTGGCGGATCTTTGCGAGACCTTCGGCGCGCGTATTGCGCGCGGCTATGAAGGCGCCAGCCTCGATGCGCTGCGATTGATGACCGGCATGGGGGTCGGGGTCGCGTTTTTGCCCGCTTTGTATGTTCGCTCTGAAATTCGGCCGGGGAGTGAGGTGACTGCGCGCGCCATTCGTGGTCGCGCGATCACACGCCCCATCGGTTTGGCGTGGCGGCGGGCGGCGGGGCAGGCGCCGGCGTTCCAAAAGCTGGCGGAGATAGTGCGGGCGGTCTTTCGCGAACTCGATGCGGAGGTGAGCGCGCGCGGCGTCAATTGAGCAGGCGGGAGGGGCGATGATCAGCCGACGGCGTTTTCTGCAGAGCATTGCGGGGCTGGTCGCGGGCGGCGCGGCGTTTGGCGGCTACGCGTTCGGCGTTGAGCCTTTTCGTCTGTCGACAACCCGTTACCGGCTGACGCCCCCGGATTGGCCGGAGGGGCTGCGGCTGAAGATCGCCGCGCTGGCGGATTTGCATGCCTGCCGTCCATGGATGTCGCCGGAGCGGATCGGCTCGATTGTGGCGCAGACAAATGCGCTCCAGCCTGATCTGATCGTTTTGTTGGGGGATTATCTCGTTGGGCATCCTTGGATCTCCGCGAAAGTTGCGCCAGAGGAGTGGGCGGCGCCGCTCGCGGGCCTGACGGCCCCTTTGGGGACGCATGCGGTCCTCGGCAATCACGACTATTGGGATGATGACGGGTTTCAGCGTCGGGGCGGCGGGCGGACAGCGGCCGAGCAGGCGCTGCGCAAATACGGGATCCCTGTCTATGAAAATGATGCGGTGCGGCTGGTCAAAGATGGGCGCGGCTTTTGGTTGGTCGGGCTGGGGGATCAGCTCGCCTATTGGAGCCGAGGCGTGGATGACTTGCCCGGCGCCTTGGCCAAACTGACTGATGATGCGCCAGCAATCATGATGGCGCATGAGCCGGACATTTTCCCGAAAACGCCGGCGCGCATTGCGCTGACGCTCAGCGGCCATACCCATGGCGGGCAGGTGCGGCTGCTTGGCTGGTCGCCGGTCGTCCCTTCGCGTTTCCGGAACCGCTACGCCTATGGCGCGGTGACTGAACCGGACGCGGAAGGGCGAGAGCGGAGCTTGATTGTTTCAGGCGGGCTCGGCTGCTCGATATTGCCGGTGCGCTTCGGCGTGCCGCCAGAGATCGTGCTGGTGGAGCTGGGGTGAAGCGATGGGCGGTTGGCGGGCGCTTAGAGCGTGCGCCGACCAAGTGGATACCGGTTGGCGGGAACAGCACGCGACAAAACAAAGAGTTAGAGCCTTGAGCCGATCCAACTTGATCGGCGA
>JALEGB010000060.1 GCA_022760355.1 Neomegalonema sp.
GCCGACCAAGTGGATACCGGTTGGCGGGAACAGCACGCGACAAAACAAAGAGTTAGAGCCTTGAGCCGATCCAACTTGATCGGCGAAAGCTCTAGCTGCGCCCTTAATTGATGGCGAACGACCTGTAGGGAGAGTGCGGCGATGGCGGAGATGGATGCGACTCTGGAGGGGCTGACGGCGCGGATAACCAAGGCTGCGGCGGGAAAGGAGGGGTTCGGCAAAGTGATCCTGCTGGATCTTGGCGACGCCGGAGCGATTCGCATTGACGGATCGGGCGACGCGACCGCGGTGGATAACCAGCCCGGCGCGGCGGATGTGACGATCGGCCTGACGCCGGACAATCTGGCGAAGCTGATGACGGGCAAACTCAGCGCGCCGATGGCGGTGATGTCTGGTAAGATCTCGATCAAAGGGGACGCCAGCCTCGCTTTGAAGCTCGCGAAATTCTTGTAGGGCGGCGTTGCGCCGCGCTCAGGAGGCTCGATTGCGGCCGAGCAGACGATCCCAAAAGCTGCGTCGCGGGTTTGGCGCCGGTCGTTTCTGCGCCGCTTCGGCGCGAATTTCGGGCGCGGGAGCTTCAGACTCGATCTTTGGGGCGCCGGGGCCGAGATCGGCGTCCGGGACCGCGGGCTCAGGCGCGCGTTTAACCGCGGGCTGCGGCGGCGCCGGTTGGATCGGCGCTTCGGTCGTCGGCGGCGTTGGCCGCAGCGTTTCAGTCTTTTCGGCGGGCGGCGCGGGCTCCGCCGCCGCTTCGGTCGGCGCGCCTACTTCCCGCTCGGGAATGGGCGGGGCGCTCGCCTCAACCACTGGCGTCGCGGTTGGATCCGCCGCGGCGCCCCCCGGCGACGGCTCGCGCGTCGCCGCCGCCATTTCTTTCGCGACGGCTTGGCCTAAATCCGTCATCGCGGCTTCGAACACGTCGTACGGATCGACAGCCGTCGGCTGCGCTTGCGCCGCCGCATAGTCCATCGCCGCCAGCAGATGCGCATGGCCGGTCGCAAATGTCGCGAAGATCTCCATGTCGGTTTTGCCCGACTGGCGCCCTTTCAGCGCGTTCAGAACGGCGTCAAGGCGCCCCTTCGGCGCGCGCGCGCGGCCCGCCGCTTGAACCAGCCGATGCATATCCGCGCCGGCGCCGCCGTCCGGCAGGTCACGTTGCGCGATCAAACAGTAGCGCGCCAGCTCCGCCGCCTGTTCGCCAACGGCCTCCAGATCCTGCTCATTCGTGACGAACAGGTCCAGCGGGATCGCGTTGGGCGCGCAAAAGCTCATCATCTCGAGCAGACGGGCGGCTTCAGGACGCTTTTTCGCCAGCTCCTCAATCGCCAGCGAGAACGTCGCGATAACGCCGGCCTGCTCATCGTCACGATGAGGTTTCGCAAGATAGGCTTCGACCTTCGCATGATACTGGCGAAAATCCACGGTGCGGACTTCGCGGCAATAGAGGGCTGCTTGTTCCAGCGCCAACGGCAGGCGGCCGAGCGCCTCGGCCAACGCCGTCGCGCCGACGCGATCCTCCCGCCCCGCTTGGGCGCAAAGATAGTCAACTGCGATGTCAGCAGGCAGAGGGTCAAGCGCCAGAACCTCCGACGCGTCGCGCCAGTCCGCTCTGCGCGATGTCATCAGCAGGTGGGCGTTTTCCCGCGGCGTCAGATCCTCTAGATGCGCGGGGTCTTCAACATTGTCATAGACGAGCAACCAGGGCTGCGCCGCGCCATCCGACTCAATCGCGCGCAACACCCGGTGCGCGGCCGCTTCGCGGTCTTCCTCTTCGACGAGGCCGGTCATCAGCAGCTGGTCGCCAAGACTGATCAGACCGTTGATCAGACCATCCCGGCTTGCGGCGGCGATCCACCAAACACCATGATAGCGCTCACGATTGCGCCAAGCGTACTCCTTCGCAAGCGTCGTCTTGCCGACGCCGCCAACGCCGCGCAACGCCGAAATCGCCGCAGTTCTCTCGGCTTCCCCATCGCCAAACAGCGCCTTGGCGATCGTCGCCAGTTCAGCGTCGCGGCCGGCGAATCGCGGTTGCATTCGGATCTGGGGGTGGAGCGTTTGCTTGCGCTTCTTCTCCTCGGGCTTGGGCCCCTCGCCAAAACCGCAGGCGCCAAGGATCTTTTTGATCGCCGCATCGATCTCGCCAAGATGCCGATCGCGAACCACGGAGATGTAGGCAATGTCGGTCAACACCCCGTCAGGCGCCGTCGGGGAGACGAGGATCGCAATCAGCCGCTCCGCCCGATTGGTCGGATCGCCGGCAAGGGCGGCTTTCGCTTCGATGCGGCAATAGTCTGAGGCGAGATATTCCTTGGAGATCAGGGCCAGCACCCGTGTGGCGCTGTCGCGCAACGCCTCATCCATCGCGTCCATAAAGTTCTGATGGCCAAAATTCTCGTCCTGCAGCACCGTCTCAACGCCGACTGCGCGCAACGCCACTGCAACTTTGCTCGCAAACTCAGCGTCTGCGCCCGCCCGTGAGATGAAAATCCTGGCGCACTCTGCCATTTCGCCGCTCTCCGTTTCTTGCCTCAGGCCCCCTCTTACCCCGCCGCCGCCTGCGGCGAAACTTCCGCATGAGCGGGCTGGCGCCGCGACGCGAAAACAGTAGGGTGCGGCGCCATGAACAAGCCGCTGAACACCCCATCCGACGCCTTTCTGAGCGGGTTGCGCGACCTGCTCGGCCCGAAGGGAGTTGTCGAATCAGACGACTCCGCCCGCTTTTTGGAAGAGCCGCGCGGCCAGTATCACGGCCATGCGGCTTTGATCGCGCGGCCCGCGGACACCGGGCAGGTCGCCGAAATCGTGCGCCGCGCCGCGATCGAGCGCGTGGGCGTCGTGCCCTATGGCGGCGGCACGGGACTTGTGGGCGGCCAGCTGCTCGAACCCGCAGCCGGCCCGCCGCCGATCGTCCTGTCGCTCGAACGGATGAAAAACGTACGCGATGTTTCCGTCGCCGATGCGGCGCTGACGGTTGAGGCCGGGGTGACCGTAAAAGCCGCGCAGGAAGCGGCGGAAGGGGCGGGATTGCTGTTTCCGCTGAGCTATGGCTCCGAAGGAACTGCGCAGATTGGCGGCGCTTTGGCGACAAACGCCGGCGGCGTGCAAGTTCTGCGCTACGGAAACACGCGCGACCTCGTGCTTGGCCTCGAGGCGGTGATGCCGGATGGAACGGTTCTCAACGGGCTGAAGACGCTGCGGAAAGACAATACCGGCTTCGATATCCGCCACTTATTAATCGGCTCCGAAGGCGCGCTCGGCGTCGTCACCGCGGCGACGCTGCGGTTATTCGCCCAACCCAAACGGCGTGAGACCGCGTTCCTGAAATTGGCGGAGCATCGGGTGGCGCCGACAGCGCTCCGCGCGCTGCAGGCGGTCGTGGGCGAGCAAGTGACTGCGTTTGAGCTGATGTCGGAAACCGGGCTCGGCTTCGTTATGGAGAAGATCGAGGGCGCGCGCATGCCGCTCGCCGATCGCTCCGGCTGGCATGCTCTGGTTGAGGTCTCCGGCGGGGACGGGCTGCGCGATGCGCTGGAAACCGCGCTTGGCGAGGCGTTTGAGCAGGGCTGGGTGGTCGACGCCGTGCTTGCGGAAAGCGAGGCGCAACGACAAGAGCTCTGGCGATTGCGCGAAGAGATGCCCATCGCCAACCGGATGATCGGCGCGGTCTGCAGCCACGACGTCTCCGTGCCCATCAGCAAGCTCTGCGATTTCATCGACGCCGCCGATGCGGCGCTGGCCGCGGCGTTCCCTGGGCTGCGGGTGAATTGCTTCGGGCATCTGGGCGACGGCAATCTGCATTATAACGCTTTCCCGCCGGCGGGAGAGGAGCGCGCGGCGTGGCGCGACCGCGCTCAGGCGATTTCGCGGATCGTGCATGATCAAACCCACGCTTTCGGCGGCTCCTTCAGCGCCGAGCACGGCGTAGGGCGGCTCAAACCCGGCGACCTCGAGCGCTATGGCGATCCCGCCAAAGTGGCCGCGATCCGATCGATCAAAGCTGCGCTTGATCCGCTGGGGATTATGAACCCCGGCGCGGTCGTCGCCATCGGCGAAGCGCCAAAATGAGATATTTCGAGGATTTTGAGCCCGGGCAGCAGTTTGACTGCGGCAGTCGCGTCGTCCCATTGGCTGAGGCGCATGATTTCGCGCAGCGCTTTGATCCGCAGCCCTATTTGCTCGCCCCGGCGTCGGAGGGGACGCTGAGCGGATGGCACCTCGGCTCGACGACCATGCGGCTCTATTATGAAGCGGTTCTGCGCGAATCCTCGTCGCTCGGCGCGCCTGGCATTGAGAGGCTGCAGTGGTTCGCGCCGGCGCGCGCCGGCGAACCGCTATCTGCGCGGATGGATGTTGGCCCGAAACGCGAGTCCCGCAGCCGCCCGGAGATGGGCTTCGTGACGCTTTCCGTGACCACGCTGCAGGCGGGCGAGCCGGTGATGGCGCTGCGGTTCCCAATGATGGCGCGGCGGCGCGGCTTCGACGGGATCAGCTTGCGCACAGCGGATCGAACGCGTGCGGATGCGGCGGAGATGTTCGCGTCCGCTCGACCGGCGGAGGAGATGGGCTTCGCACGGGGCGAGGACGCCCCGTTCGGCGCTTTATTTGACCTTGGCGACGTCTCATTCAACGCGCCGGAGATTATCAGCTTTGCGCGGGACTATGATCCGCAGCCCTTCCATATCGACGAGGAGGCGGGGCGCGTCAGCGCGTTTGGCGGGCTCGCCGCAAGCGGCTGGCACATCTGTTCGCTGTGGAGCGGCGCTTGGGGACGCGCTTGGGCGAAGGCCCGCGCCGCTGCGCCTCAGCTTGGTGAAGGCGCCGCACAGCTGTTCTGCGCGCCGACGAGCGTCTCTGACCTCAAATGGCGGTTGCCGGCGTTGGATGGCGATCGGCTGAGATTCTTCATCCGCTTTATCGGCTTGGATCCAATCGACGGCTCTCCGGGCCTGGCGGCGCTCAACGCCGAATGCGGCGGCGTCAATCAGCACGGCGCGCTGGCC
>JALEGB010000004.1 GCA_022760355.1 Neomegalonema sp.
AACGAGTTGCTCAAGCACGCGCTCTGGGCCTGCGGGAAACTGCTGCAAGGCGAGGACGAGACTGGCGAGAAGATCTTCGCCACGATGCCGTTGGAAGAGTCGCCTTGGGTCGAGCGGCACGATCCGCAGGATGTCGCCAACTACATTGTCTATTATCGTGGGTTGGCCTCCGGCGTCGCCGATCTGCTGCTTACCCAAGAATCGCGCACCGCTGACAGCTTTATCACCGGCGCGCAGCAGGCTCTGGCGCGGTTCAACATCTCCACGCGCGCGCATCGGAAAACCAAAGGCGCAACGTTCCGCTTCGCCGAGCAGAAAGAGGGCGATGAGCCGACGACGGTGTTTATCGTCGCCGACGCCAGCCGCATCGACGCCCAGAAACCGGTCCTTGGCCTGCTGCAATGGTGCATGTTCCAGGAGCTAAAGCGGCATCCGAACAAGGAGCGGCCCGTCTATCTGCTGGCGGATGAGGCGACGAACTTCAAAATCGCCGAACTCGGTTCTTTGCTGACCTGGGGGCGCGGCTACGGACTTCGGCTCCATCTGATCATCCAGTCCCTGTCGGCCTTTAAAAAGACCTATGGCGAGGAGGTGCTCAACGTCCTGCTCTCCGAGACCGAGATCAAACAGTTCCTCCCCGGCCAGCGCGAGCCGGAGACCCTCGCTCTCATTGAGAAGATGCTGGGCCAACAATCCCTTGTCGCTCAAAACCGTCATGGAAACAGCGGCAAGGCGCTGTTCGGCGCGGAGGGCTTCGATTTCCGCGAGGAAGGCAAGCCTCTGCTCACCGCGGATGAGATCCGCCGCATGAACCACGGCGTTTTGCTGCTGAGGCGGAACAAGCCGATCAAGATCGAACTGCCGCCGATCGCCGCGATCGAGCCCTTCAAGCATCAGATCGACATCAACCCGTTTCACGGCAAGCCCTTCCTCAAGAAGACGGTGCTCCGACTGAAGCGCCGGCGTCCCAAGCATCTGAATTCTGGGAGGCGCACATGAAATCCACCCTGATGATGGCAGCGACGCTGCTGCGCGGCCTCGGCGCGCTGATCGGCTATTGGAAGCCGCTGCTCGTCATCCTCTTCTTCCTCTCGCCAACCGGGCCGCATCTCCGCTGGACCCAAAGCTATGTCGGATCGCCCGACCACCCGCGCTTTATTCGCTGCGACTATCTCGGCGCACGCGGGATCGTTGCGACCAACTTCGCGCCGGACTGCCCGCTGATTGTCTGGATTGACGCGCGGGAGGGGGCGTCATGAACAGCAAGCGCCGCACCGATCGCTCCTGGATCGCTTATGGCGACAAGAGCCATGAGGATTTCAACCGCCGCCTCGCGGAACGCGGGAAGGGCGGCGACGCGCCGTGGATTGAGCGGCCCTGGGCGCCGCCCGGCCTGGGGCATCGCCCCAAGCCGGACTTTCGGGCCAATGGCGATCCCTTTGTCATCCAAGAAAACGCCGGCGCAGCGCGCGAGGCGGAGGGCGATGGGCAGAGCAAGACAGCGCCGCCGCTCGACATCCCCAAACCGGTTTTGCGCCCCAAGGGGCCCATGCGCAGCGCCGCCGAACGCGCCGTGATGAGCGAACGCTGGCTGGCCGCGCAACGCGAGGTCGCTCTGTCCAAGGCTCCAGCGCCCCAGAAACAGCAAGGGCCTTCGCAAGAGCCTAAGAAAAGGGAGCGTGAAAGATAAGTCCAACCACGTACAGGCGTATGTAAAGTAATAATAAGTTTGGAGATATCCACAATTATTGTTTTAATGCTGCACGGCAGCAAACAACTCTGAATAGAAAAGGAACGGAGCAATGACTGAAAACACAAATAACCCACCAGTCGAAACACATCGAGACGGAGCCGTCTCCGCCAAGATCTGGCGCAACCATACCAACGAAGGCGACGCCTTCTATTCGGTGACGTTCCAGCGGACCTACACCGACCCGCAAACGGAGAAGCCGCGCGAAAGCAGCTCCTTTCAAGGGACGGACCTTCTCAAGATCCAGCAACTCGCCGGCGAGGCCTATAAGAGCGTCTCCCATCACCGGGCGCTGGACCGTGAAGAGGCGAAAGATCTTGCCGCCGAACGCGACGCCGCCATGGCGCAGGCGGAGCCCGAACAGGGCCGCCAATCCCACAGTCGAAGCCGGTCGCGCGGCGAGCGCTAAGCGCCAACCGCATCAACGCAATCCAGGAAAACCCCAATGGACAGCTCTTAAGCCAAAGCCTCAAAAAACAGGACACGCCCCATGACCCAAGCGACGCCGCCTGAAGGCGAAGCGGATGCGCGCCTCGACACAGAATTTGCATCCGCGACATGCGAAAACCGCCCGATCCTCACGGTCGATGTCGAGCGCTACGCCCATTTCCTCGACACCGTCGACGCAAGCGACGAAGACAAAGCCGCCTTTATCGAGGCGATGTGGCTGACGATCGTCGGCTTTATCGAGCTGGGCTTCGGTGTTCATCCGACGCAGAAAATCTGTGAACACCCCTCCGAAGATTGCTCGAATTACACTCCGGCGGCGCCGGATATGGTATCATACCCTCCGGACAACAACACCATAGGGAAGGAGGTCCGCTCATGAGCGAAACACTGACAAAAACCAAATCCAAGGCCGTGATCTATGTGCGGGTCTCCTCGGCGGCGCAGGTCGCCAAGGGCCAGGGCGCGGAAAGCCAGGCCGCGCGCTGCGCCGAGTTCGCCCGCGTGAAGGGCTATGAGGTCGTCAAAACCTTCGAGGACAAGGCGGTCTCCGGAAGCCTCGTCGAGCGGCCGGGTATGAAGGCGTTGCTCCACTATGTTCGCCGTCACCGTCGCGAGAATATCCGGGTCCTAATTGACGACATATCGAGACTTGCCCGCGGGCTCGACGCTCATTTGGCGCTGCGCACCGCGATCTCTGAGGCGGGCGGCGTGCTGGAGAGTCC
>JALEGB010000061.1 GCA_022760355.1 Neomegalonema sp.
GGGACGACATGAAGATTGGCAGCTGCGGTTATCCGCGGACCGGCATGCAGGTCGAAATTCAGGACGAGCAAGGGCGCGCGCTCGCACCGGGAGAGACTGGCGAAATCTGCGTGGTTGGCCCCGCAGTATTCGCCGGCTATTGGCGCAATCCTGAGGCGAACGCAAAAAGCTTCCGCAATGGCTGGTTCCGCACCGGCGACCTGGGCCACATGGATCAGGATGGTTATTTCTATATCACCGGTCGTGCGTCGGACATGTACATTTCAGGCGGATCGAACATCTATCCGCGTGAAATTGAGGAGAAAATACTGCAACATCCTGCGATCACGGAAACAGCCGTCTTTGGCGTTGCGGATCCCAAATGGGGCGAAGCTGGCGTCGCGGTCTGTGTTCTTTCGCCAGGGCGAGAACTCAGCGTCGAGGCGTTGGAGCAGTTTCTTCGGGAAAAGCTGGCCTCCTATAAGCTGCCGAAACAGATCCATTTCTGGGATGCGCTGCCCAAAACAGGCTATGGCAAACTCTCCAAACGCGTGATCCGAGCTGAGCTTGAGCGCCGACAGGCGGAACAAGAAGCGGAGGGCGCGGCGTGAAAACCGTCGCTCATCCGGGGCCAGTTGCATCGGAACGGCTTCAGCTGATCCCATGCGCAGGCCAGGTGTTCGAAGCCCGACTGCCAGCAGGCGCGCCGCTGGATCAAGCGGTGGCCGACGCCTTCGCCGACGCTGGCGCGCAAAGCGGCTGGATCAGCTTCGAAAACGCGCCCGTATCGGCCCTAGACTACGTTATCCCCGCCGGCCCGCGCGATGAGAGCACGGTCGCCTGGTACTCAGAGACGTACAGCTTTCCCGGCCAAGGACGAATTGAACGGCTCGGCGGCGTCGTTGGCCAAAATGACGGCGCCCCCCTGCTGCATGGCCATGGTGTTTGGACGCCCGAGAGCGGCGCAGCGGCGATGGGGCATATTCTACCGGGCGCGACGATCTTGGCCGCGCCCGTTGTCGCCCGCTGCGTCGGCGTGACCGGCGCGCGGTTCGAAAGGTTGTTCGACCCCGAGACTAATTTTACGCTGTTCCAGCCTGTCGCCGACATCGCCTCGGCGGCGATGGACGCGCAAGCGGCGAACTGCGCCCTTCTGCGCCTGGCGCCGAATATTGATTTCAGCGCCTCACTTTCCGCGGCTTGCGCTCGGCTTGGTTGGCCCGCCGCGCGGATCCATGGTCTTGGCAGCCTCGTTGAAGCCCGATTTGACAATGGCGTTCGGTTGAACAGCCCTGCGTCAGAGTTCTTAGTTCTGGACGCTGAAACACGCGCCGATGGCGCCGCCGCGGCGCCGCAGATCGCGATTGTCGGGGTTGAGCATGGGCGCATTGTGCAAGGCGCACTAACGTCGGGCGAGAACGCGGTGCTGATCACCGCAGAGCTCGTGCTCGAACGGCTCTGAGACGCTGCGGCCCGGCTTCGCGCGCCCCGAACAGGCTCGGATAAGCGCAAATCGCCGAGCAAGGTTGATGGAAATCAATGTTAAAAGCGCGGCGCGCCAGAACACTGGCGGCCTCAGCACCATAGCAGATCGATATGACCTCCATGAGCGGACCGCCCCCAAAATCAGCGCCTCGCCTGAAGACGGCTCCGCCGCCGCCCCAGCGCGATCCGACGAGCGAAGAGGCCGATCGGCCGGACGAGACCTTTGGCGCAGCGATCGACCGGGCTGCTCACGCCGCGCTCGCGCGGGCGACATTCAGCCTGTCGCCCGCCGCGCTGGCGAACGCCTATTTTGACTGGCTCTCCCACCTTGCCCTGTCGCCTGGCAAGCAGGCTGAGCTTGTCGACAAGGCAGTGCGCAAGACCATGCGCGCGCTCCGGCATATGGCGCAGCATTCGCCTTTTCAGGAGGACGCGGCCCCCTGTATCGAACCGCTGCCACAGGACAAACGTTTTCGCGCCCCTGAGTGGCGGCAGTGGCCGTTTTGCGCCTATTATCAATCATTTCTGCTCACCCAGCAATGGTGGCACAACGCAACAACCGGCGTGAGGGGCGTCACAGCGCAACATGAGCGGGTTGTTGAGTTCATGACCCGCCAATGGCTCGATATTTTCTCGCCTTCAAACTTCATCGCCACCAATCCGATAGTGCAGCGCAAAACGCTGCAAGAGGGCGGGCGGAATTTCATCCGCGGCTGGCGAAACTGGCTTGAAGATCTGGAGCGTCAACGCAGCGGCGGTCCGCCGCCAGGGGCTGAAGCGTTTGAACTCGGCGTCAATATCGCAGCGACGCCGGGACGAGTGGTTTACCGCAATGATTTGATCGAGCTGATCCAGTACGAACCGACCACGGATCAGGTTCGGCCGGAGCCGATCCTGATCGTGCCCGCCTGGATCATGAAATATTATATATTGGACTTGTCCGCACATAATTCGCTCGTCGCCTATCTGCGCGACGCGGGTTTCACCGTTTTCATGATTTCCTGGCGCAACCCACATGCGGATCAGCGCAATCTGGGGTTTGACGACTATCGCACCCTCGGCGTCGAGGCTGCGTTGGAGACAGTGCGCCGGATTGCGCCAGGCCATCCACCGCACGGCGTGGGCTACTGTATCGGCGGCACCTTGCTGGCGATCAGCGCCGCGGCCCAAGCCCGCGATCAGCGCGAGAGCTTCAAATCGCTGACCCTGCTCGCCGCTCAGATTGATTTCGATGAGGCGGGCGAGCTGCAGCTGTTTGTGAATGAGGGGCAGCTCGCGTTCCTTGAGGATATGATGTGGGAGGCTGGCTTCCTGGAGACCCATCAGATGGCCGGCGCGTTCCAACTGCTGCGGTCGCAGGACATGATCTGGTCGCGCATTGTCTCGGAATATCTGATGGGCGAGCGGAGCCATCCGACCGACCTGACCGCTTGGAACGCGGACGCCACGCGCATGCCGGCTCGGATGCATGGCGAGTATCTGCGCAGCCTCTATCTCAATAATGATCTGATCGAAGGACGGTTTCGCGCGGGCGGCGAACCGATCTCCGTCACTGACATTCGCGCACCGATCTTTGCGCTCGGCACAATGACGGATCATGTGGCGCCCTGGCGATCTGTCTATAAGCTGCGCCTCTATATGGACGCGGAGCTCACCTTCGCGCTGACCAGCGGCGGGCATAATGGCGGCGTGCTTTCTGAGCCGGGCCACCCGCGCCGTATCCACCATATTGCGACCATTCATGAGGGAGAGCGCTACCGCGATCCGGAGTCCTGGCTCGCAGAAACGCCGTCGCGTGAAGGCTCCTGGTGGCCCGCCTGGGCGGCGTGGCTGCAAGCCCGCTCCAGCGCCCCGTCGACGCCGCCCAGTATGGGAGCGCCGCAACGCGACCGCCCACCGTTGGAGCAAGCGCCCGGAACATACGTGCTCGAACGCTAGCGCGGCCGGCAGGAACCTTTCGGAAGGAGACATAATGGCGGATTTTCGCGCGCCCCATCTCTTCTGGCCCGTGCCGCCCTGGTTCCCCGCCGGCGAGATCGCCAACCCCTACGCCCAACCTCGGCGCATTCCGCTGCAGATTAGCGAGGCGCCGTCGCCCATCGGCCTCAGACCTGTTTCCGAGAACTCGATCGCAGATACGCCGCTGTATCAGCTGACCGAATTGCTCCCCGAAGGCGCGCCCGAGGCGCCGCCGGCCCTTCTGGTGATGCCGGTTTCTGGCCATTACAGCATTGTGCTTCGTGATCTCGCCATCGGGCTTTTGGCCAAAAGGGCTGTTTATGTGCTGGATTGGACAAGCGCGCGCTTCGCCCCTACCGATGACGGACCCTACGGATTTGAAGCGAACATTACCGCGGTGATCGATGCGCTACAGCGGATTGGGCCAGGCGCGCATCTGATCGGCGTCTGCCAAGCCGCGCAACCCTGCGCCGCCGCCGCCACGCTGATGCACCAGGCCGCGGCGCCGGCGCGCCCGACCTCCCTCTCCCTGCTCGGCGGCCCGATTGATCACAGCGCGGCGCCAACGCGCCTATCCCAAACCTTGGCCGCAACCTCGATCCCGCTGCTCCGGCGCGTAGCCCTCGAACGCGCGCCGCCGGGCTTTCCTGGCGCCGGGCGGCTCGTCTATCCCGCCGCGCTGCATCTGCGCAGCCTTCTGATCCACCTGGCGCGCCATTGGAGCAACGGCGGCCCCCTCTATCGCAAAGCGATGGCCAATGATGGGCTGGACCCGGAGCGCTTTCCGTTTCTGACCTCCTTCACCCGGGTCAAGGACATTGATGGCGAAGCCTTCGCCGAGAATATCGCGACCGTTTTTATTGAAAACCGGCTCGCCCGCGGAAGGCTCACATGGCGCGGAGAGCCCGTGCGCCCCGAAGCCGCGACCGAACTGGCGATCATGACCATCGAAGCGCCGGAGGATGAGATCACCGCGCCGGGGCAGACGGCGGCCGCGCATCGCTTGTTCGCGGCCACGCCGCCCGAGCATCGGCGGCGGCTGCTTCTTCCGGAAGGGGGCCATTTCGCGCTGTTCCACGGGCCGCTGGCGCGCAGCGTGGTCGCCCCATCCCTGCTTCAGTTTTTCGACAGCGCGGATGCGCTGACGAAGCAACACTAAATAGGCGACAACTCAGAGGTGCGACTGTGATGGAGACGCCGCGTGAAACGCCCCCTGCCGCTGACAAAGGCGGCCTCCCGAATGGCGAGGTTGCGCACCAGCGGCCTTGGCGGGCCATGCCCGCGCCGGATGTTGTTAAGGCGCTCAGCGTCAACGCCTCGCGCGGTCTGACCTCCGCCGAGGCGGCGACGCGGCTTGGGCGGGAAGGGCCCAATGAAGTTGTCGATGAGGGGAAGCGGTCACTGGCGCAGCTGGTGTTCCGTCAATTCGCAGATGTGCTGACGCTGGTGCTCGTCGTGGCGGCTGCGCTGTCGCTCATCGTGGGCGAAACCATCGATGCGCTGGTGATCGTGGCGATTATTCTGCTCAACGGCGCCCTCGGCTTCGCCCAGGAATGGAAAGCCGAGCAGGCGCTGGCGGCGCTGAAGGCGATGCTGTCGCCAAAGGCGCGCGTACTGCGGGATGGGCGGTCGATTGAGATTCCCGCTCGCGATATTGCGCTCGGCGATATCGCGATCCTGGAGACCGGCGATCAGGCGCCAGCGGATTTAAGGCTGCTGGAGGCGACGGATCTGCGGATGGACGAATCAATGCTGACCGGCGAATCCGAGCCCGTCAGCAAGGGCGTGGCGCCGACGCCCGACGATGCGCCGATTTCCGCGCAAAGCTCAATGGCGCTGATGGGGGCGGCGGTCGTGAATGGCCGCGCTTTGGGCGTGGTCGTCGCCGTCGGCATGGGCACCGAGTTCGGGCGCGTTGCGGCTCTGACGCAAAGCTCCGGCGCTGACGAGGAGACCCCGCTGCGACGCCAACTCAGCCGTCTGGCGAAGCGGTTGGGCGCGGTTGCGCTGGCGCTGACCGCCGCTGTTACCCTGATTGGCGCGCTGTTGGGAAAACCGCTGCTCGACATGTTTTTAACCGGCGTGGCCCTCGCCGTCGCCGCCACGCCCGAAGGGCTGCCCGCTGTCATCACCGTCACGCTCGCCCTTGGCGTGCGGGCGATGTCGCGGCGTCGCGCTCTGCTCAGACGTCTGCAGGCCGCTGAAGCGCTCGGCGCGGCGACGGTGATCTGCACCGACAAAACCGGCACCATCACCCAGAATGAAATGACGGCCCGCGCCGCCTGGAGCTTTGACGCCGACCTACGAATTGAGGGCATTGGGTATCGGCCGGAAGGGGGCTTTTTTGAAGGCGACGATCCGGTCGATCCCGCGTCGCGCCCTGCTTTGGCCGCGTCCCTGCGCAGCGCCTATATCTGCAACCACGCCGAAGTGGAGGCGACGGGCGCGGAAGTGCGCCGTGTTGGCGACCCCACCGAAGCGGCGCTGCTTGTCGCGGCGATGAAGGCCGGGCTGGGCGGCGCCGCGGACATTGTCGGCGAAGTCTCCTTTTCCTCCAGCCGCAAGCGAATGACGGTGATCGAGCGTGCGGCGGAGGGCGGCGTCATCGCCCATGTGAAAGGCGCGCCAGAAGTTCTGGAACAGCGCTTGTCTTATGTCGCGGATGGCCCCAATAGCCGCGCGATCACAGCGGCGGACCGCAGCCGAATTGCGGCGGCGCACGCCGAGATGCTGGAGCGCGGCTATCGGGTGTTGGCGATCGCCCGACGTCGTCTCGCGCCTGACGCGGCCTGGACCGCCGACGACAGCATTGAAACCGATCTCGAATTTCTCGGCCTGATCGCCATTGTCGACCCGCCGCGCGCCGAAGCGGCCAGGGCGATCGCCACGGCGCGGTCGGCAGGGGTCAAGATTATCATGATCACCGGCGATGCAGGCGCCACCGCGCGCTCCATCGCCCGCGCCGTCGGGCTGGACGCAGGCGCCGCTGTGCTCGGCCCGGATATCGACGCCATGTCCGACGCCGAACTTCTATCGGCGATCGATGACGGCGCGCTTTTCGCCCGCACCGCGCCCGAACATAAGATGCGCTTGGTGCGGCTGCTGCAGAGCCGTGGCGAGGTTGTGGCGATGACTGGCGATGGGGTGAATGATGCGCCGGCCCTGAAAGCCGCCGACGTCGGCATCGCCATGGGCCAGCGGGGCTCGGACGTTGCGCGCGGCGCTGCCGACATCGTTCTGACAGATGACAACCTGGCGTCCGTCGTATCGGCGACCGAGGAAGGACGACGTCAGTTCGACAATATACGCAAGTTTGTCGGCTACTTGCTGTCCTCGAACTTCGGCGAGATTGTCGCCATCTGCCTGGCGATTATCGTTGGCGGGCCGCTCATCCTGCTGCCCGCGCAGATTCTTTGGATGAACCTTGTTACGGACGGGGCGACAGCGATGACGCTGGGGCTGGAGCGTGTCGAACCAGATGCAATGCGACGGCCGCCGCGGCGCCAATCCGAGCCGCTGCTTGACCGGAAGAGATTGCTCGCTGTGCTGATTTATGGCGGCTATATCGGGGTCGTCGGCTTTGCGCTTTTCGTCTGGCGTCTGCCCAGCGATTGGGCTGCGGCGACGGCGGCGGAGATCACTGCGGCCCAAACACTCGCCTTCACCGCGATCGTCGTGTTCGAGAAGGTGAATGTTTTTAATTTCAAATCGCTATCCCGCCCGCTCAGCATTGACGGGCTGCGGCGAAATCCGTGGCTTCTGGTTGCTGTCGGCGCCACGATCCTGGCGCAGGTCGGGGCGGTTTATCTGCCCTTTATGCAGACCCTGCTGCGAACCTCGCCGCTGAGCTGGGGAGACTGGCTGGCGATCATCCTTTGCGCGACGCCGCTGCTGCTGCTGCCCGAATTGCGGCGACGTCAATTGCTGCCGCCGGGGCGTCTGGCGCCGGCCGACAGCTTGAGCTAGAGTGATTTCAAATCGAATGCGCGCATTCGATGGCTCGGAAATCGCGACCACTCAAAGAGATAGAGCATTTTCATGACCGCAATTGTTTCGAA
>JALEGB010000062.1 GCA_022760355.1 Neomegalonema sp.
GGCTTGACGGTGAGCCACACCGCCTGCGCCTCGATATTCTAGCCGACAAGCCCCTAAACCGGGCTGACGGCGTCTGATGAAGGGGTTTCGACCCTAGCTCCCGTCACAAGTCTCCTGCAACCTGTGTCCTCAATGGACAGTGGAGCCTTCGGGCTCCTTTTTTGCGTTCTGGCCAGGGGGCTTCCGGGCTGGAAATATTTTAGCTTCCGCACTGCAGCATTGCGCCAAGTACATGGAATAAAACCTTCCACATACCCTGCAATTCGACTGAAATCCTTCCAAATCCAAGGCGCCCAACCCACAAAGCGCTGAAAAATCATAGCGTTACAAAATGGCACAGCGTTTGCGTTCTAAAGCCGTCTAAACGGCCGCGTCAGTCGGTCGACGTTGACGGAGGAGAAGCCATGAACGTGCTCGTTCTGGGCATCGGCAACCTGCTTTGGGCCGATGAAGGTTTTGGGGTCCGCGCTGTTGAGGAATTGCAGCGCCGCTTCGAGTTTCCCGATACTGTCCGCCTACTGGATGGCGGCACGCAGGGCATCTACCTCGTTCAGCATATCCGCGAAGCTGACGCCGTCATTGTGTTCGATGCGGTCGACTATGGCCTTCCCCCGGGCGCGCTTAAGCTGGTTGAGGGCGACGAAGTTCCCAAATTTCTGGGAGCCAAAAAGATCTCACTCCACCAAACCGGGTTTCAGGAAGTACTCGCTATGGCCGAGATGCTCGGCGACCAGCCAGAGCATCTTTATTTGATCGGCGTGCAGCCGGTGGAGCTGGAAGATTTCGGCGGCTCACTGCGCGACGAAGTGAAAGCGCAGATCGAGCCCTCCATCGCCGCAGCTCTCGCCTATCTCAAACGTCTCGGCATTGAGCCGATTGAGCGCGAGACGCCCATTGACGAGGGCGAAACGATCGGCTGCGCGACCATGACGCTCAACCGCTATGAAACCGAGCGCCCGGACGAGGCGGAAGCGCCGCGGTTAGGCGACGCTCGGGTTCTAGACAGCGGCAACTGGCGCGGCCCCGACGATTTCGAAGCGGAGATCGACCGCATCCTTTCCACTCCGATGGAGACGCGCTGATGTGCGTCGGCGCGCCTATGCAGGTGATCGAAGTGGGAGACGGCTGGGCTCGATGCCGCGCCGACGATGGCGAGCATGAGATCGACACGAGCCTTGTTCGAGATCTGAAGCCCGGCGCATGGGTCATGACATTTCTTGGCGCAGCTCGCGAAGAAATCTCAGAAGAATTCGCCAAGCAGTCGGCGGATGCTTTGCAGGCGCTGCACTTAGCGATGCGGGGCGAAAATTTTGACCACCTCTTCGCCGATCTCATTGATCGCGAACCACAGCTGCCCGAACACTTACGGAAAAAGGACTGACAGGGATGTTTTCTCCTCTTTTGCAGTCGATCATCGAACGCGAGGGTTTCGATGTGATCGATGCAAGCGGGCTGGATGGTTTTACCGCCGCCCATGACTATGTCGCGCTGTTCTTCTCGGGCGATGCGGACCGACTAATGGAAAGCAACGACGTCGCTGTTGTTCTACCCGAACTGCACAAAGCCTTTGACCGCGTCTTCACCCCGGCGATCGTCAACCGCGAAAGCGAGCGCGAGCTGCAGCGCAAGTACCGCTTTAACGCCTACCCGGCGATCGTTTTTCTGAAGGACGGCGAATATCAGGGCGTGCTTCAGAACGTGCTCGATTGGGACGACTATCTGCGCGAAGTCAGCGCGATTCTCGTCAGCCCCACCTCCGCGCCCCCAGCCTATGAGCTGCCTGAAGGCTGCGCCGTCAGCGCCGTGAAGCATTAGGAGCCTCCATGACGAATCCGTTCTCCGCCCCCCTCCTCGGCCCAGGCGCTCAGCCCGCCGACGAAGACGGCGCTGTTCTTGACTACATGCAGATGCCCTCCGGCATGATCACCTTCGCCGCTCCGCAGCTTCCTGAGCCAGAGGAGTTGAGAAACTGCGAGGCGGGCCTGGCTGTGCTGGAGCAGACCCTGGTCGCGCTGAACAGTTTCAAGGCTGGCGACGCCTCAACGATCATCAATATCACCGATCTGGACGCCGACAATCTGACCTTCGTCGATCAAGCGCTCGGCGAAGGCGAGGTTGCGGCGATCGGCGGCGACGGCGCGGCGCAAGCGCAGGAGTCCATCCTCGCCGGCGTCTGGCGCGTCCGCCGCGGCGGCGCGGATGGCGGCGTCGCGCTTGAGGCGATCGAGATCGGCGTATTCCCAACTCTGCTGAGCGCGGACGCCTTCGACGGCGCCGCCGCGACCATCGCTGCGCCGGATACGTTCGATGCAAACATCTTCAACGCGCCCCCCTTGCTGACTGAGATCAACGAGCACGCGCCAACGGGGAATGAGCTCGACAAACCGCATGTGATCAACCTGTCGTTGCTGCCGCATACGGAAGAAGATCTCGCCCTGCTGGACCGGCTGCTCGGCAAAGGGCGGCTGATCATCCTGTCTCGGGGATATGGCAACTGTCGCGTCGAAGCGACCGGCGTGCGTAACGTGTGGTGGGTGCGCTACTACAACTCTCAGGATACTCTGATTCTCAACTCGCTTGAGATCACCCGCATCCCGGAGGTCGCCCTGGCCGCATCAGAAGACATCGCCGACTCTGCGGAGCGCTTGAACGAAATCCTCGAGGTTTATCGATGACCGACGGCTCCTTCTTCGACGGCTCCTATGGCGGCGATAGCGCGAAAATCACGGCGGCGTCGAAGCTGGAGTGCAAGATCTGCTGGCATATCTACGATCCGGCTGAGGGCTGCGACTACTGGCAGATCCCCGCCGGCACGCCCTTCGCAGATCTTCCCGATCACTGGAGCTGCCCCAACTGCGACGGCGCGCGCGGCGATTTTCTGGTGGTTGAGTGATGACCGCGCCGGCGCAACCAGACCGGGCCGCCGCAATTGCGGAGCAGCTTGAACGTTGCTTCGCTGATATTCAGGCGACGCGCATGGACGGCGTGCCGATCTTGAACCCGTCGCTGATGACGGCCTGCGTCGGCATGCAGTCCTGGCGATCCCATCATCTGTGCATCCTGCTCACGCCCTGGTTCATGAATGTCATGCTCCTGCCGGAAGAACAGGACAAGGCCGCCGGACGGGTTGGCGATAAGCAGGAGTTCGAGTTCCCGGCCGGGGTTTTCGAATTCATTCGCGGCCATGAGGATGCGATTGGCGCCTATTGGATGTGCTCGCTGTTCTCGCCGATGTTCGAGTTTCAGGATCAGCAGACCGCGCTGGCGGCGGCGGAAGCGTCGATCGCTGAGCTCATGCGCCCAGCAGAACCGCCAGCGGAGCATGACGCGAAGATGGCGATGATCTGGCGGGGCGAATTGCCCGAAGAACCGGAGGCCGCGCCCGCCGCCGAAGAAGAAGCTGCGCCCGCAGAAGACGGCGCGCCGACAGCGCCGAGCACAGTCAGCCGCAGGGCCTTCCTGCGCGGCGGCGCGCGCGAAAGCGAGGCGTCATGATTGCCGAAGGCAAAGTCGAGATTGAGCTGGCGGCGGAACCGGGCGGCGCGGCGCGCGTGCAGTATCGCCAACCGTTCGAGCTTGAGCGCGTTCTGGTGGGAAAGCCTGCTGAAACCGCGCTGACGCTGACGCCCTCGCTGTTCGCGGTGTGCGCGCACGCCCATCGCCAAGCCGCCCTGCAGGCGCTTGGCCGCACTCCGTCGATCCGCGAGCGGGCGCTGACGGCGATGGAAACCGCGCGAGAGCATGTGTTGCGGGTCGCGCTGGATTGGACAGAGTTTTTGGGGGAGCCGCGCGCGAAAGAAACGGCCGCCGCCGCGATGTTGATTGCGCGCGATCTGGCGGAGGGCGGCGCGCTAGATGGCGCTGTCGCGGAAATAGAGCAGCTCATCGCCCGCGACATTTTCGGCGCATCCCGCGAGAGCTGGCTGCGCGAGCACCTGGCCAACTGGGCGGCGACGCGCGCGACGCCGGCCGCGCGTTTGTTTGATCAGCTGATCCGCGACGGCTGGATGGATATCGGCGCCGCGCCAACAAATGACGATGCGACGGTTTGGGCGCGACGGGCGCGACATCTGAAGCTGCGCGGCGCTGGCGCAGGGCTGGGCGCGCGTTTACTGGCCCGCCTCGTCGAACTCGCGGAACTGCCCGATGAAATGAGAAGAGGCTCGGGCGCTCAGACGCCGGTTCCCGCCGCGCGAGGGCCGCTCCGCCACGCCGCGACCTTCGCCAACGGCCTTATCGAGAGCTATCGGGTGCTGGCCCCGACGGATGTGAACTTCGCGCCCAATGGCGCAGCCGCGCGCGCGCTTTCGACCTTGACCGCATCGGACCGGACGGTCCGAGAGCGCCAGGCGCGGCTGTTGATCAACGCGATTGATCCGTGCGTGCGCTATGATCTGAGGTTCGCCGATGCATGAAATGTCGCTGTGCCAGAGCATCCGAAGCGCCATCGAGGAACAGGCGGAGAGCCAGAAATTTTCGCGGGTTGATCGCGTCAAGCTTGAGGTTGGCCCACTCTCGGGCGTGGAGACCGACGCGCTGCGCTTTGGGTTCGACGTCGTGATGCGCGGCTCAATCATCGAGGGCGCAAAGCTGGAGATTGACGAACCGCCGGCCGCCGCGTGGTGCATGCCGTGCGCCGAAACCGTTCCGATCACGCAACGCTACGACCCCTGTCCCAAATGCGGGTCGCATCAACTTCAGGTCACCAGCGGCGAGGAGCTGCGGATCAAAGAATTGGAGGTCAACTGATGTGCTCAGTCTGCGGCTGCGGCCCTGGAGAAGTCAAAATTCTGGATGGCGTGTCCGAACCCCATGACCACAGCCATGATCATGGCGGCCATCACCACGCGCACGGCCCCGATCAAGCCCGGCTCATTGAGCTTGAGCAGGATATTCTGGCGAAGAACAACGCCTATGCGGATAAGAACCGCGCCTATCTGGCGGCGCGCGGCGTTCTGGCGCTGAACTTGGTCTCGAGCCCAGGCTCCGGCAAAACCACTCTACTGGCGCGATCGATTGAGATGCTGCGGGATCGGCGCGACGTCTATGTGATCGAAGGCGACCAGCAAACGGAAAATGACGCGGAGCGGATCCGAGCCGCAGGTGCGCCGGCTATTCAGATCAACACCGGCAAAGGCTGCCATCTGGACGGTCATATGGTCGGCCATGCGCTGGAGAAACTCGCGCCAGCGGATGGCGCCGTGCTGTTCATCGAGAATGTTGGCAACCTTGTCTGCCCGGCCGGCTTTGATCTGGGCGAAGCGCATAAGGTGGTCATCCTGTCGGTGACTGAAGGCGAAGATAAGCCGCTCAAATACCCGGATATGTTCGCAGCGGCGGACTTGATGCTGCTCAATAAGATCGACCTTTCGCCGCATCTCGATTTCGACGACGACGCCGCAATCGCGAACGCGCGTAAAGTCAATCCATCGATCAAAGCGATCAAAGTTTCCGCCCGCTCCGGCGAAGGCATGGATATCTGGCTGCAATGGATCGAGGCGGCGCGCGCCATGGCCCAGGTCGGACGACCTCAGGCGGCGGAGTAAGAGCAATGTGTTTGGCGATACCCGCGAAAATTATCGAGATGCACGACGACGATATGGCGACAGTTGCGCTCGAAGGCATTCGCAAACGCATCTCCCTCGCCCTGATCGAGGACGCAGCGCCGGGCGAGTATGTCCTCGTCCATGTCGGATATGCGCTGCACAAGGTCAGCGCCGATGAAGCCGACCGCACGCTGAAGCTGATGGCCGAGGCCGGGGTCTTGGCCGAAGAGCTCGAAGAGATCGCAGGAGGCGCGCAATGAAGTATATCTCCGAATTCCGCGATCGAGCGCTGGCGGATAAGATGGCGGCGGCGATTGCGCAAGCCGCGCGCAGCGACCGCACCTATCATTTAATGGAGTTCTGCGGCGGCCATACTCATGCGATCTTCCGCTATGGCGTGCAGGATCTGATGCCGGAGAATGTAAACTTCGTGCACGGCCCCGGCTGCCCAGTATGCGTGCTGCCCGTGCGCCGCCTAGACGACGCGGTGGAGCTGGCGGAACGACATGGCGTGATCCTTTGCACCTATGGCGACATGATGCGGGTGCCGGGCACAAAACGCCGCTCTCTGATCCGTGCGAAAGCGGACGGCGCCGACATTCGCATGGTCTACTCGACGATGGACGCGCTCAAAATCGCGCGCGACAACCCGGACCGTCAGGTGGTTTTCTTCGCGATTGGCTTCGAGACCACCACGCCGCCAACCGCCGTTGCGATCCGTCAAGCGCAGGCCGAAGGGCTAGGCAATTTCTCCGTCTTCTGCAATCACGTGCTCACCCCCGCCGCGATCCAGCATATCTTGCAGTCGCCGGAGGTCCGAGAGCTGGACGCGGTGAAGATCGACGGCTTCTTGGGCCCGTCGCATGTCAGCTCGATCATCGGATCGGAGCCGTATGAGTTCTTCGCCGCGGAGTTTGAAAAGCCGGTCGTCATCGCCGGCTTTGAACCGCTCGACGTGATGCAGTCCGTTCTGATGTTGATCCAGCAGATCAATGACGGCCGCAGCGCGGTTGAAAACCAATATACGCGGGTGGTGGAGCGCGGCGGCAATCTCAAAGCTCAAGAACTCGTTGCCGACACGTTGGAGCTGCGGACCGACTTCGAGTGGCGCGGCCTGGGCGCAGTACCCTACAGCGCGCTGAAAATCAGGGAAAAATATGCGGCGTTTGACGCCGAGCGGCGGTTCGAGATCTCGTCCAAACAATCGCGGGAGATTAAAGGGTGTGAGTGCCCGGCAATCCTGCGCGGCGCGAAAAAACCAACCGACTGCAAACTGTTCGGGACGGTCTGCACCCCGGACAACCCGATGGGCTCCTGCATGGTCTCGTCCGAGGGCGCATGCGCAGCCTATTGGAGCTATGGCCGCTTTCGGGAGAGCGCAGCATGAAGGGCGCCGTCGATATGACCCATGGCGGCGGCGGGCGCGCCTCCGCCGAGTTGATCCGCGATCTGTTTCAGAAGCATCTCGGCAATGAGCTGCTGAATAAAGGACATGACGCCGCCTATATCAGCGCTCCAGCCGGCCGGCTGGTGACGACGGTGGACGCGCATGTGATCTCGCCGCTGTTCTTTCCAGGCGGCGATATCGGCGCGCTTTCGGTTCACGGCGCTGTCAATGACTTAGCGATGGCGGGCGCCCTGCCGCTCTATCTAACCGCCGGATTTATTCTGGAGGAAGGGTTGCCGCTCGCCGATCTGGACCGGATCGTCAGCTCAATGGCGGCGGCGGCGCGGGAGGCTGGCGCGAAGATTGTCGCCGGAGACACCAAAGTGGTCGAGCGCGGCAAAGGCGACGGGGTGTTTATCACCACCACCGCAATCGGCGTCGCCCCAGCGGGCGTCGATATTTCACCCGAACACGCCCGGTCCGGCATGAAAGTTCTGCTATCCGGTTCAATCGGCGATCACGGCGTTGCCGTGATGTCGAGCCGCGAGAATTTGGAGTTTGAGTCGGAGATCGTGTCTGACAGCGCATCGCTGCATGAAATGGCGGCGGCCATTCTCGCAGCCGTCCCAAATGTTGCAGTCCTGCGGGATCCGACGCGCGGCGGGGTCGCAACGGCGCTCAACGAAATCGCAGCTGCGGCGGGGGTCGGATTTGTATTGGACGAAGCCGCCATTCCAGTGAAACTTGGCGTGCGCGGCGCTTGTGAGCTGCTGGGTCTGGATCCGCTCTATGTTGCGAATGAGGGCAAAATGCTCTGCATTTGCCCAGCGGAGCAAGCCGACGCCGCCCTCGAGGCGATGCGCAGCCATCCGTGCGGCGCAGAGGCGGCGATCATCGGCGAGGCTGTGCGCGAGGACGCAGGCATGGTGCGGATGCGGACAGAGTTCGGCGGCGTTCGCGTCGTCGACTGGCTTGCTGGCGAGCAGCTGCCCCGGATCTGCTAGGAACCACTCGATGCGAATCCTCCTTCTCTGCCACGGTTTCAACGTCCTGACCCAGCGGCTGCATATCGAGCTGCGGGAGCACGGACATGACGTCTCAGTGGAGCTGGATATTAACGACGCCACAACCCGAGACGCCGTGCGATTATTCGGCCCGGATCTCATTTTGGCGCCCTATCTCAAACGCGCGATTCCCGGCGACGTCTGGCGCAGCACCCCATGCTTGATCGTGCATCCCGGCCCGCCGGGCGATCGCGGCCCCGCCTCGCTCGACTGGGCGATCCTTCAGAACGCGCCGGAATGGGGGGTTACCGTCCTTCAAGCCAACGGCGAGATGGACGCCGGCCCAATTTGGGCCCACCGCAAGTTCCCAATGCGCGTCGCGCGCAAGTCGAGCATCTACCGCCACGAGGTCACGGAGGCGGCGGTGGATGCGGTGCTCGAAGCGCTCTGCAAAATTGCGCGAGGCGAGGCGCCTGAGGCGCAGCGCGATCTGACGCCAATTCATCCCTCGGTGAAGCAGACCGACCGGGCGATAGATTGGGCGGGAGACAGCGTTGCATCGGCGCTGCGCAAAATCGCAGCCTCCGATGGCGCGCCTGGGGTGCGCGCACAGCTGTTCGGCCAGGACGTGCTCCTTTTTAACGCCCGCCCCGCTCAGGGGATCAGCGGCCCCCCCGGCGACGTGGCCGCCCGCTCGGGCCCAGCGCTGGGCGTCGCATTGGGCGAAGGCGGGATCTGGATTGGCCATATGCGCCGCGTGGGCGAGCGGGAGATCAAGCTCCCCGCCACGCGCATATTCGCGGACGAGACGGCGGATATGCCGGAGACAAACGGCTGGCGGGACATCGCGTATGAGGAGGCGAACGGCGTCGGCTATCTGCGTTTTGAGTTCCTAAACGGCGCGATGGGAACCGAAGCCTGCGTTGAGCTGCGGGACGCCTGGCGCGCCGCCCTACAGCGCCCGACGAAAGCGATCGTGCTGATGGGGGGCCAGGATCATTGGTCAAATGGTCTCGACCTCAATCAAATTGAAGCGGCGAGCAGCGCGGCGGATGAGTCCTGGCGGAACATCAACGCTATTGACGATCTGGCCGAGGCGATCCTGCGCTGCGATGATCGGCTGGTGATCTCCGCGCTATGCGGAGGCGCCGGCGCCGGCGGCGCCTTTCTGGCCCGCGCCGCGGATGAGGTGTGGCTGCGCAGGGGCGTTGTCCTCAATCCGCATTACAAAGACATGGGCAATCTGTACGGCTCCGAATTCTGGA
>JALEGB010000063.1 GCA_022760355.1 Neomegalonema sp.
AGGGGCTCGCCGGACGTCGATATCTAGGCTTGACGGTGAGCCACACCGCCTGCGCCTCGATATTCTTGCCGACAAGCCCCTAAACCGGGCTGACGGCGTCTGATGAAGGGGTTTCGACTCTAGGATGCGCAAGAGCCAAGCCTTTTCGGCCTGGCTCAACACCGGCCTACGCGACGGCGGACATCCGGGAACGATCCGCACTGGTGGCGAAGACCGCCGCGCTCGACGAAAGCTGCTCGGACTGCTGAGCAAGCGATCGCGCATGGCTCGCGCTTTCTTCGGCCAAAGCGGCGCTTTGTTGGGTCAACTGATCGATATGCCCAATCGCGCTTGAGATCTCTTCGACCCCGGATGATTGCTCCCGGTTCGCTGCGGCAATATCCGCAACATAGTTCTCAACCTGATCAACCGCTTCAACAATCTGCTCCAACGCCTCGCCGGTTCGCCGCGCCAGCTCCACACCCGAGTGAACGTTGTCGGAGCTCTCCGACACCAGCGCCGAGATGTCCTTCGCCGCAGTCGCGGAGCGATGCGCCAGATCCCGCACCTCCGACGCGACAACTGCGAACCCCTTGCCGGCTTCGCCAGCCCGAGCCGCCTCAACCGCAGCGTTCAAGGCGAGCAAATTGGTTTGGAAGGCGATACTGTCGATTACCGAGGTGATTTCAGCGATTTTCGACGCGCTGGCTTCGATGCGGTCAATTGCGCCGCGGGTCTCGCCAACAACCTCGCCGCCGACGCGCGCGCGCGTCGCGGCCTGCTGTGCAACTTCGCGCGCTGTGCTCGCATTCTCGGCGTTCGAGCGGATGGTTGCGGTCATCTCCTCCATCGTCGCCGCGGTTTCCTGAATGGACGACGCTTGGTTTTCCGAACGCCGCGCCAGCTCCTCCGCATTGTGCTGAATGCCGTCCGTCGCTCTCTCAGTCAGCGCAACGCCATTGACGATATCGCCCACCAGCTCATCCAGCTGCGCCATCGCCGCATTGAGGCTCGATTGCAGCTCTGCGAATGCGCCGCGAAAGTCGCCTTGCATCGTCGCCGTCAGATTCCCCTGCGCCAGCGAAGTCGCCACCCGTTTGGTCTCGGATACGCCCGCCTCAACACTGGCGAGAAGGCTGTTCACACCGCCGGCCAACTCATTCAGCGTTTCATCGTCAAATCGAGTATTAATGCGCGCCGAGAAATCGCCTTCGACGGCCGCGCCGACAACCATGCCAAACTCCGAGCGCAGCCGATCCAACATCGCCCGACGCGCCTCTTCAGCCGCATGTTCGGAAGCAACACGCTGTTTCTCCGCTCTGGCGATATCTGCGAGTTTTTCGCGAAACGCATTCGACGCGCGCGCCATTGCGCCGATTTCATCCTTGCGCCCAAGATTCGCGGTCATCGCATCCACTTCACCGGCTTCCATGGCCTTCATGGTCCGCGCGATCCGGGCGATAATGCTATATGTTACGAAGCCAAGCACGGTCGTCAGCCCCAGCACCGCCAGCATTCCGACCAGCGCCGCGGTTTGCGACACCCCGATCGCCTCCATCTGCGCCGTGGCCGACTGAGACAACGCTTCGGACAGCTTCGCCTCTACCCCATCAATTTGCTTAAAGAACGAAACGAGATCCGCTAAATGCGCGCCGCTTGACTGCTCAAGCCGCGCCAAGTCGATCGTCCGCGGCTGGCGCATATATTTGACGACTTTCGCCACATGCTTTGTACGCCAACTGCTCCACGCGGCGGCGATCGCCGCCACGGCGGCGCGGTCAGCGCCTGAACTCTCTTGACGCGCCGCAAGATGCGCCTTGACGTCCGCAATCGCCGTTTTGACCTGATCATCGTAGGAAAGAAGCGCCTTCAGATGCGCGCGATCGCCGGTCAGAATAAAGCCCTGCAATGTCAGGTCCTGCTCTGTCGCCAGGCTCTTCAGCTTCAGCAACTTCTCAGCATAGCCGCGCAGATGCTGTCCGTGATCGATGCTGCTTCGCGCGCTGTTGGTTAACCACAGGCTCGCCGAACCCGCCGTGAGCGTGACCAATCCAATCAGTATGAAGGCGATCAGCGTCTTCGTTTTAATAGTAAGACCATTCATCGGGATGGCTTCCTTTTCAGCGGCCGCTTACGCGCCGCGCCGCTCAAGTTCCGCGAGATTGACGTCGAACGTCACTGCGCCAATTGGTGTTTTGGCGACGTCGTCGACGAGGGTCATGCTGATCTGGATGATCCAAACTGTGAATTCGTCGACCCATTCCGGCTCGTCCACGAACACCGCGTCGGCGCCAATCGGATAGGTCTTTTTAAATTTTGCCTCATCGCCCTGCCAAAAATCGCCGGTGATCGCGCTTTGGCCTGCGTTTAAGCCATTCTGGTCCATGACAAAAATCGCGGCGAACATGCCTAACTCATTTGCTTGCACGCGCGTGAGATAACTTGAGAGCGGATTGGACAACGTCATGGAAATAAGCGGCTTGTCATCCGCCTTGCGCTCAGCCCGCCACTGATCGTCCAACGCTTTGATCTCTTCGAGCGAGAGTTCGCCATAGCGCGCATTTTGCGCCCTGACCGAGCGCAGTACAATTTCCGCGTCGACGATTTTGCGAAGCTTCGCAATGAGCTTTGGCGTTACGCGCGCAGCCGCATCCGCGGGCGGCTTGGGCGCCGCCGTTTTAGCAATCGACACTGAGCCAAACGCGGCCGCGGTCAATCCTGCGCCCACAAGGCGCCGACGGGAGATTTTCATGCTACTTCCCTACCCTGACTATGAGGTCAGAGTAGATGGAACTTCTTGAAATACTGGAAACGACAGACAAAGTTCGCCAGCAGCGCCCGTTAAATATATCCCGCCATAAAACTGGGACAAAACTCCGCTTTGAACTGTATTTTGCGATATAACTTGAGATTTTTGATTAATAAGCGTTCGAATATCGCACAAACTCGGCGCTCGACTGCATAGACAGACGAGGTCCAATTTTTTCCAAGAGCTAATATATCAGATCGCAAACGATTAGCGGCTGAAGCTGGCGACGCAATAGACGTAACCAGCGCCGACTTAACTCTTCTGCTTAAGGCTGTAGCCTTCACGCAGCTTCTTGAGCCCCTCATGCGCGCCAAACTCTGCTTGCAGCCGCAGCAGTTCGGCATCTTGGCGGCGGAACTCTTCGATCAAATCATCAACAATTTCGCCATCGCCAAAATGCTCCAGCGCCCGTCGCGCCAAAAGCACTGCTGACTCAAAGGTCTCACGTTCAATCGCATGCGCGCCCGCCGCCTTCATCTCCAACATGCTGAACCGATCATAAGTTGAGGCGAAAACCATCAGGTTCGGGAAGCGCGCCCGTATCCGCTCCACGGCAAGCCGCGCGCCATCACGATCATTGATGCAGAGGAAGATCGCGCGCGCGCTTTCCGCCCCAGCGGCGGACAACGTATCGAGCCGGCGCGCGTCGCCAAAAAACACCTTGGTTCCGAACGTCTCGGCAAATCGGATATGGCGCGGATTGTTGTCAATCAGGGTCATGGACAACCCGCGCGCGCGCAGCACGCGCGCCACCACCTGCCCGGTCCGGCCAAACCCGGCGACGATGATGTCAGCATGAGGGGCGTCATCAACATGGGAGACGCCGGCAACCGCCTCTTCCTCCTCCTGATCCCCCCAAAGGCGCTCCCCCAGCTTTTGCGCGCCGATCACGATCAGCGGCGTCAGCGCCATTGAGACAGTGATTGTCACTGTCAGCAACGACGCATTCGCCGGTCCCATCGCCCCGCTCGACACTGCTTCTTTGAAAATTACGAACCCGAACTCGCCGCCCTGGCACAGAACGGCGCCGATCTTCAGCGCATCAATGGCCGACGATCCCGCCAGCCGCGCCAGGCCAAAAATTATTGCGGTCTTCAGCAGCACCAGGGTCAACGCGCCCAGCACAATCCACACAATAACCATCGCGCCCAAATCCGCGACAAGGCTACTGATATTAATATTCATTCCGACCGCAATAAAAAACAGCCCCATCATCAAGCCGCGAAAAGGCTCAATATCGGCCTCGAGCTGATGTCGAAATTCTGATTCAGCCAAGAGAACGCCGGCTAGAAAGGCGCCCATCGCCATCGACAACTGGACTTCGGCCATGACCAATGCCGCAGCAACCACAACAAGAAGCGCCGCGGCGGTGAAAACTTCGTCGGCCTTTAGAATGGCGAGCCAATGAAAGACCGGGCGCAGTAAATAACGCCCGACAAAATACACAGCGCCTAATGCCGCAAGTCCCTTCAGAAAGCTCCACCATACCGGCGTATCGGGCGCCGAAGCGTCAGCAGGCGATAAGACCGCAACCAGCGCGAGCAATGGGACAATCGCCAAATCCTGAAACAACAGGACGGCGAAGGAGCGATCGCCGTAAGGCGTTGAAAGCGCGTTCTTCTCTCGCAGAATCTGCACAGCGAAGGCGGTCGACGACAATGCCAGCCCCGCCCCAGCGATCACCGCGCTGGACGCATCAAGGCTAAAACCCCACAAGCCGGTGAAGAACGCGATCAACCCGATAGCCAGGGTTGAGAGCAAAACTTGAGCGCCCCCCAAACCGCCGACATCGACCCGCAAGCGCCACAGCCGCGCCGGTCGGAGCTCAAGCCCGATCACGAAAAGCAGCAAAACCACGCCAAACTCGGAGATCCGCAAGGCGGCGTCCGCGTCTTTGATCAATCCGAGCGCGTTGGGCCCGATCAGAACGCCTGCAGCGAGATAACCAAGCACTGAGCCCAGGCCAAGGCGCTTAAAAATCGGAACCGCTACGACTGCTGCGCCCAGATAAACCGCCGCCGCCTGTAGATATTCCGTTTCTCCGCCGCCCGCCATCTTGCGCTTCCCTTTTGCCGCCTCGCAGCGCGCAGAATGGCGTGTTCTCACCGCGCCGGCTAGCGTGACATTCGACACCTTGACGTAGTTTTTGTTGGATTCGCGTGCTTTAGGCCGCGAACTCACAAATCTGGTCGAGCCAGCGCGCTGTAGGCGACGTCCGCGGTCAGCGAGACGAAAAATAGGTCAGCATAACTTGCGCACCTGCGTGCGATCCCTCATAGCTCGCGCATGGCGCTTTGGATTCCAATCACCCTGGCTGCGGCCTTTCTACAGAATCTCCGGTCGAGCCTACAGGCGGGCTTGCGAGGACGCGTGGGCCCAACGGGGGCGACATTTGTCCGCTTCGCCTACGCGCTTCCCTTTACATTCAGCTTCTTCGCCATCGCCCTTTACATCGACGGCGCACCGCCGCCCCCAAGCTGGATTTGGGCCGGCTGGACCGGCTTAGGCGGCGCAGCGCAAATCCTGGCGACAGCGGCGCTGTTGGCCGCAGTGCCGAAATCGGGCTTTGCGATCGCAACCGGCTACTCCAAAACCGAGCCCATCCTGGCGGCGCTGGCGGGCGCGCTGCTGTTGCTCGATGTGCCGCCGCTGCTGGCGGCGCTTGCGATTGTCGTCGGCGTGGTCGGCGTCTGGCTGGCGACAGTGCAGCACAGCGCCGCGGGCTGGTCGCAAGCCTTCGGCGCGGGCCTCGGATATGGCCTCGCCGCCGCCGCGCTGTTCGCGCTCTCGGCCGTCTCCTATCGCGGCGCGTCGCTGTCCCTCGAAAGCGGCTCCGTCGCCATCCGCGCCGCGTTCACCCTCGCGACGGCGACGGCCGCGCAGACCATCGTAATGCTTGTCTGGATGGCGGCGCGGGCGCCGGCGGAAATTCGAGCGGTCGCCGCCGCCTGGCGGCCCGGCCTACTGACTGGCGCGGCGGGCGCTTTCGCATCTCTTGGCTGGTTTACCGCGATGACCCTTGAGCCCGCAGCCCATGTGCGCGCGCTCGCGCAGGTCGAACTGCTGTTCGCGGCGACAACAGCTTGGATTTGGTTCGGCGAACGACAGAGCCGTCGCGCTATACTGGGCTTGGCGCTGATCGGGGCCGGAGCGGCGATGCTGCTCTTTGCGACGGCGTAACAGAACGCCTCCGCCGCCTTGGGCCGCTAGAGTGATTTCAAATCGAATGCGCGCATTCGACGACTCGAAAATCGCGGCCACTCAAAGAGATAGAGCCTTGAGCCGATCCAACTTGATCGGCGAAAGCTCTAGGCTGTAAACTCATAAATGGGATTCACTTTTGCGGTGAATTTTGATTCAAGCACCCAAAGGAGGAGCTTGAATGTCCAACCGTCGCTAT
>JALEGB010000005.1 GCA_022760355.1 Neomegalonema sp.
CGAGAGGTTCTTTAACAAACTCAAACACTTCAGAGCGATCGCAACGCGCTACGAAAAACACGCCGCAAACTTCCTCGCTCTAACAAAGCTCGCAGCAATCCGAATTTGGCTGCGAAATTATGAGTCCGTGTCCTAGGGTGCGAACTCAGCTTTTGGCGCGATTTTCGAGCATCCGCCGGGCGATAACTTGCGCCTGAATTTCGGCTGCGCCCTCGAAGATATTGAGGACCCGCGCATCACAAAGGACTCGGCTGATCGGATACTCCAACGCGAAGCCGTTGCCGCCATGGATCTGAAGAGCATTGTCCGCCGCCGCCCAAGCGACGCGAGCGCCAAGCAACTTCGCCATGCCCGCCTCAAGATCACAGCGGCGATCCGCGTCCTTCTCCCGCGCTGAGAAGTAGGTCAGCTGGCGCGCGATCATGATCTCGGCCGCCATCAGCGCGAGCTTGTTGTAAACGCGTGGGAAAGCGATCAGCGGCTTGCCGAACTGCACCCGTTCCTGAGCGTAGCGCAAGCCAAGATCAAAGGCGCATTGCGCCACGCCGACGGCGCGCGCGGCGGTCTGAATACGCGCGCTTTCGAAGGTTTGCATCAGCTGTTTGAAGCCCTGCCCCTCGACGCCGCCCAGTAGATTTTCGGCCGGTACGCGGAACCCGTCAAAGCCGAGCTCATATTCCTTCATGCCGCGATAGCCGAGCACTTCGATCTCGCCGCCGGTAATCCCATCATCCGGGAAGGGGGCTTCGTCGGTTCCGCGCTGTTTAGGCGCGAGAAACATCGACAGGCCGCGCCAATCCGTGCTGTCCGGATCGGTCCGCACCAGCATGGTCATCACATCCGCCCGCGCCGCATGGGTGATCCAGGTTTTGTTCCCGGTCACAGTATAGGAGTCGCCTTCCTTCGCCGCGCGCGTGCGGAGCGAGCCAAGGTCCGAGCCGGTGTTTGGCTCGGTAAACACCGCCGTCGGCAGAATTTCGGCGCTCGCGATTTTCGGCAGCCACTCCGCCTTCTGGGCGTCGGTGCCGCCGCACAGGATCAGCTCTGCGGCGATTTCCGACCGTGTTCCCAGCGACCCTACACCGATATATCCGCGCGACAGCTCCTCCGACACGACGCACATGGCTGTCTTGCCCATGCCGAAGCCGCCGAACTCTTCGGGAATGGTCAGGCCAAATACGCCCAGCTCAGCCATTTCCTGAATAATCTCGATTGGAATGAGCTGATCATTGAGGTGCCATTCATGGGCGTGCGGCTCCACCTTATCGACACAAAGCCGGCGGAACTGCTCCCGCACCATCTCCATGTCTTCGTCGAGCCCTGACGCGCCGACCGTTGCAAGGCCTTCGCGTTCGCACACAATTTCCATGATCCGCTTGCGCATCGCATCATTGGCGCCCAGCGCGATAATCGCTTCGGCTTCAGGACCGCCAAAGGCGCTCTGCGTCACGCCGAGATCGCTCGGGCGCGCAATCTCGCCCTGGCTCATCAGCAGCCCGCCCTGGAGCTGCGCCAGATATTCGCCAAAGCCGACTGCAAACAGCGCTTGCTCAAGCTCGTCAAATGCGCCGCCGCCATGCAGCCGCTGGGCCCAAGCCAGCGTTTGCCGCAGGGCTTCCGTGTAGGAGCCGTACCACGCCGCCGCATGGGCGCGCATTTGATCAGCCTCCAGCGCCTTTCCGGAGATTTTCTCCCCCTGCGCAACACGTTCCCGCAACGCGTCGACGCCTTGCGCGACGGCCGCCTCAACGTTGGCGAGCGCTGTCGCCGCCGCATCCAACAACGCCGATGGGTCCGCGGCCAGCTTTTGCGCTCCCGCGTGAGTGCTTTGATCAAGGGCCATCTTGGTCTCCCTCACTCGCCGTGCAAAACGGCCGCTTCAGTTCATCCAACAAAATGCCGTCCGTAGCGCCTCTCACCAGAAAGACGCCGTAGCCGAGCTTCCGAATATGCAATCGACCGCCCCTTCAGGGAGCGGCCGATTGCAACACCAGAGCATGCTGCACTGCATGAAATGGTCGCGCAAGAAAATTATCAAGTGGGGTCATAAAATTAATGGATATTATAGATCTCGCCGCAGAGCACGAAGCGCTCGACCTCAGGGGCCGAAACGGCGACAAGAGGCGCAACGCCTTTCCCATCGCGCCGCCCACGGCCTTCGTCATTCCGATCAGCCGAGACGCGACGCCGCTACCCAGACGAGCGGACATGTTGGATCAATTCGGCCTCACGGCCCTTCTTATCGTCGCCACCCTCTTTTTCGTCGGCGGCTTCATCAAGGGGCTGGTCGGCTTTGCCTTGCCTTTGATCGCGGTCACCGGCGCGGCGAGTATTCTGCCGGCGCAAACCGCCGTGGCGACCGTCATTTTACCCGTGCTGATCTCCAACCTGTTTCAAGCCCTGCGCCAGGGCGTCCGGCCGCTGCTCGCGACCTTTCGGCGCTTCTGGGCCCTCAACATCATGCTTGGCGCCATGATTTTTCTCGGGGCGAATTTGCTGCCAGGGCTGAATGAGCGCAGCTTTTTTGCGCTGATCGGCGCCGTCACCTTCAGCGCCGCACTGATCCAACTGCTCGGCTGGCGTCCCCGCATCGCGCCGCGTTGGGAGCAGAAGGCCAGCCTCATCGCCGGCGGGGTGGGCGGCGTTATTGGCGGGCTTTCCGGCATTTGGGGGCCGCCGGTTGTCCTGTTTATGAACGCGCTCCGCCTGGATAAGGAGGAGCATAAGAGGGCGATCGGCCTCGCCTTCTTGATCGGCGCGCTGATCTTGGCGCCGGCCCATATGCATACCGGGGTGCTGGACAGCCGCACTCTGCCGTTCTCCGCCGCGTTGATCATCCCGACCGTGCTGGGGATGGCGATGGGCGGCGCGGCCGAGAAGCGCCTCGATGCGGAAATGTTCCGCAAGGCGACATTGATCGTGCTGCTTCTGGCGTCGCTGAACCTGCTCAGACGCGCGATCTTCGCCTAGACTCATAAACCTGGCCGAGCCAGCGCTCTTGCGCCGCGACCGGCCTTGCCAAAAAAAAAACCGCGCACGCCGAGGCGCACGCGGTCAAGCAGCCTTACGTTAGGCCGAGATTAAGCGGCGCCGATAGCGCTCTTGCGGACTTCTTCATCCACATGCGCTTCATATTGCGAGAAGTTCGCCGCGAACATCGAGACCAGCTTCGCGGCTTGCGCGTCATACGCTTCCGGGTCCGCCCAGGTGCGGCGCGGATCGAGCAAAGTCGGTTCAACATCGGCGCAAGCAACCGGAACGTCGAAGCCGAAATGCGGATCGCGACGGAACAGGCCTTCGTTCAGCGAGCCGTCGAGGGCTGCGGTCAACAACGCGCGGGTCGCCTTGATCGGCATCCGCTCGCCAACGCCATATGCGCCGCCGGTCCAACCGGTCGAAACCAGCCAGCAGGTCGCGCCATGCTTCGCGATCTTCTCGCGCAGAAGTTGGCCGTAGACTTCAGGACGCCGCGGCATGAACGGCGCGCCGAAACAGGTTGAGAAAGTCGGCTGCGGCTCCGTCACGCCCTTTTCGGTGCCGGCCACCTTCGAGGTGAAGCCCGAAAGGAAGTGGTACATCGCCTGGGCTGGGGTCAGGCGGGCGATCGGAGGCAGAACGCCGAACGCGTCACAGGTCAGCATCACGATATTCTTCGGCAAGCCGCCCATGCCGGTGTCCGACGCGTTTGGAATGTAGTCCAGCGGGTAGGCGGCGCGGGTGTTTTCCGTCAGGCGGCCATCGTCAAAATCCAACGCGCCGGTCTTCGGATCCATGATCACATTTTCAAGAACGGTGCCGAACTTCGAGGTCGTCGCGTAGATTTCCGGCTCGCTCTTCGCAGACAGTCGGATCGTCTTCGCGTAACAGCCGCCTTCGAAGTTGAACACGCCGTCATCGGTCCAGCCATGCTCATCATCGCCGATGAGGATCCGGTTCGGATCGGCTGACAGGGTCGTCTTGCCGGTGCCGGACAAACCGAAGAAGATCGCGGTGTCGGTCTTGTCGCCTGTAGCGTGGTTGGCCGAACAGTGCATCGGCATAACGCCGCGGCTCGGCAAGATGTAGTTCAGCAGCGTGAAGACCGACTTTTTATTCTCGCCCGCATAGGATGTGCCGCCGATCAGGATCAGCCGACGCTCAAACGAGATCGCAATCACCGTCTCTGAACGGCAGCCATGGCGCGTCGGGTCCGCCTTGAAGCTTGGGCAATTGATGATCGTGTATTCGGGAACGAAGGTCTCAAGTTCGGACCGTTCAGGCCGCCGCAGCAGGTGGCGGATGAACAGATTGTGCCAAGCCAGCTCCGTCGCGACCCGCACATTCAGCCGGTGCGCCGGATCTGCGCCGCCAAACAGGTCCTGAACGAACATCTCGCGGCCTTTGAGGTGCGCGATCATATCGACGCGCAACTGCTCAAACGCGTCCGGCGTCATCTCGCGGTTGGCTTCCCACCAGATGTTCGCTTCGGACGATGGAACCCGAACGATGTGCTTATCCTGCGGCGAGCGCCCGGTATGCTGACCGGTCTCGACCAGAAGCGCGCCGCCTGGGGCCAGCCGGCCTTCTCCGCGGGCAATCGCCGCCTCGACCAGCTGCGCTTCCGTCAAGTTATAATACGCATACGCCAGGTCGTTGACGCCGATCGCGTCGAGGGCATGCGACGGGTTCACCAGGCCAGCGTATTTCATAAATACCTCCATCGCGCGGCTGCGCGTCTCCTTGTATACACAGCCGAGCAAAATGCGGCGCGGCCGACCGAGTTCTTCGGACGGCTCATCACCAGAACTTTAGCGCCGCCCCCTTGGACGACGCGAACGGGAATGGCGCGCCCAACAAGCTCTCGCGCCGCGCACTCTTATGCATGCGCGGCGCCAAACGCCAATCCGACCTGCGCCTTATGGTGACACTGCGCCGCAGCAGAAAGCATCTATCGTGCTTGGCGCTGTCATCGCAATTTTATGTCTCGCTCACCTCCGAGTCAAAATCTGGTTTTGCATTTCCGCCTCAAAAAAGGCTTCTTATGTGTCTCATTGGTTGGTCATCTGAATAGGGTTCAGTTCCGGCGCGCTTTGCAGCAGCGTCATGAAGCTCAGCGCTCAGCGAAAGCGCGTGGCGTAACGCCGCGACCTGGCGCAAAGCAGCTCAGTCGAGATCCCAGGACAGGACGCAGTACAATTACGAGGCTCTAATGGCGACGATCGCGCTGGTGGACGACGACCGCAACATCCTCACCTCCGTGACTATGGCGCTCGAAGCCGAAGGTTATGAGGTGCGCAGCTACACGGACGGCTCGACGGCCTTCAGCGCACTGAGCGCGACCCCGCCGGATCTCGCCGTGTTTGATATCAAGATGCCGCGGATGGACGGGATGGAGCTGTTGCGCCGCATCCGGCAGAAATCTGATATGCCGGTCATTTTTCTGACATCGAAAGACGATGAGATCGACGAAGTTCTCGGCCTTCGGATGGGCGCGGACGATTTCATTCGCAAGCCCTTCTCGCAGCGTCTTCTCGTGGAACGGATCCGCGCTGTGCTGCGCCGTCGTGAAACGCCCGATACAACGGCGGAGCGGCAGGAAAAGGACAAGCCGATCCAACGCGGCCCGCTGATGATGGATCCGCTGCGCCATGCTTGCACCTGGAACGGCGCCGGCGTCACGCTGACCGTGACCGAGTTCTTAATTTTGCAGGCTCTTGCGAGCCGGCCCGGCTTCGTCAAGAGCCGCGACCATTTGATGGACGCCGCCTATGACGACCAGATCTATGTCGATGATCGCACCATCGACAGCCACATCAAGCGGATCCGCAAGAAGTTCCGCGTTGTTGACGGCGAATTCGACGCGATCGAAACGTTGTACGGCGTCGGATATCGCTACAAAGAGTAAATTGCGCGGGGAGCGGCCGGTCGCGATTGCGGCGAGGGGGGCGCAAGATCGCGGAGAGGTTCAGTGAGCGATAGCGCAGCGGACGTAAATGCGCGGCGGAGCACCACCGCGCCCGAACAACGGAAATGGCGCCAGTGGGCGCGCGCGGCTGGGCGGCTGAGCAAGTCCGCCTTGAGCAAATCTACAAAGGCGGCGCAATCCGCACACGCGTATCTTGGGCTTAACTTCATTCAGAGACTGTCGCCGTCGCGGCTGATCGCCTTTTCGCAGTTAACAACCCAGATCTTCGTGCTCTCAATCGCCGCGCTTTGCATCCAGATCGCAGGCGTGCTCTATACAAATGAGTATCGGGAAGGGCTGCGCAAGCTGCGGCTCGCCGCGCTGAAAACAGAAGCCTCGATCATTTCAGTGACGATCGCCGAGGCCGCCGGCTTCCCGAATGACCGGCGATATGATCGGGTCGTAGCCAATGAGGTGCTGCGGCGGCTTGCGCTGCAGACCAAACTGCGCGCGCAGATCTTTGACAGCAGCGGCCGCCTGACCGGCGATACGCGTCGACTGCTCGGCAGCACGATTATCGTCGAAGAAGACGCGGACGCAGAGAGCTCGCGCAATCGCAGCGCTCTGGCTTTGCTTGATAAATCAGCCCGCTATGTCGCGGCCTCCTTCACGCCGCAACTGCCCCTTTATCGCGAGACGCCGTCAGCGGGCATATCGCTCGAACCCGAAGTGTACGCCGCGCTCACCGGAAAGATCGGCACCGCGACACGGGTGAACAGTAAGAACGAACTGATCCTGTCCGTCGCCGCGCCGATCAAGCAGGTTCGCGCCGTGATGGGCGCCCTCGTGCTGTCAACCGAGGGCGGCGATATCGATCAGATCGCCAACCAAGGCCGCACCGCGATCCTGCAGGGGTTCGCCGTGGCTGCGATCGTCACCATCGGCCTCTCTCTCGCGCTCGCACAGAACATCGCCGTGCCAATCCGGCAGCTTTCGCGCGCGGCCGAAGACGGGCGACGACGGGAAAAGGCGCCGCTGGACCCGAACCGAATTGATATCCCGGATCTGTCTCATCGCAGCGATGAAATCGGTCATCTATCCATCGCCCTCCGGCGCATGACCGAAGCGCTTTACGAACGAATAGACGCGATTGAAAATTTCGCCGCGGACGTGGCGCACGAGATTAAGAACCCGCTCACATCGATGCGATCAGCCGTCGAAAGCTTCCGCAACGCCAAAACGGATGATCAACGCACCCGGCTGCTTGAGGTGATCGAGCATGATGTTCGGCGCATGGACCGGCTGGTGACCGAAATCTCGAACGCGTCGCGCCTGGATGCGGAGCTGGTGCGGGAGCAGCGCGACAAATTCGATCTGGTTCAACTATTGAGTAATGTGCGCTCAATCTGCGAATCGATTTGCGATGGCCAAGACGTGCATATCACGCTGGCGACCGCCGTGGACTCAGCCAAGCTCAGCGGCCTGGAGGAGAGGCTGGCGCAAGTCTTCTTGAACCTGCTCGACAACGCGGCCTCCTTCAGCCCGGCGGGCGGCGCCATTTCGATGCGATTGAGCAAGTCCAAGCTGGAAGGCGCAGACGCTTGGTTGATTGAAGTAATGGATGAAGGCCCCGGCGTGCCGCCAGAAAACTTGGAGTCTGTTTTCAAGCGCTTCTACTCTGAGCGCCCTGATGCGCATGAGTTCGGCAAACATTCCGGCCTTGGCCTTGCGATCTGCCGGCAGATCGTCGAAGCGCATGGCGGCGAGATCTGGTGCGACAATCGCGCCGACCGCAGCGGCGCCGTCTTCTCGGTCGCCTTGCCGTTGTGACCGGCGCAGCGCCAGATCATACGCCTGGCCTCCGGGACGAACGCAGGATTGATCGGGCGCTGGAGGAGATCGCGGAGCGCGACGAGGCGGAGCTCCATGCAACATGCGTTGCCGCGCCAAGAGCCAACGCGCCGCGTGACGCCGCCCCTCGGGCGGTGCTTCTTATCGGCCCTCCCGGCGCCGGAAAATCGAGCCTAGCGCTCGCGCTCATCGCCCGCGGCGCGCGGCTTGTCGCCGATGACAGGGTCGCGCTGCGCCGCATGAAAGATCAAACACTGATTGCAGAGCCAACCGCCGCGCATCGTCGAGCGCGCCTCAGCAGCGCCATCGAAGCGCGCGGGCTTGGTTTGCTCCGCCTGCCGTCCATCAGCGCCGCCCGCGTCGATCTTGTCATAAGATTGCGACTCACGGCGGCTACGCCATCAAAAGATGAAGAGCGGACGCCACGGCAACGCGGCGTTAACCTATGTCTTTGCAAATTGCCCCTAATTGAGACGCGAATGAACAGCGTACTCGCGGATGGGCTCTACTGTTTGTTGCATTGCGGCGCACTTCTTGATCCAGTTGCGCCAATTGAGCCCAGGATTGAGGACGGCCGGACATGACAAGCATGAACATGCCGGGGTCGCCGGCCAGTACAGACGCCCCCCCCACTTCCCCTTCGGAAGAAGGACAAGCAATTGTTGTGCTTGCGACGGGCCGGTCCGGCGCAGGACGGACGACCGCCATCAATGCGCTGGAAGATTTCGGCTTTGAGCGTGTGGATCGACCGCCGCTGAACATCGCCCCTGAAATCGTGTCGCAATTGCAGGCTGATGGCCGCAACCGTGTCGTGATCGGCGTGGATGCGAAGACAAACGGCTTTTCGGCGGAGGCGTTTGCCGCCCTGACGGACGCAATCGCCGCGAATGGCCGCGCCACGGTCAAAGTCCTGTTTCTTGAAAGCGATGAGGAATCGCTCCGCCGACGTTATACGGAAACGCGCCGCAGGCATCCATTGGCGCCGACCGGCGCAATCGAGGACGGAATCGCCCTCGACCGCCAGCTGACCGATCCAGTCAAAGCTGCGGCCGATGTCGTGATTGACACGACGAACATGGCTCCGGCGGAGCTGAAACGCGCCATTCGTGAGCAGGTTCTAGGGCAAAACGCGCTTGGGCTTACCGTTTCCGTCGTCTCCTTCGCCTATCGCAAGGGCCTGCCTGCCGACGCAGACATCGTTTTCGACTGCCGCTTCCTGCGCAATCCCCATTATGAGCCGACATTGCGCGATCATGATGGCCGCGAAGCTAAAGTTGCGGAGTATGTTGGTCAGGACCCGCTATATGCGCCGTTCGCCCGCCAGATCGAGGAGCATGTCCTGATGCTGCTGCCGGCCTTTGTTCGCGAGGGCAAAAGCTACGTAACAATCGCGCTGGGCTGCAGCGGCGGGAAACACCGATCCGTCGCCACGGCGGTCGCCTTGGCGGATGCGATTGCCAAAGCCGGCTGGCGCCCCAATCTAAGGCATCGGGAGCTCGGCGTGGTCGAGAATGGCGTTGGGCCCAAGCAAACGGATGCAGCATGATCGGTCTTATTATCGTCGCCCATGGCGGCCTTGCCGACGAACTTTTGCGCGCTGCTGAACATGTGGTTGGTCCTTTACCGGCCGCCAAAGCAGTTGGGGGCGATCTCGCAGAAAAGCTCGAGGTCATCAGCGCCGCGGTTGACGAAGTGGATAGCGGCGCGGGCGTCGTTATTTTGACCGACCTATTTGGCGGCACCCCGTCCAACCTGGCGATCGCCGCCATGGCGCGTCCGGGGGTTGATGTTGTCACCGGCGTGAACCTTCCGATGCTGCTCAAGCTGGCGGAGCTGCGCGAGATTGATCGCCGCGAAGCGGTCGCCGCCGCCGTTGAGGCGGGGCGACGCTACATTATGGATGTCGCTGGAATGCTGGACCCCGCTGCGCCAAAGGGCGAAACTTAGCGAGCGCCAGCGGCGATCCGCCTCGTCGGGAAGCGCATTTTCTATGTAATGGTCGCGTCGGCGCTTGGGTCGAAACCCCTTCAGCAGGCGTCGTCAGCGCTTCATAGCCCGTTCTCGGCTGCGAACCGGGCGCGGAGCGGGCTGATTGCCCGGTCAAGACCGGTAAGCCCAGCTGAGGACGGGCTAGGAAGCGCCCTTCGGGCCCGGTTTAGGGGCTCGCC
>JALEGB010000064.1 GCA_022760355.1 Neomegalonema sp.
CCGCACGGGCGGCGCGAGTGCGGCGTCGTCGGCTCCAGTTTGACACCCCAGAAACCTTAACCAGCAACCTGGATCCGACGCCGCCGCGCCTCTCGCTGGACGCGCGCCCCCCGCGCTTGAAGAGAAGGCGCCTCCAAACGAGAGATCTTCACGCATCCCTCAGTCAGCGCGCGGCCTACCGGGCCAGCCCCAACGACTTGGCGTACGCCCAGATATTCGGCGCGGTGTGCGGCATATGGGTATGCACGCCGCCCAGCTTCGCAAATGCGTCATTCACCGCGTTCGAAAATGCCGGCACACCCCCGACATGCGGGCTTTCGCCAACGCCCTTCGCGCCGATTGGGTGATGGGGGCTGGGCACTTCAGTGAAATCTGTCTCCCAGATTGGCGTCTCCACCGCTGTTGGAAGGAAGAAATCCATCAGGCTGGCGCCTTGAACGTTGCCCGTTTCATCATAGTGGATCAATTGCCCCATCGCGACGGCGAAGGCCTCCGTCAGGCCGCCATGGACCTGCCCTTCGATGATCATCGGATTGATCCGCGTGCCGCAATCATCCAGCGCGTAGAAGCGCTCGATCCGGGTTTCGCCCGTATCGACATCGATGATCGAAACGCAGAAATAAGCGCCATACGGATAGGTAAAGTTCGGCGGATCATAGTAATCAACCGCCTCAAGCCCCATTTCCATGCCTGGAGGCACGTTATTATAGGCTGCCCACGCCAGCTCTTTCATGGATTTTCGTTTTTCAGGGTTCCCCTTGACTTGAAACCCATCAACGTCCCACTCCAAGTCATCATGGTGGACTTCCAGTAGATGCGACGCGATCAGCTGCGCTTTTTGCTTGATTTTGCGCCCCGCCCGCGCACACGCGGCGCCGGCGACGGGAGTTGAACGCGACCCATAAGTGCCCAAACCGTAGGGCGCCGTGTCCGTGTCCCCCTCCTCAATCGCGATCAAATCGGCTGGAATACCGGTCTCAGTCGCCAGGATCTGAGCGTAAGTCGTCTCATGCCCCTGCCCCTGGGTCTTGGTGCCAAGCCGAGCAATCGCCGCCCCGGTCGGATGCACACGGATCTCGCAGCTGTCAAACATGCCAATGCCAAGAATGTCGCAGTTCTTGGACGGGCCCGCGCCGACAATCTCAGTGAAGAACGAAATCCCGATCCCCATTATCTCGCGCGACTTGCCGGCCTTGAAATCCTCAAGCATCTGAGCTTGGCGGGCGCGGAGCCCGCGATAATCGACCGCCTCCATCGCCTTTTTCATCGCAGTCGGATAGTCGCCGCTGTCATATTCCCAACCGAGGGCGGAGTTGTAAGGGAACTGCTCCGGTTGAATGAAGTTCTTCTGGCGCAGCTCCGCCGCATCCATGCCCAGCTTCTGCGCCAGCACCTCAATGATCCGCTCGATCGTGTAGGCGGCTTCGGTGACGCGGAAGGAACAACGATAGGACACGCCGCCGGGCGCTTTGTTGGTGTAGACGCCCTCTACTTCGACAAAGGCGGTCGGAATGTCGTAGGCGCCGGTACAAATATGGTACAGGCCGGCGGGGAATTTTGATGGATCGGCGCAGGCGTCAAACGCGCCATGATCGGCCAGGACATGGCTGCGCAGACCGATGATCTTGCCCTCTTTCGTCGCCGCAAGCTCCGCCGTGATGTGGTAATCGCGCGCAAACGCCGTGGTGGACAGGTTCTCCATCCGATCCTCGATCCACTTCACCGGCTTACCGGTGACGATCGAGGCCACAATCGACAGCACATAGCCCGGATATACGCCCACCTTATTGCCAAAGCCGCCGCCGATATCCGGCGCGATCACACGGATCTTATGCTCCGGGATGTTGGCGATCAGCGATGCGACTGTACGGACGACATGAGGGGCTTGAAACGTTCCCCACAGGGTCAGGTGGCTGTTAATCTTGTCGAAATGCGCGACGGACCCGCATGTTTCCAACGGGCATGGATGCACTCGCGGATGGGCCAGATACTCCTTTACGACGACATCAGCCTTTTGAAACGCCGCCTCAGTCGCCTCCGCATCGCCCGCCGTCCAAGTGAAGATATGGTTGTGGTGCTTGCGCGGACCGTGCGCCCCTTCTTTTTTGTCCTTGATATCTTCGCGCAGCAGCGGCGCGTCGGGTTGCAGAGACTTGAACGCGTCGACAAGCGGCGTCAGCTCTTCATACTCGACCTCCAGCGCCGCGGCGCCGTCCGCCGCCGCATAGCGGTCTTTCGCGACGATAAAGGCGACTTCCTGCTCCTGAAACAGCACCTTTTCATGCGCCAAAACCGCCTGCACGTCCCCGGCCAGAGTAGGCATATAGTGCAGGTTCAGCGGGATCAGATCCTCAGCTGTGATCACCGCCAGCACGCCATCAACCGCAAGAGCGCTCTCTTTATTGATGCTCTTGATCCGCGCATGGGCGTAGGGCGAACGGGTGAAATCGCCAAACAGCATGCCCGGCAGGTTTACATCGTCGACATAGTTTCCTTTGCCTTGCGTAAAGCGCACATCTTCGGTGCGCTTGCGCGCGCAGCCGATGCCTTCGAGCTTCGCCTCGCGTTCCGCTTTGATGTTTTTGTCGTGCTCGGTCATTCCGCGGCCTCCGGCTGACGCAACTTCTCAGCGGCGACGAGAATCGCCTTGACGATATTCTGGTACCCGGTGCAGCGGCAGAGATTGCCGGCAATGCCGTAGCGCACCTCTTCCTCTGTCGGGTTCGGGTTCTCTTGCAGCAGCCGGTGCGCACGCATGATCATGCCCGGCGTACAGAAACCGCACTGCAAACCATGCTCCTGCCGGAAGGCCTCCTGCAGCGCATGCAGGGCCCCGTCCGGGTGCGCCATCCCTTCGATCGTCGTGATCGACGCGCCGTCATGCTGGACCGCGAACCGGGTGCAAGATTTGATCGACTTGCCGTCAATATCGACGGTGCATGCGCCGCAATGCGTCGTCTCACAGCCGATATGGGCGCCGGTCAGCCGCAATTTTTCGCGCAGAACGTGGATGAGAAGATCTCGATCTTCGACAGCGACCTCATGCTTCTCACCATTTACGGTGAGCGTGATTAGCTTTTTAGCCATCCGAAGAAACCTCCCTTGCCTTTGCCGCCATCATCGTTCGTCTGCGTAGGCGCGCTCCCTGCGGCGGCGCCGCTTGAGCTCGACGGCATCGCCGGCTTTGGCTGCGCTTCACCGGCGCGGCTCTGCGCCAGCGCAATTGCGCGGCGGACCATGACGCCGGCCATTTTGGTGCGATATTCAGCGGAACCGCGTCCATCCGCAGAAGGCGCCGTGATCGCCTCCGCACGCGCGACTGCGGCGGTAATCGTGGCCTCCGAGAGCGGCGCGCCAATAAGCTGTTGCGCCGCCTCCGCCGCCAACAGCGGGGTGTCAGCGACGTTCGTCAGCGCAATCGACGCGTCACGCACGGAGCCGCCGACCAGTTCCAGCGTGACGGCGGCCGCGGCCGTCGCGTAATCGCCAATTTTGCGCTTCAGCTTGCAATAGGCGTAGCCATGCCCCTGCGCCGGACGCGGGATGCAGACTGAGGTGATCATCTCGCCCGGCTGCAGCGCCGTGAAATAAGCAGCTTGATAGAAGTCGCGCGCGGAGACTTCTCGCGAACCGCTGGCGCTTTCACACACATAGATCGCGCCGAGGCATTGCATCAGGGCCGGCATATCGTTGCCAGGGTCGCCATTGCCGACATTGCCGCCCAGCGTGCCGCAATAGCGGACTTGCGGGTCGGCGATCATTTCGGCGGTCTCGCGGATGATCGGGCACGCGGCGAATAGGTCTTCTGAGCTGATCATGTCATGCTGCGTCGTCGCCGCGCCGATCACGATTTGAGCTGGTCCAACAGCGATCCCCGCCAGCTCATCGAGACTGGCGATATCGATCAGCGTGGTTGGCGCGGCCATGCGCAACTTCATCATCGGAATGAGGCTATGGCCGCCAGCGATGGGGCGCGCATCCTCCCCACCAGCGGCGAGCATCTGCAACGCCTCCTGTTTCGAACTTGGGCGTTGATACCCAAATGATCCCGGTATCATCGGTCGGCCTCTCCCTGCGATAGTGATCGATGGCGTGAGAGCGGCGCTCGACTGTGCCGCCGGTTTCAGCCTGATCGCTTATTGTTTCGGCTAGGAGACGCAATTTTTCTGGTTTAGCAGCCACTTATACATGAGTGGCATTCATCCGGCATGAGCGGCGTCCGGGGCGCGCCTTTTCAAGATGCGCCTTTTCGCGCCCAAACGGCGCATCGCGCGCGCCGCTGAACAACCACTGACATTGAGAGAGGAGGTCGCTAAGACGTCGCCGCCAACCGATTGGCGATGATCTTAAGATAGCTCCGACTGACCGGCACCTCTGGCCCGCCGCGCACCGCAAAATGCAACTTTCCGGCGCCAGCGCTGCGATCCAGCCGCGCCACCCAGCCGAGATTGACGATGTGGCTGCGATGGACGCGCGCAAACCGATCCTCCGGCAATCGCTCCTGCAACTGGGCGATCGACTCGACCGAGAACAAGGTTTTCGCCTGCCCTGTTTCTCGCTCGAGATAAGAGACCTGAGCATATCGGCCGTCCGCCTTAACGCTCAGCAGCGCGTCAACCGGCAGGATCACCTGACCAGTCGACGCCTCTATGCTGATCAGAGCCCCTGCAGCAGGCGCTGGCGACCGCCCGCCCCCCTCAGCATCACCCGCCACAGCGCTGATTTCACGCGCCGATATCGCAGGCGCGGCATCCTCTTCAGGTCGAAAAGGGGACGCCTTCGCCGGCTCAGGCAGGACGATGAAGATGAACAAATCACAGATCAAAAAGGCGAGAAAAGCCGCAAAACTGGCCAGGTAATACTCGTTCAGCACCGGCTCAGCCGTGATCTCAACCCCCGAGCTGAGCAGGAAGCGCGTGTCGGCCATCGCGACATAGTGCATTCCCGAAATGGCGATCCCCAACAACACCGCCGCCAGCAGCGTCTGCGACTCGTTCTTCCGCGGCGTCGTCATCACCCGCAGCGCGAACCAGGCGACGACAACGCCCACCGCCAACGCGCTCACGCCGCCCAACAGCGACGTATCCACGACACAGTTGGCTCGGATCGCGCCGATACCGAGATAATGCATCGACGTAATGCCGCCGCCCATCAATATCGCAGCGATTTTTCGAGGATGTCGCCCCACCACGCCCGCGGTCGCGATATAGAGCCCCAACCCCGTCAGCAAGATCGCGACCAAAGCGGAAACAAATGTGGGCAGCAGCGCATAATTGATCAGAATTGGCAGCTGCACCGCATGCATGCCGATAAAGTGCATCGCCCAGATCGAGCCGCCGAAAACCACTGCGCTCAACAACAACCGGGCCTTATAGCTAACGCCCGCCAGCCGCCCATTCGGCCGCATAATCGCGAAGCCGGCGTGTGATCCCACGACAGCGACCATGATCGAGATGGCTACGAGAACAAAGTCGTAACTGACGGGCATATCGCGTCACGGCTCTCAATGTTCGATGGCGGACCAGGGTTGCCTGCAGTGCATACCAGCTCTGCGCCAATCGCAAGTGAGAATCGCGTCGGCGCCGCCGGATCGAAACAAATATCAGTGACGCAAGTTCAAATCAGGCGGACATGCTTGAAACTTTCACAAATGAGCGATTGAGCGCCAATGCGCGCTTCCCGGCGGATGAGTCGCTTACAGCCGCGGCGCCGAGCGCGCGCGAATATAGGCCTCCAGCGCATCGAACTGATCAAATGCAAACACGCTGTCGAACGCGTCGGCCGCTTTCTTGCGATAGCCGCCGGTAAAGAAGGCGAACGGCGCGCCCAACGCCGCCGCAGTCGCCTCATCAGTTTCGCTATCGCCGACATAGAGCCCCGCGCCCGCCGCCACGCCGAGCTCGTCAAAACAGAGACGCAGCGGCGCCGGATCAGGCTTGCGCACAGTCAGACTGTCGCCGCCAACGACCGAGCCGAAGAACTGCCGCAATTGCAGCGCGTCCAGAATAGCGCCGGTGAACTGTTCCGGTTTGTTGGTGCAAACCCCCATCGGAACGCCCGCCGCGCCGAGGCCTGTCAACAGCCGCATAACATAGGGATAGGGTTTGGTCAGCGACACAGGGTCTACGCTATAAAATTCCTGGAACAGAATCAGCGCTTTCTCAGCCTCGGCCGGCTCGGCGCCGCCGGTCGCGCCCAGCGCGCGCTCCACCAATTTCGGCACCCCATTGCCAATAAATGAAATCACCTGCGCAAGGGTGACCTCCGGCCGACCGAGGGCGCGCAACATCTTATTGGCCGAGGCGTGCAGGTCAGGCGCGCTGTCGATCAACGTGCCGTCCAGGTCGAATATGATGGCTTTCACGCGGCTCTCCATTTGATCGAACATCCCATGGACGGGACCTGCTCCTCAGGTCCGCGGCCAGTCTCCGCGACGCGCTTCATCGCCTCGAACAGATCGCGGCGCAGCTCATCAGCCCCCGCTTTTTTGCGCGACGCGTCGAGCCGGCCGCGATATTGGAGGCCGCCATCGCGGTCAAAGCCGAAAAAGTCCGGCGTACACACGGCGCCATAGGCCCGCGCCACCTGTTGGCTTTCGTCATGCAGATACGGAAACGGCAGGTCGTGCTCCATAGCCAATGCTTTCATGTTCGCAAAACTATCGGACGGGTAGGCGACAGCGTCATTCGAACAAATCCCGGCAACGCCGACGCCAAGCGCCGTCAGCTCCCGGGCGTCTCGGATCAGCCGGTCAAGAACCGCCAGCACGTAAGGGCAGTGATTGCACATGAACACAATCAAGCTCCCGTTCGGCCCGGCCACATCGGCGAAACGCCGCTTTTCGCCGCTTGTCGACGGCAACTCAAAATCCGGCGCTTTCCATCCAAAATCACAGATCGGCGTTGAAACGGCCATGGAAACGGTCCCCTAATTCGCGTGCGCCAACGCGGCGCTAATCGCGCTGACATTCGCCAAGCTGCGGAAATCGTCAAAGATTTTGTCAGCGGCGCTAAGATCATCATTCTGGGAGTACATGGCGCGCACCGCGATGCAGGGCAGCCCCGCCGCCTTCGCCGCAAGGACGCCGTTGCGCGAATCCTCCAGCGCGACGCAGGCGGCCGGCGGCAGCATCAGACGTTTCAAAGCGAGCTCATATACATCCGGCGCCGGCTTTTTCGCCGCCACCTCATCGCCCGCCGCAATCACGTCAAACACATCCGCAGCATCCCGGCCAAAGCAGGCCAGGCACAAAGCGTCGACATTCGGCCGGCTGGTGGTCGTTGCTATCGCGATGTCAAATCCGCTGCGACGGCTATCCGCCAACAGCTCGCGCACGCCCGGCCGCAGATCGAGCGCGCCCTCCGCCATCAGCCGGGCGTAGCGCGCCGTCTTGTCACGATGAAGCTGCGCGATCCATTCGAACGGCCGGGTCTCACGCAGATGCTCCTGCACATATAAGGCGATCCGCTCCTTCCCGCCGGTGGTGCGCAACAACGCCTGATACAACTCCGACCCCCAGCGCCAATCGAGCCCCGCCGCCTCGAACGCCTCATTGAACGCGCGACGATGCAGCTCCTCCGTCTCGGCGAGCGTGCCGTCTACGTCGAAAATCAACGCGCGCTTCTTACGCCGATCCCATGCGATCATGTCTGAGACAGCGCCGCCGTCGCCGCTGCGCGAATGGCGCGGATGTTGGCGCCATAGACCTCAGGCTGGTCGACGGAGCCGCCCTTAAACACGCCCGAACCAGCCACCAACACATCCGCGCCCGCCGCGGCGACCATCGGAGCCGTTTGCGGCGTCACCCCGCCATCGATTTCAATATGGATCGGCCGTTCGCCAATCATCGCCCGCAAACGCCGCACTTTCGCGACCTGGCCTTCAAGGAAAGACTGACCGCCGAACCCCGGATTCACAGTCATCACGCACACCAGATCGATCTTATCGAGCACATACTCAATTGTGCTTTCGGGGGTCGAAGGATTGAGGGCGACGCCCGCCCTCGCGCCGAGCGCGCGAATATGCTGCAATGAACGATCCAGATGCGGGCCGGCTTCAGCATGGATCGTCACAATATCGGATCCCGCCTTGACGAACGCCTCAAGATACGGGTCCGCTGGCGCGATCATCAAATGCACATCCATCACGCCTTTGATATGCGACCGGATGGCGGCGCACATCTGCGGACCGAACGTGATGTTAGGCACAAAATGCCCGTCCATCACATCAACATGCACCCAATCGCAGCCCTGGGCCTCAATCGCGCGACACTCGGCGCCGAAATTGGCGAAGTCGGCGGAAAGGATTGAAGGGGCGATCTTGATTGAACGGTCAAAGGTCGGCGTGGTCATGCGTCAGGCTCCTTTTCGGTCCACGTCCAGGCCGCCGTCAAAGACGCGGCTTGCGCGGATGTCGCCTTCGTCAATGGTGCTTAATGCGGCCGCGTCAAGCGGTCCGTCCGCTGCGCGAAACAATCGGTTCGCTTGCCGAAGCCGCGCTCGGTCCAACGCGTTGCGGATTGAACGCGCGTTGGCGAAGTGTGGTTGCGTGCGCCGCAATCCAATATAGTCGGAGAGCGCCGAGCGCGCGGCGGGGGTGAGATGATAGCTCTGCTCTCCCAACATCGTCTCCGCGATCTCGAGAAGCTCGTTGTCGGCATAGTCCGGAAAGTCGATGTGATGGGCGATGCGGGAGCGAAATCCAGGGTTGCTTTCAAAGAACCGGTCCATGCGATCCGCATAACCCGCCAGGATCACGACCAAATCATCCCGGTTATTCTCCATTACCTGCAACAGTATTTCAATCGCCTCCTGCCCATAATCCCGCTCGTTCTCCGGGCGATATAGGTAATAGGCCTCATCAATAAATAGAACGCCCCCCATTGCTTTCTTTAGAACTTCCTTTGTCTTGGGCGCAGTATGGCCAATATACTGCCCGACCAGATCATCGCGCGTTACCGTAACCAAATGGCCTTTGCGCACATATCCCAGCCGGTGCAACAGATCAGCCATCCGCAGCGCCACCGTGGTCTTGCCAGTGCCGGGATTACCGGTGAAGGACATATGCAGCGTTGGCGTGTCGTGGTTCAGCCCAAGCGTTTTGCGCGCGCGTTCGACCAGCAGCAGCGCCGCCGTCTCACGCAGCCGCGTCTTCACCGGCTCCAAGCCGATCAACGTTCGATCCAGCTCATCCAAAACGTCCTTTACCCCGGATTCCTCAAAATCCTTGCGCAGATCCACGGATAAAGGCGGCGTTGGAATAGAAGCGTCGAGAGACATGAGGCGCTCCATCATTCGTGCCGAGCACGTCGTTATTACGCCACGCGCCAGCCCGATGGCGCGGGGATCGAAAAGAGGGGGCGGCGAACCGCCCCCAAGACGCCGGGGGGACAGGGAGGCCCCGGGGGAGATTGGAAAAGGCCGAGGTTGGCCGCATCGGCGCGCGGCTGCGCCGCGACCTACGCGTAGCGCGCGCCTTCCGGCTTGTCGGCGGCGTAGGAATGAATGGAGTAGCGAACGGTCCGCCCCGGACCTTCCTCCCGCTGCAAACGGAAACCCGGCTCCTGCGCCGGCCGATTGACAATGAAGGCGAGCCGGATCGACTCCCAGCCGGGCGTCGCGTCAAAAGCGATAACGCGGATATACTTGCCGCCATGCTGCTTGCGACATTCGTTCACCTCATAAACCACCGACGCCGCGTCGGGGTTATCGAACATCGGATGCCCCCACATTTCCCAGTAGGTGTTCCGAGGATGAGGGTCGTCCGTGTACTCAACCGAGACGGCGTAGCCTTGATCGATGCAATGCTGGGCTTGGACGTGGATCTGCTCATCAGTCAGATCCGGCAGGAACGAAAAAGCGCCTTGGGTTACGCGCATGGTTTGGTTCTCCTTGTAATCGATATCGCCGGCGGCGCGGAGGCCGCGCCGCGATCGGTGGGGGCCAGAGCCGAGCGCCATATGACCGCGCTCAGCTCAGCTGCGCCCTTGAGCGATTTGACGTTGGATGGCCCCATCCAACGGCTCGCAAATCGCGGCCAAACAAGCTCTAGCTGCTGACGCTTGGCGTCGGCGCGAAGTCCGGCGTGTCCGTCGAAGCGTAGTTGAAGGTCACGTCTTTCCAGGTATCCAACGCCGCGCGGAGCGGCGTGCAGGTCTTCGCCGCTTCAGCCAGAATCTCAGGACCTTCATTGACGAAATCGCGGCCCGAATTCCGCGCAAACACCATCGCCTCCAGCGCGACGCGATTGGCCGTCGCGCCAGCCTGAATGCCCTGCGGGTGGCCAATGGTGCCGCCGCCGAACTGAAGCACGACATCCTCGCCCAGCAAATCGAGCAGCTGATGCATCTGACCGGCGTGAATGCCGCCGGACGCCACTGGCATCATCTTGTTCAAGGACGCCCAGTCCTGATCGAAGAACACGCCGTTCTCCAGGTTCATCGGCGTTTTCTCATCCCGGCAGAAATCATAGTAGCCGCGCGTCGTCGCCGGATCGCCCTCCAGCTTGCCGACAACCGTTCCGGCATGGATATGATCGACCCCAGCCAAACGCATCCATTTCGCGATCACTCGGAACGATACGCCATGGGTCTTGTGGCGCGTATAGGTTGAGTGGCCGGCGCGGTGCAAATGCAGGATCATATCATTATCCCGCGCCCATTTCGCCATCGATTGGATCGCTGTATAGCCGATCACCAGATCGATCATGATGATGACGGAGCCGAGTTCCTTGGCGAAATTAGCCCGTTCGTACATCTCCTCCATCGTGCCGGCGGTGACGTTCAGATAGGTGCCCTTCACCTCCCCGGTCGCCGCCGAAGCGCGATTGACCGCCTCCATGCAGTAGAGGAAGCGATCCCGCCAATGCATGAATGGCTGGCTGTTGATGTTTTCGTCATCCTTGGTGAAGTCGAGACCACCTTTCAGCGCTTCGTACACCACCCGGCCATAGTTCCGGCCCGAGAGCCCGAGCTTCGGCTTGACGGTGGCGCCCAGCAAAGGCCGGCCGTAACAATTCAGCCGCTCCCGCTCGACAACGACCCCCGTCGCAGGGCCCTGGAAGGTTTTCACATAGGCGACCGGCAGCCGCATATCCTCCAGCCGCAGCCCCTTGAGCGGTTTGAAGCCAAACACATTGCCGATGATCGAGGCGGTCAGGTTCGCGATCGAACCAGGCTCAAACAGATCAAGATCATAGGCGATGTAAGCGAAATATTGCCCCTCGGCGTTTGGCACCGGGTCGACGCGGTAGGCTTTCGCCCGGTATTTGTCGCACGCGGTCAACCGATCGGTCCATACGACGGTCCAAGTCGCCGTTGAGCTTTCGCCAGCAACCGCCGCCGCCGCCTCAACCGGATCAACCCCATCCTGCGGCGTGATCCGAAAAAGCGCGATTATGTCTGTTTCCTTCGGCTCGTAATCCGGCTCCCAATAGCCCATCTTTTTGTATTCGAGCACGCCCGCTTTATAACGCTCCTGCCCTACGACAACGTTGTTTCCGTCTGCCATCTGATTTCTCCTTGTCTGAACTTTTAAGCGGCCGCGGCCGAGACGCCGCGCGGATCGAGCGCGCCTGATGCGTAGCGCTTCGCCATCTCGGCCAACGGAAGGACTGTGATTTTCGATGCGGCGCCGGCGGTTCCAAACGCCTCGAAGCGCTCACGGCAGACCTTCGACATTGCGTCCATCGCCGGCTTGAGGAACTTGCGCGGATCGAACTGCGCTCGATCGGTGGTGGCGACGCGGCGGAACTCAGCCGCGCCGGCAAGGCGAAGATCCGTATCGATGTTGATCTTGCGGACGCCATGTTTGACCCCCCGCACGATCTCTTCGACCGGCACGCCATATGTCTCGCGCATCTCGCCGCCATTGGCGTTGAAGACAGCCTGCCATTCCTCCGGCACCGAAGAAGAGCCATGCATAACGATGTGTGTGTTGGGCAGCTTGGCGTGGATTCGCTCGATGACATCCATCGCCAGCACGTCGCCAGTCGGTTTCCGGGTGAATTTATACGCGCCGTGGCTGGTGCCGATCGCGACAGCGAGCGCATCGACCTTCGTTTCAGCGACGAAACGCATCGCTTCGTCAGGATCGGTCAACAGCTGTTCTTTTGACAGCTTGCCCTCAAAGCCGTGGCCGTCCTCCGCCTCGCCTTCCCCAGTCTCCAACGAGCCAAGGCACCCCAGCTCCCCCTCAACCGACGCGCCGACCATATGCGCCAGCCGCGCGACTTCAGCTGTAACGCCAACATTATAGGCGTAATCGGCCGGCGTTTTTGCGTCTTCCCGCAAAGATCCGTCCATCATCACAGAGGTGAAGCCATGCTGTATGGCGGACAGGCAGGTGGCGACGTTGTTGCCGTGATCCTGATGCAGGCAAATCGGTATCCGCGGATACAACGCCTCCAACCCCTCGACGATCTTTTGCAGCATAAGATCGCCTGCATAGGAGCGTGCGCCGCGGGACGCCTGGATAATCACCGGGCTGTCCGTCGCCTGCGCCGCCTCCATAATCGCGAGGCCTTGCTCCATATTATTGATATTGAACGCCGGCACGCCATAGACGTGTTCCGCGGCGTGGTCCAGCAGCTGTCTCAGTGTTATGCGCGCCATTGCAGGGTCCTCCTCATGTCGTTTCAAGCGCTGCGACGCCCGGCAGCTTCTTGCCTTCGAGCCATTCCAGAAACGCGCCCCCAGCGGTTGAGACGTAGCTGAACCGATCCGCCGCGCCGGCGGCGTTCAGCGCCGCAACCGTGTCTCCGCCGCCGGCGATCGCGAGCAGCATCCCCTCCGCCGCCAGCTTCGCCGCCGCCTGGGCGGCCGCATTCGTCGCGCGGTTGAAGGGGGGCAACTCAAAGGCCCCCAGCGGCCCGTTCCAGACCAACGTGCGGGAGCGGGCGAAAATATCGGTGATCTCGGCGACGGTTTGCGGCCCTGCATCCAGGATCATCGCGTCAGGCGGGCATGCGGCGGCGCCGTAGATCATGCTCGGCGCATTGGCTGCGAACTGATATGCGACCACGACGTCCTTTGGCAGCCGCACCCGGCAGCCGGCGTCGGCGGCTTTCGCCAGCACCTCTTTGACGGCGCCGGCCATGTCATGCTCGCACAAGGATTTGCCAACGTTCTTGCCTTCCGCCGCAAGAAAAGTATTGGCCATGCCGCCGCCGATGATCAGCTCATCAACCTTGCTAACCAGGTTCCCGAGCAGATCCAGCTTCGTCGACACTTTCGCGCCGCCCACCACAGCGGCGACCGGGCGCTCCGGCGAAGACAGCGCCATTTCCAGCGTCGCCAATTCGCGCGCCATCAATCGGCCCGCCGCAGCGGGAAGATGCTTGGCGACGCCAGCGGTTGAGGCGTGCGCCCGATGCGCTGCGGAGAACGCGTCATTCACATAGACGTCGCCCAAAGCAGCGAGCGCTTGGGCGAAATCTGGCGCGTTGGTCTCTTCACCCGGGTGGAAACGCACATTTTCCACCAGCAGAGCCTGCCCCGCCGCCATCGCGGCTGCGGCGTTCGGCGCATCCTCCAGCGAGCTAAACAGAGTCGGCGCGCCAATCGCTTGCTCGATCGCCAAGCGTAGCGGTGCAAGCGACATATCCGGCTGCTTCTTTCCCTTCGGGCGGCCAAAATGCGCCAGGAGAATGGGCTTGCCGCCCTTCCGCAGGATATCCTGTATCGTTGGAGCCATCGCCTGAATGCGCGTATCGTCCGAGATCGCGCCATTTTGCATTGGCACATTCACGTCGACGCGGACCAGCGCGCGCTTACCGGCGAAATCGAGATCGTCGAGGGTTTTATAGGTCATGTTGAGCCTCAGATCCGCGCGGCCAAGGCGACCGCCGTATCGTTCATCCGGCTCGAGAAACCCCATTCATTGTCGTACCAGCTTAGAACGCGCACCAGCTGCCCATCCATCACCTTCGTCTGATCCAGATGAGCGATGGAGGAACGGCTGTCATGATTGAAATCCTGGCTGACCAACGGCTCTGCGGTGTAGCCAAGCACGCCGCGCAGCGGCCCGTCCGCCATCTCGATCAGCGAGCGGTTAATTTCTTCAACGCTCGTGCGCCGCGCGGCGATGAACTTGAAATCCACCACCGAGACATTGGGCGTAGGCACTCGGATCGCGACGCCATCGAGCCGACCATTCAGCTCCGGCAACACCTGCCCAACGGCTTTCGCCGCGCCGGTCGAGGTTGGGATCATCGACATCGCCGCCGAACGGGCGCGATACAGATCCTTGTGCATCGTATCCAGCGTCGGCTGGTCGCCGGTGTAGCTATGGATGGTGGTCATGAACCCCTTGTCGATTCCCACCGTTTTGTTCAGCGCATACGCCACCGGCGCCAGACAGTTGGTGGTGCAGGACGCATTCGAAACGACCAGATCCCGCCGCGTGAGCGCACTATCATTCACGCCGAATACGACCGTCCGGTCCGCGCCGGCCGACGGCGCCGAAACCAAGACCCGCCGGGAGCCGTTTTTCAGGTGAAGCGCCGCTTTCTCACGCGCCGTAAACACGCCGGTGCATTCCATGGCGACATCGACATCGCTCCATGGCAGCTCCTCCGGATTCCGGACCGCCGTGACGCGGATTGGGCCGCGCCCGATATCCATCATGGCGTGCGCTGTCCGGACCTCGCCCGGGAAGCGCCCATGGACGCTGTCATAGCGCAGCAGGTGCGCGTTCGTCTCCACCGGCCCCAAATCATTGATCGCAACGACCTGAACATCGGTACGCCCCGATTCCACGATCGATCTTAGAACGTTGCGGCCAATGCGGCCGAAGCCGTTGATTGCGACTCTTACAGTCAATGCGCCCTCCTCCCGTTAGCGCGGCGCTTCGCCGACCAGCGCCATCACGCGCTCGACGACCGCGTCCGCCGTTATTCCGAAATGTGCGAAGAGCTCCGCTGCAGGCGCCGATGCGCCGAAGCCGGACATGCCCACAAACGCGCCGCGCTCCCCCAGCCAGCGGTCCCACCCAAAGCGCGCCGCCGCCTCAACGCCGACACGCGGCGCGGCGCCCAAAGTTTCAGCGCGATAGGCGGCGGATTGGCGCTCGAACAGCTCCCAACAAGGCATTGATACGACCGCGACTTTCAGGCCGCGCGCCGCCAAACGGTCTGCCGCCTCAAGCGCCAGCTTCACCTCCGTGCCGGTCGCCAACAACGTCGCGTCGCGGCGGCCCGGCGCCTCTTGCACCACATAGGCGCCGCGACTGACGAGATTCTCCGCGACATGCGCCATGCGCACCGCCGGCGTCGCTTGACGCGACAGGCACAGAATGGACGGAGTTGCGCCCAGCTGTAGCGCAGCCTCCCACGCCTCCGCGGTTTCCACCGCGTCAGCTGGGCGAAACACCGCCACATTTGGAATGGCGCGCAACGACGCCAGATGCTCCACCGGCTGATGGGTCGGCCCGTCTTCGCCGAGCCCGATCGAATCGTGGGTCATGACGTAAACGACACGCTGCTCCATCAGAGCCGAAAGGCGGATGGCCGGGCGGGCGTAGTCAGCAAATACGAGAAAAGCGCCGCCATAAGGAATGAAGCCGCGATGCAGAGCGACGCCGTTCATCGCCGCCGCCATGCCATGTTCGCGCACGCCGTAATGCATGTAGTCGCCGGTGAAATCACGCGCTGTCACCGGCTTCATTGCGGAGCTTTTCGTGTTGTTCGAACCGGTTAGGTCGGCCGACCCGCCCAACATAAAGGGGACGGCCGCATTGACGACTTCGAGCGCCTGTTGGCTCGCCACCCGCGTCGCGACCCGTGTTTGCTCGGTCGCGTGTCTCAGTTTCAGCTCACCGATCGCGCGGCCGAGCTCATCCGGCGCATCGCCGCGGATCGATTGTTCGAACTGCGCTTTGCTCGAATGGCTCGCGAGACGCTCCTCCCAAGCCCGCCGCGCCGCCGCCGCCTTTGCCGGCGCAGCGCGCCAAGCGGAGAGGATCGCCGATGGGATCTCAAACGGCCGCGCGCTCCAGCCCAGCGCAGCGCGCGTTGCAACGATCTCATCCGGACCAAGCGGCGCGCCATGCGCAGCGCTGGCGCCCTGTTTATTGGGCGAGCCATAGCCAATGATCGTACGGCAGGCGACCAGCGAGGGACGTGGATCCGCTTTTGCCGCGCGCAACGCTTCCTCAATCGCCGCCGGATCGTGACCATCCACCCGCAACACATGCCAGCCGCTCGCGGCGAAACGCGCCGCCTGGTCAGTGGAGGTTGAGAGCGATGTCGCCCCATCGATGGTGATTTCGTTGTCGTCCCACATCACGATCAGCCGGCCGAGGCGAAGATGGCCCGCCAGATCAATCGCTTCGTGGCTCATCCCCTCCATCAAGCAACCGTCGCCCGCGATCACCCAGGTGTAGTGATCGACCAACTCATCGCCGAACCGCGCGTTATGCAGCCGTTCCGCCAGCGCCATGCCGACCGCGGTCGCGACGCCCTGACCCAACGGTCCCGTCGTGACCTCAATCCCCGCCGCGTGCCCATATTCGGGATGCCCCGCGGTGCGGGCGCCGAGCTGGCGAAAACGCTTCAGCTCCTCCAGGGGCATGTCCGCATAGCCGAGCAAGTAATGCAGCGCATATTGCAGCATTGAGCCATGGCCCGCCGAGAGAACGAACCGATCGCGGTCCGGCCAGGCCGGATTGCTCGGGTCAATTTTGGCGAATTTGGTGAACAGCACCGCGGCGACATCGGCCATGCCCATCGGCATGCCAGGATGGCCTGACCGCGCCGCCTCCACCGCATCCATCGTCAATGCGCGGATCGCGTTCGCCAAATCACGGGTCGATGCGGGGCGCACCGGGTCTATCACGTCGGTTTCCAACATGACGCCTCTCTAAATATGAGCAACTCTTGGGGATTAGTTCCGTGTCAGCGCCCGCGCCGGCCGCGCTCAACCAACCGATGGATCATCGGCGTCAGGATGAGCTGCATCGCCAAGTCCAACTTATCGCCGGGGATAACGATCGAGTTCGCGCGGCTCATCCAAGCGCCATGGATCATCGAGATCAGATAGGGAAAGTCGATTCCATGCGGGTCCTTGAAGCGGATCACGACGACCGACTCGCCTGCGGTCGGGATCCAACGCGCGATGAATGGGTTGGAGGTGTCGACGACCGGAACCCGTTGGAAGTTAATGTCGGTTTGCGTGAATTGCGGGCAGATGACGTGCACATAGGAGTGCATCCGCCGCAGGATCGTATCGGTCACCGCCTCCGTGCTGTAGCCGCGCGACGCCCGATCACGATGGATCTTCTGAATCCACTCCAGATTGATCACGGGCACAACGCCGACTTTCAGATCGGCCTGGCCGGCAATGTCGATCCTGTCGGTTTTCACCGCGCCATGCAGCCCTTCATAGAACAGCACGTCTGACCCGTCGCCAATGTCAGACCAGTCCGTGAAATGGCCCGGCGGGGCGCCGAAACGCTCAGCCTCGGCTTCGTCATGCACATAGTGGCGTGAACGCGCTCGCCCGGTCTCGCCATAACTGCGGAACTGCGCCTCCAACTCCTCCAAGATATTGGCGTCCAACGAAAAGTGGCTAAAAGTCTGATCGCCTTCCTCCATCCGCCGCAGTACTTCCGCTTTCATTTCCGCGCGGTTGAAGCGATGAAAGGCGTCCCCCTCAATCGCCGCGGCGACGATCTCTTCACGGCGAAAAATTTGATCAAAGGTGTGTTTGACCGTGCTGGTTCCAGCGCCTGAGGAGCCGATCACCGAGATGATGGGATGCTTGACTGACATGCTGCTCTCCTCAGGACCGGAACAAGCCGCGCGCGGCGAATAAGGGGGATGCTTCGCGCGTGGCGGCGGCGTCGCGATGGTAGGCGGCGACGCGATCCACCTTCTGAGCCGCACCGAAAATAAACGGGGTCCGCTGATGAAGCTCTGAGGGGACAAGATCGAGAATTCGCTCGGCCCCGTCAGTCGCCGCCCCTCCCGCTTGCTCCACCAGCATCGCGATCGGCGCCGCTTCGTAGATCAGTCGCAGCCGACCTTTTTGATATCCAGGCCGCGCGTCCGCCGGGTACAGAAACACCCCGCCGCGCGAGAAAATCCGATGGGTTTCCGCGACTAGAGACGCCACCCAGCGCATGTTGAAATTCTTGCCCCGCGGCCCGTCCGCGCCCTGCAGGCAGTCATCGATGAACATGCGCACAGCCGGAGACCAGTGGCGATAGTTTGAGGCGTTGATCGCGAACTCTTTGGTGTCCGGCCCGATCCGCAGCCCGGCGCTCGCCAAGCGAAAACCGCGAGCCTCTGGGTCGAGCACGTATAAATCAACGCCCTGACCGGTTGTGAGCACCAGAGCAGTATGGGGACCGTAGATCATGTACCCGGCGGCCAGCTGCTCGCGCCCCGGTCGGAAGAAAGTCGTGGTCGCGCCAGCAGACGACTTGGCGAAAATGGAGAAGATCGTCCCGATCGAGACATTCACATCGATGTTGGACGAGCCGTCCAGCGGATCAACGGCGACCCCCAACTGCGCCTCAGGCGCCAAAGTGTGGATCTCGTTCTCTTCCTCCGACGCAAAATAGGCGACCGGCGCTGTTCGAAGAGCGTTCAACACGATGTCGTTCGCCAACACATCCAGAGTTTTCTGAACATCGCCGTCGCTATTCGCGTCGCCGGTGGACGCCCCAAGTGCGCCGCCGAGCGGTCCCCGCTGCACCAATGACTGAATTTCGATCGCCGCATCAGCGAGGGCGCCGATGGTTTCAGCCAGCGCTGAGCGCAAAGGATCGTTCTCGGACTGCGCCGCGGTTCGCGACCACAGCTCCGGGCTGTGAAGCCTCGTATTCATGTTTCCTCCCAGTCCGCCGTTTCCCGGCTGTGTTGGGAGAAAGTTGACGAGCGCAGTCAAAAAAGGAAATTTAAAAAAAACTGCTTCAACGAAAGTTTTTCTATGCCCGACCTGCGAGGCCTTTCCCTCAAACAACTCCGCGCGCTGAGCGCCGTCGTTAGAACCGGCTCAATCACACAGGCCGCGCAAAGGCTGTCAGTCACACCGCCTGCGATCACGACACATCTGAAAACGCTAGATTCTTTGGTGGGTGGTCAGGTCATTGACCGAACTCCGGACGGGGTGTTCCCAACGCCGCTGGGCCAAGCGCTCCTCGACGCGAACGAAGAGATCGAAACGGTGATCGCGCGTGCGACAAACAGGCTCAATGCGCTCAGCTCCGGGGCGGAAGGCAGCGTGATCGTTGGGGTGGTCAGCACCGGAAAATACTTCGCGCCATCCATCGTCGCCGCCTTCGGCAAGGCGCATCGGCGCATCGACGTCACCTTGTCTATCGGCAACCGCGAAACGATTATCGCCGGATTGGAGCGCAGCGAGTATGATGTCGCAATTATGGGGCGGCCGCCTGGGCACCTGGCTTTCAATCGCTTTGTGCTCGGCGACCATCCCCACATCCTGATCGCGCCGCCGGATCATCGATTGGTGGACGACGCCGATATTCTCCCCGAGGACCTACTCAACGAGACCTTCCTATGCCGCGAGGCTGGCTCCGGCACCCGGCTGCTGATGAACCGCTTTTTAGACCGGATGGGCGACGGCCGACCGTTTCGAACCGTGGAAATGGGCACGAACGAGACAATTAAGCAGGCCGTTATGGCCGGGCTGGGCGTCGCGATTATCTCAGCGCATACTTGCGTCGCGGAGCTCGCCGAAAAAAGATTGGCGACATTGAAGGTTCAGGGGCTGCCGCTGGTGCGCCAATGGTCGCTTCTCCGCCGTTCCGACCGTCCGATTGCGCAAGCCACTAAGGTATTTTGGGGCTACATGACCGAAGCAGGCAAAAGTTTAATCCCGAAGATCTAGGGTCGAAACCCCTTCAGCAGACGCCGCCAGATTTATGGGTCGGCGACCGAGAGCTTGTTGATGATTTCGCGAACCATCAACAGACGCTCTGCGAATTTCGAGACGCCAGTATTCAGCGCGGGAAGGTCCGCGCGAGAAAATCGGTCAACGCCGCTGCGGCTTCCTCAGGACGCTCCGCACAGGGCAAATGCCCACAATCCGCAATCTCAACGCGCTCCGCGCCAGAGATCAAATCGGCCAGCGCCAAATTCACTTCCGGCGGCGTCGAGAGATCCGCATCGCCCCAAAGGCACAGCGTCGGAACGGATATCTTGCGCGCGGCCGCCGCAAGATCCGCATCCCGGATCGCCGCACAACATCCGGCATACCCCTCCACTGAGGTCGCCGTCACCATTGCGCGCATCGGCGCGACCCGGCTGCGGTCCGCCCGCGTCTCCTCAGTAACCCAGCGGTCGACGATCGGCGCCGCCATTGCAGCCAGGCCAGCGCTGCGAACCTTCTCAATCCGCTCATTCCACATCGCGTCACTGCCAATCTGGCTGCCGGTATCCATCAACGTAAGCGACGCTAATCGATCACCGGCGATTTCGCTCAACGCCTGACCGATGAGCCCGCCGATTGAGACGCCAACATATGCGAACCGCTCAAGCCCGAGAAAATTCACCAACTCAAGCGCATCGGCGGCAAGGTCCTGAATACTGAAGGGCGCGCTCGGCGGTTCGGACAGCCCATGCCCGCGCTTGTCGAAGCGCACATAGCGCAGATCCGTCGGCATCAACGCCAGCATATCGTCCCACAGGCGCAGGTCGGAGCCCAACGAATTGCCGAACAGCACCGCCGGCGCGTCCGCCGGTCCCTGCACCCGGTAGTGAAGCGCCCCGGCGCGCTCCGAAATCATTGCTCGCATGCTCGGTCCTTCCCAATTGCGTGATGCGCCGCGCGGCCCCTCGGCTCAAGGCCCGGTGATGCGCGCCGGCAAGCCAAGCGCTGCGGCGTAATTTTCAAGCCGCTTCTGGACATCGTCGCTCTTCAGCTTGGCGGCGCCGTTCGGAATGCGGAGTTCCACCGCATCGTCTTCGCATACCAGCTCAAGCTCGGGCAAGACGCCAGGAGCAGCCCCGGCGATCGCCGCCCCAAACCGCATTCCCCGGCCCAGCGCCTCCGCTCGAGCTAAAGCCTCAGGCGAAAGCAGACTCAACGCCGTCTCCATTTTCGCCGCTTTGCGCCCGCCCTTGTGCCGGAACAGCAGCGCGGCGCCGATGAAAACGCGGCCAATATGGTCAACGCCGCCAAAGGCGTTCCTTGTTGTCAGCTCCAACGCCACTATGGCGCGGTAATCGGGATGGGTCCGCCATGCGGCGTCCGAAAGCCGGCACGCGGCGTGGGCCAAGCGCACTTCCTCAGCGCTGAAGCCGCCGAGCGTCGGGCGCAGCCACTCAAACAGCTCATCGCCAAAGCCTGGCGCCCGCGCGGTGATCTGCTCTATCCGCGCCGCCGCATCCAACAGCGGGTCCGCCTGCTGGAACGCCGGGGTAAGATGCTCCCAATAGGCGCCCTCACGCAGCCCAAACGCGGAAATCGCCAGTTCTTTGGGCTTCAGCCGCTTCAGCAGCCGCAACAAAGCAAGGCTTGCAGGCGGGGTGACCAACGCGCGGCGCTCCGATACGCCCGCCAGCTGCCGCAGCTCCGGCGGCTTCATCTTTGATACGGTCTCCGCCGCCTTGACCGCCGCCTCATAGGGCAGCGTATAGCCATGCAGAACGCGCACCGGATACTCATTCAGCTCCATCCAGACGCTTGCAATCGCCCGGAAGGAGCCGCCAAGCGCATAAAGCGTCAGGCGCTGCGACCGCAGTTTGGGATCGAGCTTGGTCAAAGCCGCGTCAATCGTCGCGTCAATGCGCGCCGCGACGTCGGACCGCGCGCTCTCTTCCAGCTGCGACAGCAGACGCAACGCGCCGAGCGGGGTGGTCACGCCCTGGCCGACGGCAGGCGCTTGGTTGACGTCGACCCGCACCAACTCCAATGACGCGCCGCCGAGATCGGCGACCAAGCCCTGGGCGGCGGGGTCGCCAAGCAGCACCCCCTGCGCCGCCAGCCGCGCCTCATCCGCACCGGTAATGGTCTCGATTTCAACGCCAGTTTCAGCCGCAACTTCGCGCACGAACTCGGGCCCATCCTCCGCATCGCGCAGCGCGGCGGTGCCCAGCGCAATCGAGGCGTCAACTTTCAGCCTTCTGCTCAGCTCTCGGAATCGTTTCAGGCTGGCCAGCGCCATCGCCTTGCCGCCCGGCGAAAGCCGCCCGGTGCTCTCAAGCTCCGCCCCCAGCCCGCACAACGCTTTTTCGTTGAATAGGACTGTTGGAATGCGGGCTTCCGCCAGGAACACGACCATCCGTACGGAGTTTGACCCGACATCGATCACCGCGATCCGTTGCGGCTGCGATGCTCCGCCGAACAACTCCACCATCGACTTGAACATTCGCGCTCCCGCCGCTCCACTGTTCGCCTGTCGCCGTCAGCGCACGCAGGAAACTACGCCGCCCCGAATGGCGCGCCAGTCCAATATCTGCATCACAGCATAAATGCGACGTCGAATTTGACGCGTCCGAGCGCTCGGAAAATCAGGCCGACGACAGTGGCGGCTGCGCCGATCCCGAGCCGCCGGCAGTCTTGTTCGATCCGGCGCGCCGACGGCCTCGGGTCGCGCTTGATGGCGAGGAAGCCGTCGACTTGCGTGGGGCCTGCTGAGCCTCCGCCTCTTCGGACGCCTCGCCCTCATCATCCTCACGTCCGGCGCGCGGACGCAGCCGCGGCGCATCCTCGGCTCCCCGCAATCCACGGCCGGAAAGGCTGGGGTTTGACATGAAGAATTCATGGACGTTGAACGGCTCAATATCCTCGGGAGGCGCGGCGCGAACATAGGCGCCGTCGCTTTGCAGAACCCAGGACTGCGCCTCATCCGCAAGATTAGCCGCCATCACCTGCTCGAGAATTTGGTTGCGAACCGTGTCATTCAAAATCGGTGCGAGCGTCTCCACCCGCCGGTTCAGGTTGCGATCCATCCAATCCGCGGATGAGATATACACCTTCGCCTTATTGGACGGCATTTCCGCGCCATTGGCGAAGCATACAATGCGGCTATGTTCAAGAAACCGCCCCACGATCGACTTCACGCGGATATTTTCGCTCAAGCCTTTGACGCCAGGGCGCAAACCGCAAATGCCGCGGATGATCAGATCAATGCGAACGCCCGCTTGGCTGGCCCGATAAAGCGCGTCGATCACTTCCTGTTCGATCAACGAGTTCATCTTCGCCCAGACCTGCGCCGGCTTGCCCGCCCGCGCATTCGCCGCCTCGACCTCCAGATGCTCCAGCAGCGTCGACTTCAGCGTCACCGGCGCGTAGCGCATCAGCTCCAACTCCTGCGGCTCCGTGTGGCTGCCGATATAGTTAAACAGCCGGGTGCAATCGCGCGCGAGGACGGGGTCGCAGGTGAACAGGCTGAGATCCGTGTAAATCTTGGCGGTGATCGGGTGATAATTGCCGGTGCCGAGATGAGTATAGGTGACCAGCTCGCCATGCTCACGCCGAACGACCGAACTCATTTTCGCATGGGTTTTGAGGTCCGTAAAACCATACACGACCTGAGCGCCCGCAGGTTCCAGGATTTTGGCCAGGCGAATATTCGCCGCCTCGTCAAACCGCGCCTTCAGCTCCACCAACGCAACCACGGATTTGCCGGCCTCGGCCGCCTCAACCAACGCCTGAACGATTGGGCTGTCCTCAACCGTTCGATAAAGCGTTTGGCGGATCGAAACGACGTCCGGGTCCTGCGCCGCCTGTTGAAGGAACCGCGTCACCGCCTCGAAGCTCTCATAGGGATGCTGCAGCAGCATGTCCTTCTCGCGGATCGCGGCGAAGATATCGCTATGATAATCGCGCAAGCGCTCAGGCATCCGCGGCGTATAAGGCGGCCAGCATAAGTCGGGACGGTTCTTATCATCAATCAGCTGCGAAAGATCGCTCACGCCGATCATGTTCTCGACTTCGATGATCGTGTCGGAATCCACGCCCATATGCTGCACCAATCGCCGCGTCAGCCCATCCGGCGCCCCCGCCTCGATCTTCATACGCACAACGCGGCCGCGGCGGCGACGGCGCAGCGCGGTCTGGAACATTGAGACCAGATCCTCGGCTTCTTCTTCGATCTCAATATCGCTATCGCGCAGGATCCGAAACAACGCCTGGGCCGAGATCGTGTAGCCTGGGAACAAGCGGTCGAGGAACATCCCAATGATGGTCTCCAACGCCACGAACCGAAGCTGGGGCGGCGCGCCCGGCGCGGCGGTTTCGCCGGTCGGCAGCGGAACGAAACGCCTCAACTGGGGCGGGATAGGTATCAGCGCGTCACGCGTTTCTTCATCGAGCCGCGAACGCAGCTGCAGCGCCAGCGCCACGCCCTTATTGGGGATAAAAGGGAACGGCAGCGTCGGCTCAATCGCCAATGGGGTGGCGACTGGGAACACTTGGTCCAGAAAATAGCGCTCAAGATAGGCGGCGTCCGACGCCGAAAGCGCATCCGCTTCGACGATCTCGACTCCGGCCTCTTTGAGCGCAATCCGAAGCTCGCGCCACAGTCGCTCCTGGGTTTTCATCAGCTTGCGCGCATCCGCGTCCGCCTCCGCAAGCTGCTGCTGCGGCGTGCGCCCATCCGCGCTGCGCTCTTTCACATCACGCCGGACCAGCCCCCTGAGCCCCGCCATCCGGACCATATAGAATTCATCAAGATTTGACGCGGAAATCGATAAGAAACGCAATCTCTCCATCAAAGGCGCGCGTAGATTTTGCGCCTCTTCAAGAACACGCCAGTTAAAAGCCAGCCATGAGAGTTCGCGGTTAAAGTAACGATCACGCGGCGAAAAAGATGAGATATCCGGCGATTCCGCCTCATCATCATTGGGCGGCGTAAAAATGTTCAGAAAATCTGCTCTCATTTGTCGTTTTTGGCCTTAGCGAAGGGGTGGGGCTCGTCGTCTCTGGATGTAGATGTCTTCAAAGCGCGCCTGCCAAAAAACACGTTCTGCGTGTTTTATGATGCGCCTTGCAACTCATGACGATACAGCAATCATTGTTAACGAATGTTTACACGCGACATCGATGCGCTGCGATAAACGTCCGACGAAATATGGCTGCTTCGCATGCGGTTGTTAAGCCATGCAAGGCGGGCCTGAGCGCGAAAAGCTAGAAACCAAGAGCGCTGCGGACGAACGGGATCGACAGCGCCTGATCATCAGCCCAGGCGCGCTCATTCACGCGCCGAACCGCATCCTCGACGGCTTCGAAAGAGCGCGGCAGCCGCGCCAGCAAATACTGAATGGTGGGCGTTTCAATCGTAAAGCCCAAATCGCTGAGGCGCTTACGCAGCAGATGCGCAAGCAACGCATCATCAGGCCCCTCAATCCGCGCGACGGGCGCAGTCCGCAGCCGCGTACGCAGGTCTGGCAGCGCCACGGGCCAACGCGCAGGCGGGGTGCGGGCCAGCAGCAGGATCTTCGCGCCACGCTCAGCCGCGCGATTGAAGATGTGAAACAGCGCCCGCTCCGCTTCGCTCGAATCATCTTGCTCAAAAACATCGTCAATCTGATCCAGAACCACCCCGACGCCCGCCTGGCCGACCAGTTCCAGCAGCCGCGCCGGCGCGTCAGCCAGCCCCGCATCCTCGGGATCATCCGGCTGCGGCAGCGCCTCCTCCTGCCCCAGAACGCTCGCGGCGAAAAAATGCGCGTCGCGAAAGAAGTCCCGCGCCAGAAGGGTCTTGCCAGACCCGCGCGGCCCCACGACACAGGCGGCCGGCGCCCATAACTCAGGCGCGCTCACAAGGCGCGCGGCGTCCCGATTGGCTTCGGTGACCAGGAAAGACGCTTTGGGTTGCTCGGACGATGGGAAGTCAAACACGAACTGCCGCTCTCGGCTTGCGCCAGCCGCGTTCACAGATTCGGCGTCCCCATCACGCGCAGGCTCGCCGCTGGTTAAATCGGATCCGTCAGACATTTGACTGCACGCCTCCGCGTTCACGAAGGACGCCGCGCTTGTTGACAAGCGCACCTGCCCGCATGCTCGCAAACTTACTGCGCAGATACCGCGCCCTACCCATTAGTGCGCTCCCGCAAGACGCTTCGCCCCTCATGCTGCGAAGCGGCCAAAACAAAGCGCTATAGGTGCAGGCCGCATCCTGCATCCCATATGATTGCAGAGACGATAGTTCAATGTCGCGACTATTGCCATACTCGGATATCTCTGATCGGTCTACGTGCGCGGATTCGCTCAATTATGTTGTTTGCGCGATAGAATCTTTCGAAATCCGCATCTTTCAACGCCGCCCGCGCCGCCCTCACATACCGCTTTTCCAGTGATTTGAACGCCGCCAGCAGCCGCGGATCATCGGCGCGAATCCGATCGACCTCAAGCAACGCCTCATAAGCGGATCCGCCCAGTGGGCCGATGAAGCGCCCGGCCGCGCTCCGGCGCTCGGCCAGGGCCAACGCGCGTATGATCGCCGCCTCACTCGGCGCGGCCTTGGTCGCAGCGGTTTCTTTTTTCGCCGCCAGAGCGGTGCGGCCGCGGACGAGATCGCGCCGGATGTCGTCGGCTTTGTCGCCGAGCGCCTGCATCGCCTTGCCAAGAGCGCCGAAATCACTCGCGGAAAGCGCATGCACGGCGGAGCCAGCCGCCGCCAACGCGCTATCAGCCATATCGAGCGCCGTCTCACGCCCGAGCGAGCCGATCGGCGCAATCGAGTCGGCTGGCGGCCGCTCTTTGAACAAAACCCCCGACATCGTCGCTGCGCCGCACACAGTCAGAATTGCGGTGGCGACAAACGCGCCGATCCGCCGCCGCCGCGCAGCGAGCCGCTGCAGACGGTTGCGGAGGTCGCTACTGCCGCCTGGCCGCTTTGGCGCGGCCGGGGGGGCGATCGGCGCTGGATCGGGAACGGCGCCCGAGGTCGCCGCCGCACATGGCGACGGCGCGCCATCGTCGGCCACCGGGTCTGCGACAACGAGATCGACGCCCAGCTCCATATTCGGCGCCGCGTCGCAGTTGGGCATATCGCTCGCATCCGCGCTGACGAACGCGGAATCGCGCAAGAACGCCCAGTCCTCAGCGGCGTCTCGCTGCGCCTCGGCGACAGCGACGCTCACAGGATCCGGCGCCTGCGCGACTGTCTTGAGCGCCGCGCCAATTCGGGCAAGCAACACGGGCGATCCGCCGGTCGACTGATACACCCCCCACGCCGCGTCTCCGGATATCGCCAGCGACGGCGTCGCTCCCATCGCGTCCGAGGCGCGCGCCGCGGAACGGAGATAGCTGCGCACCTCGTCAGGCCCGTGCGGACGCAAATGCGCGCGGCAGTCCGGATCGCCAAGCGGACGATCCGCATCAGCAATAAGCGGCGCAAGCGCGACGGTATCGCCTACGAGGACGATCCTTGGCGGCTGATCGCGCCTGCCACGCCGCGGTGCGGTCAACTGCTCCAGAAACCGAAGCGTTTGCGCGGGAACCGGCTCCTCCGCCGGCAGCGCCAGCAAGATTTTCCAAGGCGCGGCCGCGGGCTGCCGCAAGGCCGCAATCAGCTCAACATCATCCAATGCCGGATCAAGCCCACAGGCCTGCGCCAACACCGCAGCCACATCAGCCAGCCCGGAGGATGCAAAGGCTTGACGCGCGGACCCCTCCGCCCCCCCTGCGCCCCCCGCATGCTCCGCCGCAATCTGCGCTTCTGCGGCCGCAACCACCGCCGCCGCGCCCAAGCCCGGCGCCGAAACCAGAATACAGAAAGCGCGGGCGCCAATAAACGCGTCCGCGACGAGATCCACTGCGCCCCAATGCGCTGGGTTAAACGCCGCGTCCGGATGTGGCGGCGCGCGCCCCACATCAAAGACCGTTGCGGCTGAAAAGCAGCTTGGCTCATCTTGCTCCGACACGGCCAACGCCGCGCCCGCCGCTCGCCTATGCGTCGCCACGGCGCCTTCCTCCCTCCCGCGCAGCACGGCTCCGCCGGCTGCATATGCGTTCGATCGCGAGGGTAAGACGACGCCGTTAAGGCTTTCTTGACCGCGGCGCCGGAACAGGCGGATCAGACCAGGAATTGTTCTTTAATCAGCCGCTCATCCAACGAGTGATCCGGGTCGAACAGCAATGTCGCCGACATATCGGGAGCCGCGGCGACATCGACATGGCGAATATCTCGGGTTTCGTGGAAATCCGCGACGGCGGAGACAGGCCGTTTCACCGCTTCGAGCACCTCGATCCGGATTTGAGCACTCGAGGGCAGCAACGCGCCGCGCCAGCGCCGAGGCCGAAACGCCGAGATTGGCGTCAGCGCGATCAGTTCGGCGCCAATTGGCAAGATCGGACCATGCGCGGAGAGGTTGTAAGCGGTGCTTCCGGCTGGCGTAGCCGCCAAAACGCCGTCGCACACCAGCTCCGTCAGACGCTCCTTCCCATCTACGGAGATGCGCAGCTTGGCCGCCTGTCGGGTTTCGCGCAGCAGCGAAACTTCGTTGAAGGCGAGCGCTTGCTCTATGCGGCCGTCAACGCCGCGCACTCGCATTTTCAGCGGCGTTATCCGCGTCGCCTGCGTCGTCGCCAGCCGCGCCGGCAGGTTGTCCTCATCATAGGCGTTCATCAGAAAGCCCACCGTGCCGCGGTTCATGCCATAAACCGGCCGGGGCAAGCTCAATTGATCATGCAGCGTCTGCAACATGAAACCGTCGCCGCCCAGCGCGACGACAACCTCCGCCTCTGACGCCGAGCACTGCCCATATTTCGCCGTGAGCGCCGACAGCGCGCATTGCGCCGCCTCGGTTTCCGACGCGACGAAGGCGATCCGGTTCATCGCCATCCTATTTTTCATACCCTCGCCGCCATTTTTTCACCTTCGCCCCAACCGGCGCCACAATAAGCAGGAGCCACATTCAGCCGGAGCCGTAATCCGTTCATGCGCCGCCATAGGCCCCAACCCTCGCCGCAGATGCAAGAAATAGGCGGCAAAGACGCGCGGCGCCGACGGCTGCGGCTTGTCATCTTCGCAAAGATCGCCATGGTGCGCCAACACGTCATGCGCGCGGCTCCACTGGCGCGCTCAGCAAAAGGATTACAGTGATGGCCGAGGGTTCAACCCGCCCGCTGGCGCATGCCGGCTTTTTCAGCGACGACTTGGCGAGCCGCGATCCGGCGATCGCGGCGGCGCTGGAGGGCGAGCTCGGTCGTCAACGCAATGAAATTGAACTGATCGCCTCAGAAAACATCGTCAGCCGCGCGGTGCTCGAGGCGCAAGGCTCGGTGCTGACGAACAAATATGCTGAGGGCTATCCGGCAAAGCGCTACTATGCGGGTTGCGCGCATGTTGATATCGCGGAGCAGTTGGCGATTGATCGCGCGAAGGAGCTGTTCGACTGCGCCTATGTCAACGTACAGCCGCATTCGGGCGCACAGGCGAACCAGGCCGTTGCGCTGGCGCTGATCAAGCCGGGCGACACGATCCTGGGAATGGACCTCGCATCGGGCGGCCACTTGACCCATGGCGCGCGGCCGAACCTCTCGGGGAAATGGTTCAACGCGGTTCAATATGGCGTTCGCCGTCAGGATGAACAGATTGACTATGACCAGGTGGAGAGCTTGGCGAAGGAGCATAAGCCAGCGATGATCATCGCCGGCGGCTCGGCCGTGCCGCGCCAGATCGATTTTGCCCGCTTCCGCGCGATCGCCGACAGCGTGGGCGCCATGCTGCATGTCGATATGGCGCACTTCGCCGGCCTTGTGGCGGGCGGCGCGCATCCAAGCCCGATCCCGCATGCGGATGTGGTCACCACCACCACGCATAAAACCCTTCGCGGCCCGCGCGGCGGCATGATCCTGTCACGCGATGAGGATATCGGCAAAAAGATCAACTCCGCCGTGTTCCCAGGCCTTCAAGGCGGGCCGCTGATGCATGTGATCGCGGCGAAAGCCGTGGCCTTCGGCGAAGCGTTGCAGCCGGAATTCAAGGACTACGCCAAGCAGATCATCGCGAACGCGCAGGCGCTGGGCGCGGCGCTGCTCAAAGGCGGCTTGGCTCTGGTGACCGGCGGCACCGATACGCACCTGCAGCTGGTTGATCTGCGCCCCAAAAGCGTCACTGGGCGCGATGCGGAGCAAGCGCTGCTCCGCGCTCACATCACCTGCAATAAAAACGGCGTCCCGTTTGACCCTGAGAAGCCGATGGTGACCTCCGGCGTGCGGCTTGGCGCACCCGCCGGCACCACGCGCGGATTTGGCGAAGCGGAGTTCACCGAGATTGGCGAGATGATCGTGCGGGTTGTCGATGGCGTGGCGGCCAGCGGCGCGGAGGGCGATGCGACGATCGAAGCCGAGGTGAAAGAACAAGCCGTCGCGCTCTGCCAGCGCTTTCCGATATATTAAGGGATCTAATCCCGACATCGGCTCAGCCCGCGCGCCTTGGCGCTTGCATGGATGAGGCGCGACGTGATTTGATCGCCCCCAGGTGCAAAGAAACTGGGGTGTGTCATGGCGGATTCGCGCGAGGGGGCGCTGTCGCAGTGGCGGCGCGCAGCTGTTGTTGAGCTTAAAGAAAAATCCAGACAGTCAGGGGCGCGTCCGGAAGACGTCGCCGCCGGCCGCTGGCTGGGCGATTTTCTGGATCAACAGAGCGAGACCGGGCTGCTGCCGGCGGAAGAAAAGCTGTTGGCGGCCGCGGCGACCGGTGAAGAGTGCGTGCTCGCCGAGCGGCTCGGCTTTAAGGCGGTAGGCGCGGCGGTGACAGCCCTGCGCGCACACTCCTCGACGCCGGCCCGCCCCGACGAACAGGCGACGGCTGAGGCGCTGCGCCTTATCGACCAGCAGCTGATCCGCGCCGGGTTTCTGCGCTTTCTGGCCATGGGCGGCGACAAGCAGTTTAAGACCCAGGAGCGGGGCATCTCCGTCCGCGGCGCCGTGATCATCGGCTCGCTGAATATGCATCGGGCGAAAGAAGTCGGCGGCCTTGTCCTGCAAGACTGCTACTTTTCCGACGCCGTGGTCGTCACCGACGGGCGGCTTGAATGTCTGCATCTCGACGGTTCGTACATGCCGGGGCTGTTTGGCGAAGGGGTCGATATCCGCGAGGACCTCTTTCTCCGCGGCGTGCAGTGCAACGGACCGGCCCTCTTTCGAGTCGCCAACCTGGGCGGGTATGTCGATTGCGAAGGGGCCGCCTTCGCGTTGGCTGAGGGCGAACATGCCGGCCACGACGCCTTTAACTGCGACGGCGCCACGATCCGCAGCGACGTCATTTTCAAAGGCGGTTTCACCGCAGACGGCCGAGTCTCTTTAGCCGGCGCCAAAGTTGGCGGCGGGCTGATTTGCGACGGCGGCGGGTTTTCCGACCGGCGCGGCGATACGAGCACAAAGGTGCTTAACTGCGACAACGCATCCTTCGAGAATGACGTCTCGCTCTGCAAAGCAACCGCCAACGGGCGCATCTCTTTCGACAATACGACTATCAACGGCATTTTACGCTGCACCGGCGCAACGTTTACGAACCTGAGTGAAGATGGCGAAGCGATTGCGCTGGATTGCCGTCGTGCGACAATCGCCAGCGATGTTGAACTTAACGATGATCGCGCCGCCCCAGGCGTCATCAAATTCACCGCCCAAGGCGTCATCACCTTCGCCGGCGCGAAGATTGGCGGCTCGCTCAACTGCCGCGGCGCACAGTTGCAGAACCAAACCGCCAACGGCGAGGGAAACGCGCTCGACGGAACCGGCGTGGAGGTTGGCGGCAGCGTCGATCTACGCGAAGGATTCACGTCCCATGGCGTCGTCAGCTTCCGAAACGCGAAGATCAAAGGCAATATGTCGCTGATTTTCGGCGAATTTTACAACCTTGCCCAGCGCCAAGGCAGCCAAATTGAGATGGCGGAGACGGCGCTGAATTTCAGCGGCGCAACCATACGCGGCGTGCTGTGGCTCGGGCCCACCGCCACTAAGGACGATGCGACGCCAAAGATTTACGGCTCCATCGACCTGCAAGGGGGGCATGCGCATCAGGTGATTGACCACCCGGACGCGTGGCCAGGCGGCGCGGCCGCGGTCGTAGAGACCAAAGACGGCGCAAAACTCAAATGCGCCCTGTTGATCGACGGTTTCACCTATGATCGGTTTGTCGGTGGCGGTCGATATGACGCGTCGAGCCGGATGGAATGGCTTGCGCGCCAGCCGGAAGCGCATCGCGAAGAGGATTTTCGCCCGCAACCGTACCAACAGCTGGTCAAAGTGCTCACCGACATGGGCCATGATCGCGACGCCCGATTGATCGCCAAGGAGCGCCAGTTTGCGCAACGCCGCGCGGACTTTCTCCGCACTTGGGGCCCCAGCGCGCGCGCAAAGCAACGCTGGCGCTGGCTGGCCTGGCCCTTTGGCGCGCTCATCTACTATATTTTTGAGCGGCTCGGCTTTGGCCTGCTCGCCGGTTATGGCTACGGCCAACGGCGCATCATCGGCATGCTGGCGGCGATCTGGCTCGCCGGCGCATTCGTGTACGGCCAAGCGGCGGAGCAAGGTCTTATCGTGCCCACCGCGCCTTATGTTTACGCCGAAGCCGACCGCGCGAAAGCATGCGCCAAGAGCTGGACAAGCTGTGCGGCGATGCCCGTCGAACATACGGCTTTTGAACCCTTCCTCTACTCCGCAGACGTCATGGCGCCGGTGGTCGCATTCGGGATCGAGACGGATTGGGAACCGCTCTACACCAACCGCTCCGACGCTGTGCGTCCGAACGGCAGCGCGATGACGCTCACGATTTGGCCGCTCAGCCTGAATTTACCCGCCTGGGGGCTGCGCACCTTCTTCTGGGTTCAGATCATTGCCGGCTGGGTGCTGAGCGCATTGCTGCTCGCCGTCATGTCGGGACTGATGAAAAAGTCGGATTAGGGCGCGACGTTAGATGGACCCATCTAACGGCTCGCAAATCGCGACCAAACAGAGGCTTAGAGCCTGGCCCAAGACTGACGCGCCGAGCTATATCAGTGCGTCCGCCAGCAGCCCCAACCCGTAGGCCGCCCCAGCGGCCGCGGCGCCAATCGCCAGCACCTCCAGCCCCGACAGCCAAGCCGGCTGCGGGCTCCAGCGGCTTTTTGCGGAACCGATGCCAAAGAAGACAATGCAGGTGCACAACACCGAAAGCAGCCAGGCATCGGCGAGGCCCAGAAGAAATGGCGCCAGCGGTACAAGGCCACAGACTTGGAACGCCAGGAAGGTGCTCATCGCCGCCTTGCCCGGCGACTTCTGCACAGGCGTTACGCCATATTCCGCCACCATCATCGTCTCGATCCAGCGGCTTCGATCCGCCGTAATCACCTGCACGGCTTTCTCCAACGCCTCCCCTTCAAAGCCCTGACGTCGGAAGATTTCCTCAACCTCGCGGCGCTCGCCCTCCGGGTCCAGGCGCAGATGTTTCTCCTCCACCTGACGCAAGCGGGCGTGATTGTCGCGCTCCGCCTTGACGCCCGTGTAGTTCGCTGCGGCCATCGACAGCCCGTCGGCCACCAGGTTGGCGACGCCGAGAATAAGGATCACCCGCTCCCCCAGCGCGCCGCCGACCGCGCCGGCGACGATCGCGAAGGTCGTCACCGCGCCGTCAACGCCGCCATAGATCCAATCTTGCAGATAGCCCGGGCTCGGATCCGATCCCAAGCGACGCGCGATCGCATCTGCGTCATGCGAATGTTCCAGCGCCGAGACGTCGTTCCCCTGAGATCCCACAACCATCCCCTTTGCTGACATAAGCGAGCCGCCTTAATGCGGCGGCTATTCGGCGCGCGCCTCAAGGCGCGCCGCAAGCCCCCGAACAGTCGGATAGTCGAAAATATCCGCAATCGCCGGCGGCGGCGCGTTCTCCAAGCTGCGGCGGAGCATCATCACGATCCGCGTCGCCATCAGACTGTCGCCCCCGAGATCGAAAAAGTCATCTTCCGGCTGCAGCTCCGCCGCGCCAAGCACGGCCGCGTAGGCTGCAGCGACCGCCGTTTCAGTGGGGTTGAGCCAGGCGGGCATATCGCGCTTTGCGGGCGAAGGCGGGCTCTGAACCGATGGCGCGTCGAGAATTCGGCTGGCGTTCTCCAGCCAATCTCGCGCCCGTTCAGCAATTGGCGAACCGCTTACGGCGATACGGTTCGCGGTCGGATCGCCCAGAATCGCCTCAAGCGCGTTAAGCGCAGCCTCCGGCGCCATAGCAAGATCGGCCCGGCTGCGCGCATAGGCGCCAACCTGCTCCTTGCCATAGTCAAAGTCCCAATCGTCCCAGTTGACTGAAATCCAGCGTGGGGATGGATGACCGCTTTCGCTTTCGCTGTCGGCCGCCGCCTCGACCCACGCATCCATGTAGCGGTTGGCGGCCATATAGCCGGCCATGCCGAGCCCGCCGAGCGTCGCAGCGAGGGAGGAGAACAGCATCACGAACGCCGGCGTCGCGCCGCTATTGCGCCGCTGAGTCTCGATCGCCGCGTTGAGCGCCTGCAGCCCCCCGCGCTTGCTCGCGAGCTCGGCGGCGAGACTCATACGGTCCGTCTCCGGGAGGTATTTCAGATCCGCGAGCCCAGCGGCGTGAAAGACCCCGCCAAGCCCGGTCCCGGAGACGGCGACATCACGCAACAGCGCTGAGACCTGTTCGGGCCGGGTGAGATCAAGCTGAACGACACGAATATTGGCGCCGCTCTCTCGCAGCTTCGCCAACGCGGCGAAGCTTCCCCCCGCTTCTGTCCAATCATCCGGCGGCGCGCGGCGCGTGGTTACGATGACCGGCGCGCCATGCTCGGCCAGCCGACGGGTCAGGGCCAGGCCGATCCTGCCGAGCCCCCCGGTGATGATATGTGCGCCGCCTTGACGCAACAGCGCGACGCCTGCGGCTTGCGCCGCGGTAGGGTCGACCTCCTCAAAGCGCTCCCCCCATATCCGCCCGCCGCGCAGCGCCACAAACGGCTCCCGCCGCGGCGCGCCCGCCAGCAGCTCGCGCAAGATCTGATCGCACAGGCGCGGCGACGGACGCGCCGCCTCGGCCGGCGTCAGATCGATATGACGCACGCCCAGCATCGCATGCTCCTGGCCGGCGACCAAAAGCGGCCCCAACGCGGCGGCGGCGTCTGGTTGCGCCTCCTCCAACCCAACGGCGAGCGCGCCGGCGCCGACGCGCCAATAGACCATCGGCGTCATTGCGGCCGCGACGCGCTGTAGCCGTTCGACAAGCTGCGTCAGCGCCTCAAGCGGCGGCGCAATTTCGGGAGTCGCGTTCGTCAAATCGAGGATATTAAGCGGATCGGCCGCGGCGCGCGCATTGATGCTGCTCAGCTCCGTCAGATCGTCAGAACCACGCCGCACCAACGCGCCGCGCGAACGAAGCGCCTCGCTCAACGCAATCGCGAGAGGCTCGGAAGCTGCGGAGGAGAGGATCAGCCATTCGCCAACGGCCGATGTCGGCGCCGGCGCTTCGGCGCGCGCCCAGGTTGGTCGCGTAAAGATCAGCCCCTGGCGTCTAGGCTGCGGCGCAACCGGCGCGGCCGGCCAGATGCGCCGACGGTCAAACGGCGTTGTCGGCATCGACGCCCGATGCGGCGCGCGCCCCTGCGGATGCAGCTTCGCCAGCTCGATCGGCGCGCCCATCGCCCAGAGTTTGCCCGCGGTCGTCAGAAATACGTTATCATCGTGATCAGCCTCGGCGCCCGCGCGGCGCAAGGAACGCAACGCGACCGGTCCGCCGTTTTTCGCCGATAAGCCCGCGAGGCTGGGGCCAGGGCCGACCTCAATGACCGCCGCGGACGCCCGCCCCAATGCGCACGCGAACGCATCCGCAAACAGCACCGGCTGACGCATCTGCGCTGACCAATAGTCAGAGGCGGCGACTTCATGCGGATCAAACCAGCGTCCGGTAAGAGAGCTGGCGAGCGGAACCGTCGGCGAGCGCATCTCAACCTCGCGACCAGCTTGCGCCAGCGCGGCCGCCGCCGCCGCCATTGCGGGAGAATGAAAGGCGCGCTGAACGCGCAGACGACGCGCACTCGCCCCAACGGCTTCGGCGCCGCGAAGCGCCGCCTCGATGGACGCGCTCGGCCCCGAAAGCGTCCATTCTGTCGGCGCATTTCGGGCGGCGACAACCAGCTCAGCATCGGCGCGACAGAGCGCCTCAACCGCCGCCGCGTCGGCGGACACCGCCATCATACCGCCCTCCGGCGCCTGATCCGTCGCCGCGGCGCGGACGGCGACCAGCCGCGCGCCATCCTCCAGCGACAGCGCGCCCGCGGCGACCCAAGCGGCGTATTCGCCCAACGAATGCCCAACAATGGCGGCAGGCCGCGCCCCCACGCTTTCGTATAGCGCTGCGAGCGACAGCTCGACCGCGAAGAGAGCCGATTGCGCCCCCGCCGCGGAAGTCAGCAATGCGGCGCTGCGCTCCGGCGCGTACAGATCGCCCAGATCTGGAAGCCCGAGACCTGCGAACAGCTCTCGGCAGTGCTCGAAACGCTGGCGATAGGCGGGGTACGCCGCATAAAGATCCGCGCCCATCATCGGATGCTGCGCGCCATTGCCAGGGAAGAGCCACACCGCGCCGGCGTCCAATCCTGCGCGGGTCGGGATCAGCTTCGCACATGCGGCGCGAATATCGGCTCTTGAGCGCACAACGAAAGAAGCGCGCACGGGCATCGCCTCTCGCCCCGCCCGCAAGGTGTGCGACGCGTCGTCGAGCGCCGGCGGGTCCTCAGCATCGAAGCGATGGACAATATCGTCAGCCAAGCGCGCCAGCGCCGTTTCGGAACGGGCGGAAAGGGGAAAGAGCTGCGCGCCATCGCCCGCCTCTTCCCGCTCTGTCTGGCGCGGCGCCTCCTCCAAGATCACATGCGCATTCGCGCCGCCGATGCCGAAACTGGAAACGCCCGCGCGCCGCGGCGATGCGCCCTCCGGCCATTCGCGCGGCTCAGTTGCGATGTGGAACGGCGTTTCCTCCAGGCGCAGTTCCGGGTTGGGCTGCTCATAACCGATCATCGGCGGCTGGCGCCGATGCGCCAGCATCATCGCGGCTTTCGCCAAGCCGCTGAAACCCGCCGCGATATTGCCATGGCCGATATTCGGCTTGATCGACCCCAGGGCGCAGTAGCCGGTGCGCGCCGTGTCGCGCCGGAAGGCGCGGGTCAGCGCCGCCACTTCGATCGGATCCCCAACCGGCGTGCCCGTGCCATGGGCCTCAACATAGGAGATCGTATCGGCCGAGACGCCGGCGTCGTCGAGCGCCAGTTGAATGACCTCCGCCTGCCCCGAAACGCTGGGCGCAGAGTAGCCCGCCTTCGCCCCCCCATCATTGTTAACGGCGGCCCCCTTGATAACCGCCAGGATCGGATCGCCGTCTGCTTGCGCTTGCGCCAACGGCTTGAGCAAGACCGCGCCGACCGTTTCGCCAAGGATCGCCCCATCGGCGCGCGAGTCGAATGCGCGCCCCACGCCGCTCGCCGACGTCAAATGACCGTCAATATGAACATAGCCCGTGCGTGGAAAGCTCAGGCTGGACGCCCCAGCGATCGCCATCTCACAACGGCCGGCGCGCAAGGCGAACACCGCTTCGGCAATCGCCGTCAAGCCGGTGGAGCAGGAGGTTTGGATGCTGAGCGTCGGGCCGCTAAGCCCCAACAGATAGGCGGCGCGGGTCGCCAGATAATCTTTGTCATTGCCGATCTCGGCCAGGTGGAAGGCGGTGGGGTCATGCGGATCAAGCGCCGCCGCACCGCCAAGCGCGTGCAGCAGATAGCTCGGCAGGTAGCACCCGGCATAGACGCCCACCGCCGCGCCCTGGCCCGGCGCGTAGCCGCCCGCCTCCAGCGCCTCGCGCGCGCATTCCAGGAACAGCCGCTGCTGCGGATCCATCAGCTCCGCCTCCCGGTCCGAAAGGCCGAAGAAGCGAGGGTCGAATTGATCCGCATCCTCGACCACCGCCGCGGACCGCACGAAATCCGGCCGATGCAACGGCGCCCCCGCCGCCGTCAGCTCCTCATCCGTAAGATCGCGAATGGCGCAGCGGCCGCTCAGCAGGTTCCGCCACAACGCGTCGACGCTCGAGGCCCCTGGAAAACGGCCCGCGAGTGAAAGGATCGCGATATCCCGATCCGCGCCGCCGCGCGCGCCGCCGCCGCGCAGCTCGGCTGGCGCTTTCGCCTTCTCAACCGCCAATAACGCCGCCTGCGCCGCGAGCGTCGGCGCGTCAA
>JALEGB010000065.1 GCA_022760355.1 Neomegalonema sp.
CGTCGATATCGAGGCTTGACGGTGAGCCACACCGCCTGCGCCTCGATATTCTAGCCGACAAGCCCCTAAACCGGGCTGACGGCGTCTGCTGAAGGGTTTTCGACCCTAGGCGTTGGTGATGATTTCCACAAACTCGTTCCGGATCGGCGCGAAGAATGGGGTGTCTGCTTGCCACCACCACATGTTGCCGAGAACGTCCGCAGTGTAGACTTCTTTGAACTGACGCTTGAACTCGTCCGAAGCAAACTCAGCCGCGCCTGCAACTGCCGAGTTGTAGCCAGTGTTGTTCGCGAACATGCCGCCGACTTCTGGCTTCAGCATAAAGTTCATGAACTCGATCGCTTGGTCTTTGTTCTCAGCCAGCTTCAGCATGCCGAAGCTGTCGAGCCAAGTGATGATGCCTTCCTTCGGCGCGCGATAGACGAAGCTTTTGTCTTCGCGGTTCAGCAGCAGGCCGGTGGTGTCCCAGGTCTGGCCGATAACGCAGCCGGCTTCTTTAAAGGCTGAGGTTGCTTCAGTGGCGTTGTTCCAGAAGGCGCCAAAGTTTTCTTTACGCTCCAGGATCCACTTGGTGACGGCGCCCCAAACGCGGCGAGCGTCTTCTTCCGACTTGTACACGTCGAGCATACGGTTCGACTTAACTTCGCCGATTGCGTCGAGATACAGGCCGGTGCCCATGATGACCGACTTCTGGCGGAAAGCAGCCTTGCCTTTCGCCTCTGGGCGCCACAGATCGCCGAACGAGATGTCCTTATCGGCGATGTCGAGCTCGCTGCGCTTCAGGGTGACGCCTTCGGTGCCCCAGTCGAACGGCAGCAGGATCTGCTTACCATTGAATTGGCCGCCGAGGGTTGCGCTGTCGCGCAGGAACGATGGGATGATCGCGCCGGTGTTAACCTTGGCCGGAACTTCCGCGAAGAAGCTCTCGCCTTTGGCGTCGACATAGTTCGCCGAGTTGGTGATCGACGGGAACACGACGTCGAAGCCTTTGCCGCCGTTCGCCTTAACGGTCGATTCGGCTTCGTCGTTCGAGCCGTAAGTGGTCAGCTCCAGCTTGATGCCGGTTTCTTTTTCGAACTTTTCTTTGATGTTCGGCTGGACGTAGTCAACCCAGGCGAAAACTTTGACCGAGCCCGAGGAGGCGAGGGCATCGTGCGCGCGCAGAACGACCGGAGCGGCCAGAGCAGCGGCCGAGCCTTTGAGAAGCGTACGGCGGTTCATCATCAGAGCAACCCTTCTAGATCGGTAAGACCGCCGCGCGCCTAGACGGGTTTCGTGACACGATCATAACGGATCAGCGAAGGCTATGTGAACTCCCGCAAAATATGTGGATTTCGCTTGATTCGATGCCCGGGAGACGGGGAATATGTGGGAATTCCCACTCAGTCGCGCGAGGCCAGGGGGGCTATCTCGATCGAGCCATTGAGTGTGCGGCGTATCCCTGTCGGCGGTTGAGAATCGGTGATCAGCAGGTCAACCGCCTCGAGGTCGCAGAACTGGGCGAAGCCGCTGCGCTCAAATTTGCTCGCATCGGCGATCACTGCGACTTGCTCCGCCCGCACAGCCGCATGGCGTTTCAGCGTCGCTTCTTCAAGTTTGTAGTCACAGCATCCAAGCCGCGCATGAAGGCCCGACGCTGAGAACAGCGCGGTTGTATAGTTAAACCTTCCGACAAACTCCGCCGCTTCTGGGCCGTAGACGCAGCAATCTTCCGGATCCAATTCTCCGGGCGCGAGCAGGACGCGCACACGGCCTTCGATAAGGGTGCGAGCGACCTCCAGCGAGCATGTTACGACGGTGAGATGAGCGACATCCCGCAAGAAGCGCGCAGCGGCGCAGCAGGTGGTGCCGCCATCGACAAAGAGCGTAGAGTTTTCCGGCGTCAGCTCCGCGGCTCGGCGGCCGATCGCCAGTTTGGCGGCATGGTTCAGCTCCATGCGGCGGCGAAAGGGAGGCTCGCCGGCCACCTCGGACAGGGTGACGCCGCCATGCACCTTTTCCACAGCGCCTTCGCGCTTCAGGCGCTTGAGATCCCTGCGGATCGTTTCTTCGGAGACGTTGAAGCTGCGCGCCAAGTCGCCAACGGCCGCGTAGCGGGACTGACGCAGCTGCGCGAGGATACGGTCTTCACGTTCGGTGCGGCGAGGCATGCCGCTACAAATCTTGCGGCCGCAACGGCGTGGAGCCGCGGCCGGTTCGGGTCAGTAATTTGATCAGAGCGGGGCGCAGCGCGGGGGTTCTTGCGATCGCGGCGCGCATTTCGGCGGCGGCGGGGTCTCCTGTCTCGAGCGCGACGCGCAGCAGGCCGAGAGCCGTTTCCGGGCTCGGCCGCCGCGCCGCCAAGGCGCGCCAATGTGTTTGCGCGGCCGCCCAATCGCCCAATCGCGTCGCCGCTTGAGCTGCGCCGAGCAAAGCGTCCAGATCCGCCGGCGCCAGCTCTAGCGCTTTGTTGTAGGCCTCATACGCGCCTAGCGGCTCATGCCGCTCGGCGCGCCAGGCGCCTAATTCGCACCAGGCGTTGGCGTAGTCCGGATCCGTGGCTACCGCGCGCAGATACCATTCTCCGGCCTCGGCGGACTTGTTCGCGCGCACCAGAACCTGCGCGAGATTGTAAAAGATCGTCGCAGGCGCGCCTTTTATCGCCGCGCCTTTCCGCAACAGAGTTTCGGCGCGCGGCCAGTCGCCTTTCCCCAGCGCCTCCGATAGTCGACGCGCGAACTCTCCATCCAACTGCATGACGCTGCTCCGCTGACTGTCGCAGCAGCGTCATAACATCAGGCTATCACGCGGCCCAAGCGGCGAGACGCCCATTTAACGCGTTGATATGGAGAAGAGCGCGCATGACTGACGTCGAGATTTTGAGCGCGGCGGATGGCGACGCCATGCAGGCCTTCGCCGCGGCGGGCCAGTTCTATAAGGGCAACCTGCACACGCATTCTAATCGATCCGATGGGGCGCTGGAGCCCGAAGAGGTCTGCGCGCGCTATCGGGCCCGCGGGTATGATTTCATCGCGCTGACCGATCATTTTATCGGCGCCTATGGCTACCCAATCACCGACACGCTGCCCTATCGCACCAACGCGTTCACCACCGTCCTGGGGGCGGAGGTTCACACCGGCAAGATGGCCAATGGCGAGTTGTGGCATTTGCTCGCGGTCGGGTTGCCGCCAGAGTTTGCGCCGCCGCATGCGCCCGGTTTCTCGCCGGTTGACGGCGCCGAGTCCGCAGCCGGCCTCACGCGTCGCGCGGTGGCGGCTGGGGCCTTCGTCGCAATCGCGCATCCGCAGTGGTCTGGCCTGACGCTGGAGGACGCGATGGAAATCGACGCCGCGCATGCGGTGGAGATCTATAATCACGGGTGCGCCGTCGATAGCGATCGGCCGGATGGGACGGCGATGCTAGATCTGTTGCTGTCCAACGGCCGCCGCCTGACCGCCTGCGCGACAGATGATGCGCATGATATTGACCGGGACGCGTTTGGCGGCTGGGTGCAGGTGAAGTCGGAAAGCCTGGCGCCTGAGGCGCTGGTCGCGGCGCTGCGCAACGGCGACTATTATGCGAGCCAGGGGCCGGTGTTGACGGAGGGGCGGATAAACGCAGAGATGCTGACGCTGGTGGCTGAAAAATCGGGCGCGCCGATGGATCGGTTGGTGTTGATGGGGCCAGGCAGCGCGTCCGCGGTCGCCTATGCGGATCAGTTTGAGGAGCGCGAGGGCAAGATCGTCGCGCGCATTCCGCTGGGACGTTGCGCGGACACGCCTTGGCTCCGCGCCTCTCTCATCGATATCGAAGGGCGCAGAGCCTGGACCAACCCGATCTGGCGCTAGGGTGCGAACTCCTAAATCTGGTCGTCGCCTGCAGGACGCTGGCTCGGCCAGATTTATGAGTTCACCCTAAAATCCTTCAAGCACCAGCTTGCCGCGCGCTTTGCCGCTCTCAAGCATGGCGTGGGCGCGCTTTAAGTTTTCGGCGTTAATCCGCCCCAGGCTCTCCGTCGCCGTGGATCGAACGGCGCCGGAATCGACGAGCTCGGCCATTTCCTGCAGGATCTGGCCCTGTCTGGCGATGTCCGGCGTTTGAAACAGGGAGCGTGTGTACATGAACTCCCAATGGATCGATACGCTCTTCTGCTTAAACGGCATGATGCTGAGCGCCGCAGGATCGTCGATCAATCCGAAGCGCCCTTGCGGCGCGATGAGTTCGGCGATCTGATCAACATAATTGTCAGTGTGGGTGGTTGAGAAGACGAAGCCTGGTTGACCAAGCCCCAACGCATCGATTTGCGCCGGGAGCGGGGCGCTATGGTCGATCACATGCTGCGCGCCCAGTTCGCTCACCCAGGCCTTCGTCTCCGGCCGCGAGGCGGTGGCGATAACTGTAAGGTCTGTCATTGCGCGCAAAATCTGCGTCGCGATTGAGCCGACGCCGCCGGCGCCGCCGATAATCAGCACCGTGTTCGCCGCGCCAGGCACGGCGTCTTGTACGCGCAGCCGATCGAACAGCATCTCATGCGCTGTCAACGTTGTCAGCGGAAGCGCTGCGGCGTCGGCGGCGGAGATGGATTTTGGCTTGGCGCTGACAATCCGCTCATCCACCAGATGGAACTCGGCGTTGGCGCCGGGCCGGTCGATTGCGCCAGCATACCAGACCATATCGCCGACAGAGTAACCGGCGACGTCTGGGCCGGTTTCGACGACCTCGCCGACGGCGTCCCAACCTAGTATCGCGGGGGCGTCGCCGGTTGGCGCCCGGCGCACGCGAATTTTCGTGTCGACTGGATTGACCGCGATCGCGCGGACATTGACGAGCAAATCGCGCCCGGTGGGGGATGGTTTCTCCGCCTCAAAATCAATCAGCGATTCTGGGCGATCAATTGAACCGGTTTCACGGTAACCAACGGCTTTCAATCTACTCTCCTGCTCTTAGTGAGGGCGCGCGCAAGAACCTGCTCGCTTTATTCCGCAGCCAAAGCTTCCGTGTCTGCAAGGCGGCGCGCCTTTCCGACAAGTTCCTTCAAGATATGCGTTTCGTCTGTTAGGAGCCGTTATGCAAGTACGCACAATTTAGGCCCATAGGCACCAAATGGATACCAACTCTAACGGCAGAACTCCGTCGCGTTTTGAGCGGTATGATTGCAGCGCGGGCTGCCCTGTCGAAGCGGCGTTGGAGCAAATATCCGGCAAGTGGAAGGGGTTGGCGCTCTACCATCTCTCTTCCGGCGTGAAGCGGTTCAGCGAGCTGAAGCGTCTGTCGGGCGCGGTGACGCAACGAACCTTGACCAAGCAGTTGCGGGAGCTTGAGGCGGACGGCCTGATTTCCCGCAAAGTCTATCCGGTGGTTCCGCCAAAGGTGGAATACGCGCTGACGGCGAAGGGCGTGGCGCTCGTGCCGGTTCTGGAGGCGCTGCGCGCATGGGGCTTAAGTTACGCAACGCCAGGGGACTGCGCCCCGCCGGAGGATCAGCAATAGTCGGCGCTATCCGCGTCGGTGGTCTGCTCTGACGGCGCGACGCAACAGAGTTCGCTGATCACCTCAAAGCCAACCGAGCCGGCGAGAGCGGCGGAGCCGCGATTGTCCGCAGCGCAAATGTAGATCGGCGTTCGGCGAAGCGCCCGAAGCTCGGCGGCGATTGCAGAGACCAGCGCCGCGCCTGCGCCGGAGCGGCGCGCCTCTTCCGCGACATGCACCTGTTGGATCGCCGCATAAGCGCCGTCATCGACGGTGGCCTCAGCGAGAGCGATGAGGCGCCCGTCGCGCTGCAGCGCCCAGAAACGCGGCTGCATACGCGCCCATATGTCCGGCGGCGGTGGAAGGTCGCGCATATCTTCGGGCAATCGCAGCCGGTCAGCTTCGCCGAAGGGAACGATCCTATCCCCCCCATTCTTTCGGTTTTCTTGGCTGTTTGCTGATGCGGGAAGCGCAAAGAACAGATCGCGCCCAACACTCAACCCCCTGATCGCGTTCGTTATCTCGGCATGGGCCGATAGCGGCAGGTAAGCGGGCATATCATAGCCGCGTACGACCAGATCAATCAGCGCGGCATAGTCGCTCGCGGTATCGGCGAACAACCAGGCGAAGCTCACTTCAAAATGGCCAACGGGGGCGCCGCTCACGGCGAAGGCTGCGCCAGATGGGGCGAGTAAGGCTGGCGCTTCCGGCGCGCGCCGGAGAAGGTGCCGGGCAAACACGCCATAGGGGCCCGCCGCCGCTAATTTTGCCGCCAAGGATTGAAGCGCCACGGATTGTTTGTGGTCGCTCACTTTGCTCACTCCAGCCCGTCCTCTTGCTGCTTACGTTTGCGCAGTTTGCGGTAGTGACCCGGCTCTTCCTGCAAAGCGGCCTGCATTTCGCGAACTCGCCCCGCCGCAGCGGAGTCGAACGTGGCGGTTTCAAGCTCCATGTCCTGACGCGGAAAGGGGATCGCCTGGGCCACCGGTGTGCCGGCTTTGAGAACTCCCTCAAATGTCGGATCGGTCCACAGCGCTGGGAAATGGACAAACCCATCTTTGAAGCTGTCGCACTCTACAATGCCGGTCAAGGTGCGAAACGGCAGTTCTTCGCGGTTGAAGGGGTGGGTAAAAAGGATGGACCAGCCCGGGGGGCTTTCTAAGGTCCAGAAATTCATGAACTTAAGCACAAATCGATCGCCGATGGGCAGCGGCGCGCCCTCCGCCTGCTCCGGCGCGTGCAGGCCGATGGGCGCGCGCGTCGTCAGCTGATCTGGCGTCGGCGGGGGCGCCCAATCCCAGCTGAGCTCGCCGCCGCCGACTGTAACGTCCGCCGCCAGCGGGAGAAGTAGGCCGCTCGTAAAAGCGTCAAGCAGCGGTGGGCAGTGTTTCAGCGTGCGCACTGACGCGCCCCCCAGCGTTGCGCTTTCCGCAACGCTGGGCATGGTCCGCAGCCAATCCGGCAGCCCCTGCGCCGCAGGAATAGGCGGCGGCAGCACTGGTTTGAGCGCCGGATGGCATCGAGCAACAATTTTCACCATCGCCGCCTCCTCTTCCGGGCGCCGGACTAAAAGCGCCGCTCCGAGAAGTCGGTTAGCGAGCCGCCTGCGGCGACATGCTCAATCAGATCCGCCAGATGCTGCGCGGCGTCGGGACGCCCGAGCGCGCGCGCCGCCGCCGCCATGCCGTCCAACCGGTTCGTATGGTTGAACAGGCCGGCGAAAATATCGGTCAGCTGCATCGGGCTGAACTCATCCTGTTTGACCATAATCGCGGCGCCGGCCTCTTCGAATGAGCGGGCGTTGGCTGTTTGGTGGTCCGCCGTTGCGTTGGGATAGGGGACCAGAACGCTCGGGCGGCCGATCGCGCCGAGCTCGGCGATTGTCGAGGCGCCAGCGCGGCACAGCACCAGATGCGCCAGCGAAATCAGCTCCGGCATATTCTCAAAGAACGGCGAAAGCTCGGCGTCGACCCCTGCGGCGACATACACTTCGCGCACCTTGCCGAACTCTTCGGCGCGCACTTGGTGGGCGATGCGAAGGCGGCTGCGCAGCTCCGCCGGCAGATTTGCAATCGCTTGCGGGGCGGTGTCGCTGAACACAGAAGCGCCCTGGCTGCCGCCGAAAATCAGCAGGTTGATCGGCGCATCCGGCTCGACATTCATATAGGGCGCGCCGGCCAGTCGGCGGGCGTCGTCCCGTATGGGGTTGCCGACGAAGATCGCAGGCGAGCCGGCGGGAAGGTTTGAGACTGGCTCCACTCCACAGGCGAGCGCGTGCACGCGCGTGGCGAACGCTTTGTTCACGCGCCCAAGCACGCCATTTTGCTCATGCAGGATTCGCGGCAGGTTCAGCCGCCAAGCCGCGGTAAGCGCAGGGAGCGACGGGTAACCGCCGAAGCCCGCCACTGCGGTGGGTCGATCCTTGCGGAACCAAGCTGTGGCTTCGTTTACGCCGGACATGATCTTGAAGGGCGCGGTGATTTTGGCCGTGAGGCCGCCGCGTGCGAAGGTCGCGGCCTCCACTTTGCGGCGTTCGACTTCGGGCGGATAGCCGCCCGCATAACGCATGCCGCGTTCGTCCGTCGAAAGTGCGATCCGCCAGTCGCGCCGCAACATCTCCTGCGCCAGCGCCTGCGCAGGGAACATGTGCCCGCCTGTTCCGCCTGCTGCGATCACCAAAAAGCGATTGTCAGGCCCAAGCCGCCCGCTCATGCGGAATCTCCTTGCTCCGAGCCGTTCTGGGCCCGCTATCCTTCCAGGACGCGGCTAAGCTTCGGACTCCGCCCGGCGGGTCAGAGCCAGCATCAAGCCAGCCGCGATTCCGGTCGCCACCATCGACGAGCCGCCGTAGGATATAAAGGGCAAGGTCATCCCTGTCGCGGGCAAGATTTGCGCAGAGACGCCGAGATGCACCGCGGCTTGCAGGCCGATCAACAAAGCGAGCCCAAGCGCGGCCAAACGGGCGAAGGGATCCGACATCTCCGCGGCGCGTCGCAGCGTGCGTAAGGTGATGGCGGCGAAGAAAAAAATCACCAGGGCGACGGCGAGAAAGCCCAGCTCCTCCGCCGCGACGGCAATAACGAAATCCGCATGGGCGTCCGGCAAGGACGCTTTGCGCACGCCCTCGCCGATGCCGAGGCCGAACCACCCCCCGCTCGCAATCGCGTGCTGCGCTTCGGCGATCTGGGTATGCGGCGTCGCGTCGGCGAACAGGTAGCTGTTGATGCGCGATGCGAAGTGGGGCTCGTAATAGTACGCGACGACCCCGACCAGCCCGGCCAGCACGCCCAGACCCGATAGCGCCAGAATGGAGCCGCCCGCCGCGAAATACATCGCGGCCCACACGGCGATGATCAGCGTGGATTGCCCGTAATCCGGCTGCAGGATGAGTAGAAAGACGAATAATGCGGCGATCAGGCTGGATGTCAGCACCGCCCAGCGCGCTGTATTTGGCGCGGTCTGCCCGATTGCCGCCAGCAGCCAGGCGGAGACGACGATCAGGCCGGGTTTGGCGAACTCCGATGGTTGGATTGACAGGCCGAGCAAGGAAAACCAGCGCCGGGCGCTTTTGCCGTGCTCAACGCCGGCGAATAGAACAATGATCAGGCTGATCAGACCGAACACCGCCAGCACCGTTCCGACGCGCCGCACGCCGCGCGCGCTTAGAAAAGACAGCGCGATGATCGTGAGGAACGCCGGGAGCACGAACAGCAAATGGCGCACGGCGAACTGAAACGGCCCAAAGGTCGCCTCATGCCGCTCGGAGAGGCTTTTCGCCAGATCGGGGGAGGTGGCGCATGCGAGAACGACGCCAGCGCCGAACAAGGCCATGCAGGCGCGAATCGTCCAGTGATCGACGGTGCGGCTCCATTCGCTCCACAAGCTCTCCGGCTCGGCGTTCACTTCGTCGGCGCTTACGCCGTTGATCCAGCCGAGGTCGGGTTTGCCCCCCTCCATCGTTGCTGAACTCGCCATCCCGCTCATCTCCGCCCGATCTTCTGATCCGACGTCTTTGATGACCAAACTGGATGAAAAGGCGGTTAATCACCGCTCACAGCCCGAGAGTTGCGACGCCCGGGCCGAGGAATTTGCAGCTTGAGCGCAGCTTTCTATGCGCCCAGCGCCTCCGTGGCGGCCTGGAATGCGCGGCCGCGAGCGGCGAAGTCTTTGAACTGGTCGAAGCTTGCGCAGGCGGGGGAAAGCAGCACCGTCTCGCCCGGCGTGGCCTCATCGGCCGCTTTGCGCACCGCAGTCGCCAGATCGCCGCATTGCTCATAGGCGGGCGCGCCGTCGGTCTGATCGAAATAAGCGGCGAACGGCTCTGAGGCTTCGCCGATCAGATAAGCCTTGGCGACGCGGCCGAAATGCGGGTGGAGCGGATCGAGGCCGCCTTCCTTCGGTTGGCCGCCGACGATCCAGCGGATCTTGTCAAAGCTCTGTAGCGCCTTCTCCGCCGCGTCGGAGTTCGTGGCCTTGCTGTCATCGACATAGCGTACGCCGCGCCGGACGGCGATTGTCTTCATGCGATGCTCGAGCCCTTCAAAGCTGCGAAAGCCGCCCGCGATCTCCGCCGAGGTGAGGCCGAGCGCCAGACAGACTTGCGCCGCCACCGCGGCGTTGGCGGCGTTGTGCGCGCCGCGCAAACTGTCGGCGTCGCCAATATCGATGTCGCCCAGCGTCTCCCCATTGCGGATCAGCTCCAGCTGCGCGCCGTCATAATAGACGCCGTCAAACAGATTGCGCCGCGCCTGCGCGCCGACGGCGTAAAGCCCCCAGCGCCCCTCAGCGCCGCCGGCGAGCTGAGCCAGCAGTGCGCGCGCCTCCAGCGAATCGACGCCCACCACACGCCCGCGCGCGCCGCTTTCCGTCAGCAGCCTGCGTTTTGCGGCGATGTAACCGCCGAACCCGCCATGGCGGTCCAGATGGTCAGGGCTCAAATTCGTCAGGCAAGCGACGTCGCAGTGCAGATTGGAGGCGAGGTCCGTCTGATAGGAGGAAACTTCGAGCACATAGACCTCGCCCGGGCGCGCCGGCTCCAACGCAAATACGCCGACGCCGATATTGCCGCCGAGCTGCGTTGGACGGCCGGTCGAGTTGATCAGATGCGCGATCAGCGCCGAGGTGGTCGATTTACCGTTGGAGCCCGTCACGCAAACGACCTGCGGGGTCGTGATTGCGCGAACGGTTGCGTAGAGATCCTCCGAGTCGGCGCTCAGAACGGGCGGCAGGGCGCTGACCCGGGTCATCGCGTCGACCCGGCGGGGGGAGGCCATCACTTCGCGGCGGGCGCGGGCGAGGATCTTGGCGCGGTCGCGCGCCTTATCGGCGGCGCCGGCGACTTGAGCCGCGATTTCAGCCAGGAACAGGCCGATATCGTTGTCCAGCGGCACGCCGGCGTCCAGCGCCGCCGCCACCGCGGGGTGCGGCTGGGGGAACAGATGCGGCAGGCCGGGCGACACGATCAGCTTGTCCAGCGCGCCGACGATATGCGGCTTGGACAGGTCGGCCAGCTGAAAGCCGGCCTCCTGCGCCGCGGCGCGCCCCGCCTCGGCGTCGTCCCAACAGACCGGCTGAGCGCCGCCCGCCACCAGCGCGCGCGCCGTCGCCAGGCCCGTGCGCCCCATTCCGAAGACGCCGATCGCCTTTCCTTCGCAGCCTCGCGCCGGGATCATACCGCTACCTCAGTTTTAGGGTGGCGAGGCCGATAAGGGCCAGGATCACCGAGATAATCCAGAAACGGATCACAATCGTCGGCTCGCGCCATCCGCGTTTTTCGAAATGGTGGTGGATGGGCGCCATCAAGAACACGCGTTTGCCCGTGAATTTGTAGTACCAGATCTGGATGATCACCGAGAGGGTCTCGACCACAAACAGGCCGCCGATAATCGCCAGAACGATTTCATGCTTGGTGGCCACGGCGATTGAGCCGAGCGCGCCGCCAAGCGCCAGGGAGCCGGTGTCGCCCATAAACACCATCGCCGGCGGCGCGTTGTACCAAAGGAAGCCGAGCCCCGCGCCGATCAGCGCGCCGCAGAACACGGATATCTCGCCGGTGCCGGGCACGTAATTGAGCTTCAGATAATGGGTAAAATCGACCCGTCCGACCAGATAGGCGATGAAGCCCAAACAGGCGGCGGCGATCATCACCGGGACAATTGCGAGGCCGTCCAGCCCATCGGTGAGGTTCACTGCGTTGGCGGATCCAACAATGACCAGCATCACGAAAGGGATATAGAAGAGGCCGAGATCAAACAGCAGGCCGCCTTCTTTGAACCCCGGCACCGCCAGCATATCCTGCAGCTTCACCTCGGGCTTAAAGCCTTTCGAGTCATTCAGAACGGTTTGCGGTACGACGATTTGGCCGACGCCGTCCGGCTGCAACACGTTGATCGCGTAGGCCGCGCCGAACGCAATGCCGAAGCCGAGCACCAGCCGCAGCTTCTGCGGTACGCCGTCAGTGGAATATTTCGTGACCTTGGCCAGATCGTCGGCGAAGCCGATGATGCCGAAGCCGAGCGTCACCAGCATAACGACCCACAGAAAGCCGTTATCCAGCTGTCCCCACAGCAATGTGGAGATGAAGAGTGCGCCGAGGATCATGACGCCGCCCATCGTCGGGGTGCCTTTTTTCTCCAGCAGATGCCGCTCTGGCCCATCCTCTCGGATCGGCTGGCCCTTGCCTTGGCGCACGCGCAGGAAATCAATCAGACGCCGGCCAAACATCAGGCAGACGAACAGAGCCGTCGCCACCGCGCCAACAGCGCGGAAGGAGAGAAACTGGAACAGGGCGACGTCGGAAATCCACGGCGCGCCGCCTCCTGGCCCAGCCACAAACATGTAATAGAGCATTCTCCGCCACCCCTTATTCGCACACGATCCCGTTTGGCTCCGCCAGCGCGCTCGCGTTAGGCTGCGCCCAGCGCGCGCAAAGCCGCAGCGATCGCCTGCGCTCGCGAGCCGAGCGATCCCTTCACCATCGCCGCGTCGCCCGCTTCAAGCATGTCCGACGCGCGCTCGGCAAGCGCTTCTGCGTCTAAGGCCCAAAGTCCGCGCTTCGCCTCTGGCAGCATGTCCATAAGAGCGCGCATCTCGGGCCCTGCGGCGTGCACCTTGTCAATGGCGGCCATACCCGGCGCGTTCGCCAGCTGGGCGTGCAGCGCCGCCGAATCGGGGCCCAACTCCAACATATCGGTGAGAAACAACAACCGCTTGCCCTGCGAACCATCTGGGCGCCGCCCGACCGGCGCGGCGGCGAAGGTTTCAATCGCCGCCCGCATTGAGGCGGGGTTGGCGTTGTAACTCTCGTCGGTCAACAAAAACGCGCCGCCGCCAGGCGCTTTGATCTGCATGCGCGCGCCGCGGCCGGACACCGCCCGCCAGTCCGCCAGCGCTGCGGCGGCGCGCTCTACATCGCCGTCCGCCGCTTCGACTACGGCCAGGGCGCCGAGCGCGTTCCAGGCGAAATGACGACCGGCTGCGCCGATCTCGAACCGGAGCAGCCGGCCGTGCAGCCGCGCTTCGACCCGCGTTCGGTCGGGGAGCAGCTCAATATCCAGCATGCGCGCCGAGGTGGCGTCTTCGCCAAAATCGACGACCTTGCGCGCCCCCGCCGCCCTCGCCATGTCGCTGAGATAGTCGGTGAAGGCGTCCCGTCGGACAACGGCGACGCCGCCGGGCTCCAACCCCTCGAAAATCTCGGCTTTTGCGGCGGCGACGCCGGCGATCCCGTCTTTAAAGCCAGCCAGATGCACGGCCTCAATCGACGTGATCATCGCAATGTGCGGCCGGGCCAGCTGCGACAGCGGCCGAATTTCATCCGGCGCGTTCATTCCCATCTCATAGACGCCGTAGCGGGCGCCGCGCGGGGTGCGGGCGAGGGTCAGCGGCACGCCGACATGGTTGTTGAAGCTCTTGACCGGCGCATGAGTCTGGTCAGCGCCGTCCTCCTGCGCGGCGAACATACGCACCAGCATTTCCTTGGTGGAGGTCTTGCCCACGGAGCCGGTGACCCCGACGCAGGCGAACGGATGCGGGCGGGCGCGGGCGGCGGCGCCCAGCGCGCGCAGCGCCTGCAGCGTATCGGCGACCTCGATCAACGGCGCGTCCGCCGGCAGCTCTTCCTGTCCAAAAGGCCCCGCCCGCAGCTTTGCCGCCGGATGGGCGGACAGGGCTGCGACCGCGCCGGCGGCCAGAGCTTGCTTGATATAGCGATGCCCGTCCGATTGCGCGCCGATCAACGCAACGAACAGATCGCCCTGCTGAACCTCGCGACTGTCAATGGCGACGCCGCGCGCTCGCCAGTCGCGACGGCCAGAAAGGCGTCCGCCAGCGCTCGCAGCGGCCTCATCAGCAGTCCAAAGGGCGGCCTCCGCCTGCGCTGGCGCGTCGTCGGTCATGTGGAAAGGCCTCCAAAACTAATCCTGACAGCAGCGTCGCGCGCGCGGGCGCCGCTGTTTGATGCAGAAGGCTCGGTCTGCGCCGGGATGCAATAAAAAAGGGCGAGCCGCAGCCCGCCCTTCCAGAAATTATGCACGCGCGGCCGGCGGAGCGGACGCATCCGCCCCGCTAAACGCGATCCGTTACTTAATCTTGCCGATCGAGAAGAAGTGGGTCTCGCCCGAGCTGTCATCGACGCCGTCATTGTCGGTGACCGCGAATGCGACGCCAGCTGCGTCAATCGCGAAGCCTTCGATCTTATCGACGACATAGCCTTTCGGCGCCTTCAGCTCCGGCAGGAAGTCATGCACCAGCTCTTTCTTGACCAGCGGCAGTTCGCCGCCGAGCTTTGCAGCTTTCATGTCCGCCAGCTTCACGCGGTACAGGCGCTTCACAACAGCGCGCGAGTCGATCTGGTTGTCCCGCTCGATGATGTAGACATAGTCGCCATGCGCGGTGATCTCGGAAAGGCCGATCCAGCCTTTGCCCTTTTTCTCCAGCGGATAGCGGACGGCGCCCCATTCTTTGGTCTTGGTGTTGTAGCTGACCAGCTTCACCTGACCTTTCGGGTCGTCTTTCCACTCGCGCTGGATGGCGATCCACAGCGTGTCGCCGACCATCGTGATCCCTTCGGCGCCGAAACGCTTCTCAACCGCCAGCAGCTCAGCTGGGAATGGGATCTGCTTTTTGATCTCGCCCTTCGCGTTCACATAGTAGAGCGCATGCGGAACCAGACGATCGGTGCGGCCTTCCGACGACAGCCAGAAGCCGCCTTTTTTGTCCGCATAGACGCCTTCCAGATCCAGCAGTTGCGCCGGGGCGCCGCCGCGGGTGACTGGGATGCGACGGATGATCTTGGCTGGCTTGGCGGTTGCGTCGATCTCGAAGATCGAAGGCTGCATCGCGTAGAAGCTGTCATTGACCGCGTAGAGCTTGCCCGCGTCGGTCGGGTGCGCTGCGAGGCCCGACAGAGCGCCCCAGCCGATTGGCAGGCCTGCTTTGTCGAGGGTCGAGACGATGCTTGGATAGGTCGGGGCGTCTTTGCCCAGAGCATAGATCATGACGTGGGCGCGCGGGCCTTTGTCTTCGATCAGGTCAACTTCGTTCGCGGTGACGAACAGGCCGCGCGATGGGATCGCGACAGCGCCTTCCGGACCAACGCCGGATGGCAGAAGCTGAACGAACTCCGGCTTACCGCCGGTGTCGCGGTAGACGCCGACCAGGCTCGACCGCTCCAGCAGAACGAAGATGTATTTCTGGCCGTCGAACTCGCCGACTTCGAGACCTTCCGGCTCAACGCCTTTTTTGCTCGAACGCTTCTCCGGATAGTGGCCGGCCAGCGCCGCCGCATGCTCCAGCTGCATACCGCTTTCGAACAGGACTTTGCCGTCTTTCGCGAAGATGGTGAAGCCGCGCGAGCCGCCATTGTAGTCGCCTTCGTTGGCGATCACGAGGCGGTCGTCGTCGAGCCATTTCACCGCGTCCGGCTCGCGCAGAACGCCTTTCTTCTCACCGGTGAAGGTGATTGCGCGCTCCCGCTTCAGGTCGACGCCTTTCAGATCAACCGCGCCGGCCGAGAAGTGCGACAGCACCTTGCCGCTCTTGTCGAGGATGACGATGTGGTTGTTCTCTTGCAGCGTAACAGCGATTTCGCCTTTGCTGTTGATCGCGACGAACTCCGGCTCCGGATCGCTTGGGGCGATTTTGGCCAGGCCGGTGACGTCCGCTTTGATCAGGCCGGCGCAGTTCGGCTTGCCGTCGTTGAGCGGGATGATCGCAACATAGCCGGCTGGCAGCTGCGGAATAACGCCGTCTTTGAGATCTTCATCGCGTTCGTTTTCGATCGCGATCGCGACGAATGAGCCGTCCGGCGCCGTTGCGACGCTGTCTGGCTGGCCGCCCAGGTCGCAGCTGGCGACCGTTTTGCGCGATTTCAGATCGATCGCCGCCAGGAAGCCGGACGGTTTGACGAAGCTTTCGGAGGTGTTGACGCCCACCAGGGCCATGCCGCCAGCGATCGCGACCGAGGTCGGTTCGCCTTTGAGCGCCAGCGTGCCGAGCGGCTTGGCGTTCTTTGGATCGGCGATGTCGATGAAGCCGAGCGCTTTGAGCGGGCTGTCGGTGTAGACCAGGGTCTTGCCGTCCGCGGTCGCCGCGATGATTTCAGGCGAGCTTTCGGTCTTCTTGTCCGTACCTTTCGGCAGGTTCTTGATGACTTCGAAGCTTTCGATGCGTTTGAAAGTTTCCGCCGTCGCTGAACCAGCAGTCAACAGCGCCGCGCCTGCGATCAGCGCGCCCTTAACGATAGTGTGCGTCACAACGCCCCTCCTTTGGATTGAGCGGCGCCTTAGTAGCGAGCGAACGCGACGGTTTGATAACAGGGAGCATGGTTTCCGGCCCCGATCCTAGCCGCCCGCCGAGAGGTTGACGCATTCGCGGGGCGCGGAGGGCGGCGTCCGGCCCTGGGCGGACCAAGCGGAAGCGCCGAGCGCTGACATTGAAGAATGGTTGAAGCATCCCATCTCGCGATTGAGACGGATGAGGAGAGGGGCGCAGGTTGCTCAGCGAATATTCTGGGTTTCGGGTCACTGAGGGGTTCTCACCCGACCAAAGATCTATAGCCGCACAGTTGTTTTGGCGCGCATTTCACGAAAAACTGCTTCCGGTCATGAAGCCGGAGGCGCAGGCCCTCGACTTCATCGAGCGGGTCATGCAGCCCTCGCATGCTGTTGGCGCCGTCGCCTCGGATGGGACTCTGATCGGGGTCGCCGGGTTCAAAACCAAGCATGGCGCCTTCATCGGCGGCGGGCTTGAAGATCTTCAGTCCGTCTATGGCTGGTTCGGCGGCGCTTGGCGCGGCCTATTGCTATCGGTGCTCGAGCGGCCTTTGCAGGACGACACGCTGACGATGGACGGCGTCATGGTCAGCGCTGAGGCCCGAGGGCGAGGTGTCGGAACCGCGTTGCTGCTGGCCATTAAGAATAAAGCCCGCGACCTCGGCTGCGCTCAGGTGCGGCTTGATGTTGTTGACACCAACCCTCGGGCTAAAGCTTTGTATGAGCGGCAGGGCTTCGCCTGTCAGGGTGCAAGTTCAATCGGGCCGCTGCGTCATCTCTTTGGATTTCGCTCGGCCACAATGATGATTTGTAACGTCTGAGCGAGCCTAGCCGGCCAGCAAGGCCGTCATCCGCCGCATCGCCTCCTCGATATTATCCAGGGAATTGGCGTAGGAGAACCGGATGTGATTCGGGGAGGTGACGCCGAAGCTCGTGCCGGCGACAGTGGCGACGCCCGCTTCCTCCAACAGGCGCGTTTGCAGGGCTTTGGCGTCCTGCCCTGTGCCGCTGACATTCGCAAAAGCGTAGAAGGCGCCTTGCGGCGTGATGCAGGAGACGCCTGGCATTGCGTTCAGCAGCGGCGTGATGGCGCGGCGGCGCTCATCAAACACTTTCATCATATCATCGACCGCGTCCTGCGGGCCGGTCAGCGCGGCGATCCCGGCATATTGCGTCGGGGCGTTGATGCAGGAGTGGCAGTTAACCGCCAGCTTTGTCGCCAGCGGCGCCAGGCTCTCGGGCCAGACGGCGTAGCCCAGGCGCCACCCCGTCATCGCGTAGGTCTTTGACCAGCCATCCAGCATGATCAGCCGGTCCGCCAGTTCCGGATAGGCCAGGAAGGTCTCGTGCCGCGCGCCGTCATAGAGCATGCGGCTGTAGATTTCGTCCGACAGCAGCGCGATGGACGGGTGAGGCTCCAGCCCCGCCGCCAGCTTGTCCATTTCCGCTTTCGGCGTGACGCCGCCGGTCGGGTTGCCGGGGCTGTTCACAATCACCAGCCGGGTTTTCGGCGTCAGCTGGCCCAACACCTCCTCCGCGTCGAAGGCGAAGCCGTTCTCCTCCCGCAATCGGATCGGAACCGGCGTGGCGCCGGTGAACTCGATCATCGAGCGATAGATCGGGAAGCCGGGGTCCGGGTACAGGATCTCCACGCCCGGCTGGCCGAACATCAGGATGGCGAAGAACATCGTCGGCTTGCCGCCGGGCATGCAGACGATCCGCTCCGGGCTGACCTCCACCCCGCGCCGGGCGGCGATATCCGCCGCCACCGCTTCGCGCAGCTCCATCACGCCGGGGGCTGGCGTATAGCCATGGGCGCCGTCCTGCAGCGCTTTCACCGCGGCCGCTACGATATGTTCCGGCGTTTTGAAGTCCGGCTGGCCGATGCCCAAATTGATGACCGATTTGCCCTGCCGCTCCAACTCCGCCGCCCGCGCGAGCACTTCGAACGCGGTTTCCGTGCCGAGGCGGGCCATATTGTCGACGAGCTGCATGGGGCGATCCTTCCTGTCAGTGTTTGCTGACGCTTAATCCCCGCGCAGCGCGTAGGTCGAGACTTTTTGAACGATTAAACCGATGTCGCGGGCGTAGCGCTCGGCGGAGTCGAAGGGGGAGGGCCTCACCGATGCGCAGCCCCGCCGCCGCCGCCGCGGCGCAGAGCGCGTCACTATCCGCCCGGGGGAGGATGTCTTGCTCAGTGATCCAGGTCAGTATCGCCATGATCTCGGGCCGCCAACCATTGCCGCCATTCGCTCTCGGCTTCCTCAAACCCCAACTCTCGCGTGGGCCAATGCGCCGGCGGGGTGATCCCCGCCGCCTCCAGCTGTTTCGCCAAGCGCGCGTCAGCAAATGTTACGGTGAGTTTGGCGAGGATTTCAGCTTTTTGGTATTCGGTCAGCGGCGTGTTGTCGTCCAGCCCGCCTCGCTCGCCGCTATTTTTCATATATGCGAGCTGGGCGATCCGCAGGTTATAAACGCCGACTAAGGTAGCGCCGTCGAGCGCCGCGCCCTCCAGGTTCGCGCGCAACAGGTTCGCGCCCCGCAGGTCTGCGCGTTTTAAGTTCGCGCTCCCCAGATTCGCTTGCCTTAGGTTCGCGCCGTCCAACTTCGCGCATTCCAGGTTGGCGAACCATAGCTTGGCGTCATCCAGGTTTGCGCTGTTCAGAAGCGCATTTTTCAAGTCTGCGGACCATAGCTCTGCGCTCTTCAGATTCGCTTTCTGCAGTGTTGCGCTCTCCAATGTCGCGTTCTCGAGCGTTGCGCTCCCCATGTGTGCGTGTGTTAGTTTCGCTTTTTTTAGGTTTGACCCTTTTAGGTTGGCGCTCCATAGATTCGCGCCGCGTAGGTTCGCCCTCTCCAGCTGTGCGAAGGGCAGCGCCCATGGGCGGTCGTCTGGTCCGCTGGCGGAGAATAGCTCGCTGATATCGGCGTAGGCGAGCGGCGTATCCTGCCAGCGGAACGGCCTCCGCAATCGCTCCTCCTCACCGATCTGGGCGGCGCTGCGCCGGAGGATGACGCGGAGCGCCGCCAGCACATCCTCGCGCGGGCGGGCGATCTCGAATTCGGGTTCCTCTTGAAGTTTTCCGCCTGGAATTTCTTGGGGCGGTTCTTGAAGCGGTTTTTGGGGCGCGCCAGGGCTCGCTTCCGAGCGCTCGGACTCAGCGGCGGGTTCAGCCTGCGTCGCCTCGGCTGGTTTTGGTTGATAATTCTGCCGGATATAGGCGGCGAGCAGATCCATAATCGTCAAATGATCCGGCAGGCTTTCGCGCGCCACCCGCTCCAGCGTATAGATCGCGCCGATGCGCACCTCGACATTCGGCTGGATTTCGCGTCGCTCCGCGGTCCTGCCGCCCTGCAACGTTACGGTCTCCACCTGTTCTTTGGTCGCGCCCAGCAGCTCCGTCGCTTTGATAATCCGCTCTGTCACATGCCCTTGCTCCGCCGTGTGGGTTTGGCGGGAATTGATCCAGGCGCGGTGAAACAACAGGGGCAGGCCGAGCGCGCCGAGCAGCGTGGCGAGGACCAGCCGATATTCGAGCGATTTGCCCTGCTGCGGCCCGGCCAGCGCATCATCGATCAGCTGGTGGAAGATATAGGCGGCGGCGATGATCGCCAGCCCCGCATAGAGCAGGAAGGCGATCTCCAGGCCGCCGCGGGCGAACCAGACGCGCCGCGCGC
>JALEGB010000066.1 GCA_022760355.1 Neomegalonema sp.
CGATCAAGTTGGATCGGCTCAAGGCTCTAACTCTTTGTTTTGTCGCGTGCTGTTCCCGCCAACCGGTATCCACTTGGTCGGCGCACGCTCTAGCGCGATTTGCAGTTGGACGGGCCCATCTGACGGCTCGAAAAACGCGACCAAGCAGAGGCTTAGGGTCGAAACCCATTCAGCAGGCGCTAGGCGGGTACGCAGCCAAGACCACGGAGGGAGCGGCTGAGAGTGGTCGAAATCTCCGTATGCGGCTCCTCGCCCAGAAAGGCGAGGAGCTTCGCGTTATCCAGTCGAACCGGCTGGGTCCAAAGGTACCGCATCTCCGTCAACTCGCGGAAAAGCCGCACGAATGGCGACAGCAGCCGCACTGCGGTCCATGGCATATTGCGGATTGGCGCATGCGGCGCGCCCGCGGCGTCCCGCACCCGCTCCACCATTTCGCCGCCGCGTTCAAACCAATGGCCGCCGAAATGGAAAACGTCAAACGGCGCAAGTCGCGCCTCCTTGGCAAGAAGCAACGCAAATGTCTTAGCAAAATCAGGCAAATAAGCCCAGGCATGGCCAACGTCGAGCGGACCAAAGTAGTTCAAACTCGTAACCGGGCGTCCAGGCCGCACCATACCGTTCGCAAACCAAGAGTTGCCGTTATGGGGACCGAAAAAGTCGCCACCGCGCAGGATGAGCGTGCGTACATCTTCCTGCTCTGCAGCTTGCTTTAGCCGCGCCTCGAGCTGTTTACGGATGACGCCTTTTCGCGTGAGCGGATTTTGAGGCGACCCTTCATGCAACAACGGAAATGCGTCTGGTCCGAAATTATAGACCGCGCCAGGCAGTAGAATGCGCGCGCCCGCCGCTTTGGCCGCCACAATAGTGTTCTCCAGCATCGGCAACACCAGATGCGGCCAATTGCGATATTTTGGCGGATTAACCGCATGGAGAATGACGTCGACCCCTGCGGCGGCGTCGACCACATCACCTTGACGCATCGCGTCCCCACGCCGCCACTCCGCCACGGGCAACATCGATTTTACCCGCTCCGGCGCACGGTGCAGCGCCCAGATCCGCCAACCGTCCGCCCGCAGCGCGCACGCCGTTTCAAAGCCGACGCCGCCGCTTGCGCCGAGGATCAAGGCCGTTTTCGGTGAAGACATCGTTCCGCTCCATTGTGATCGCGGGCGGACCCTCGCAGCAGCGCCTATTCAAGAAAATTGTGATAATTTCTACCTCTGTTATAAAAAAATATATGAATGATGCGCCTCCTAGCTGGGATCTTTGCCGATCCTTCCTCGCTGTTCTGCGCGAGGGCAGCCTGTCAGCCGCCGCCCGTCGGCTGCAGCTAACCCAACCGACCGTCGCTCGGCACATCAACATGCTGGAACAGGCGCTTGGCGGCGGCAGCCTGTTTACGCGCTCGCCGCAAGGGCTCGCCCCGACAGAACGCGCGGCGCGGCTTCGATCCTACGCCGAGGCGATGGAGGCGGCCGCGAGCGCGATGGCGCGCAGCGCGGCGAACGATGAGAAGGCGCTCAGCGGTGTCGTCCGCATCGCAGCCAGCGACGTCATCGGCGCGGAGGTGCTTCCCGCTATCCTGGCCACACTCAGACAGGATTATCCGCAGCTTCACTTTGAAATCGCACTGTCAAACGCAAGCGCCAATCTTCTGAGCCGGGAAGCGGATATCGCGGTGCGCATGGTGCGACCGCGCCAGCAAGCGCTGTTGGCGAAGCCGGTCGGCGAAATTGTGCTCGGCTTACATGCGCACCCGGAATACCTCGCCCGCTTTGGCGCGCCGCAGAGCCTTGACGAACTTCGGAACCACGCGATGATCGGGGTGGACAAGGATCATAACGCCGCACTGCTGATTTCGAACGCGCCGCTTCCCCTCAAGGATCTCAACTTCGCCTATCGCTGCGATAATCAGATCGCCCATCTTTCGATGCTCCGCGCAGCATGCGGCATCGGCCTTTGCCAGGTCGGGCTGGCGAAACGGACGCCGCAACTTGTGCGCCTGTTCGCGGATCAAGTGGCGATCCCGATGGAAACCTGGATTACAATGCATGAGGACCTCCGGCGCGACCGGCGCATGCGGTTGGTGTTCGATCGGCTGCATGACGCGATCGCGGCGTACGCCGCTGAGGGGTAAAAGCGCGCCGAACCAATCGGCTCGACGCTGCTATTATTAGCCCGCAGACAACGCAGTTTGAATAAAAGCGCGGATCTTGGCCACGTCTTTCACGCCGCGCGACGACTCAACGCCTGACGAGACATCCACCGCGCGCGCGCCGGTGGCGCGGACCGCTTCGGCGACATTCTCCGCCGTCAACCCGCCAGCGAGGAGCCATGGCCGCATCCAAGTGAGACCCGCGATCAGGCCCCAATCAAAGGCGACGCCGCCGCCGCCTTTCAGATCGCCCTTTGGCGGCTTCGCATCAATCAGCAGCAGATCCGCCGCCGCGGAGTAGGCGTCGATCGCCTGCAGGTCCGCCGCCTCGCCAATCGAAATCGCCTTCATCACCGGCAATCCAAAACGCGCTTTAATAGCCGCAACGCGCTCGGGCGTCTCGGAACCATGAAGCTGGATCGTATCAATCGGCGCGACGGACAGGCACGCCGCTAGCGTCGCATCGGACGGATCGACCCAAAGGCCGACATGGCTGATGATACGATCCGAGCTTCCAGCCAAGCTGCGCGCCAACTCAGCGGCGCGCTCGGGCGTGACGGCGCGTGGCGAGCGGGGCTCAAACACAAAACCGATCCATCGGGCGCCGGCCTCCGCCGCCGCCACAAGATGTTCCGGCGCCGTCACACCGCAGATCTTAACCTCGATCGCTCCGCTCTTTTGATCTTCGACCGCTCGAGCAGAAACGCGCGCGCCGCTCATCGACGAACGACCGGTAGACCAGCGCTGTCCGGATGGTCCGCCGCTTTCAGCGTCTCGTTTAGCCGGCTCAGCTCAGTTTCCAGCTCTTTCCGACGCTTTTGCTCTCGCCGAAGCTCACGCCGCACGGCGCGGCCGCGATCATTCTCCAAAATAACCCCGACGATCAGCCCGCCCGCCAGAAACAGCAGCAACAGCACGGGCAACGGCATTGAAAATGCCGACGCCGGCGCGCCATCCGCCACCCGCTCGAACGGATCGAACCGAACGGTGACCTCATTGGTCATATTCACGATGGCGAACGCCGCCGCCGCCAGCAGAATCACAATCCAAAATACGCGTTTCAAAATCCGCATGCCGCTCTTGCTCCTCCTCAGCGCTTCGGCCCGCCGCAGCGCCCTTGCCGAGGAAGCTGCCGTCATACGGCTCCGAAACGCGATTTAGTCGGAGCCCTTAACGGCCTTTTCGGTCGAAGGCGAGCCGTTGGCGCAATAGTCTTCGTTCAACCGCTCTCGCAGCTGCTTGCCGGTCTTAAACACCAATGCGCGTTTACGATCGACAAACACTTCTTCGCCGGTTTTCGGATTATGCGCCCGGCGCGCATCTCGCCACTTTGTCGAGAAGGCGCCAAAACCGCGTAGCTCGACACGGTCGCCTTTCGCCAGCGCTTCGACAATTGAATCCAGTACGACATTGACCGCCGCCTCCACGTCCCGCGGGTGCAAATGCGGACGTTCTTCAGCCAGGCGCGCTACGAGTTCTGATTTTATCACTGCGCGTTCCTCCCATCTCTCGCGATTTTGACCGACCTCCGGCCAAAACCGACAAATAATGAAAGCATGCACGAAGCGAGGCGTCAACGCTTTGATTTAGCGCACCTTTTCTCAACTGCAACGATTATTGCAATATAGACCAAAGTTTTGGCCCCTCAATCGCCGGTCGAATCGTGCTGCTGGAGCCGAAGAACAGGTCCAGCACAGAGGCGATCACGCTCCGGCTCGGTGTGATTTTGTGATCGTAGATTGGCAGATCTGATTTGACGCCGCGCTCTTTTTCAAGCCACGCAACGGCCGTTTCCTCACCGCCGATCGCATCAACAAGCCCCTGAGCCAGCGCCATACGGCCGCTCATGACGCGGCCATCCGCAATTTTCGCGATCGCCGCATCGGATAGTTTCCGCCTCTCCTTCACCAAGCCGATAAACCACTCGAAGCTCTCCTCAACGACGGTCTTGGTGTAAGCGAACGCCGCTGGGTCCTTCGGATCAAACGCCGAAGGCGTCGCCTTCAACGCGCCGCTGCGAATGGTGTCCATCGACACGCCAAGCCGCGTCATCGCCTCGTGGACATTCGGGATGGTAATCAACACGCCGACCGACGCCGTCAGGCTGTTGCCCCGCGCAACGATGTGGTCCGCGGCGATGGCGGTCATATAGCCCGCGGAGGCTGCGGTCTGGCCCATCAGCGCCACAACTGGCTTTTTCTCCGCCAACGCGCGAACGCCGACATAAAGCGCTTCACCGCCCACCGTCGATCCGCCAGGGCTGTCTATTCGCACAATCACAGCCTTAACCGCATCATTCTCCGCCAGCTTCGTCAGCAGGCGGTCACGTTTCGCATCGTCAGTAATGACGCCGGTAACGTGGAAGCGGGCGATGTGATCCATTGTCCGCGGGTTGGCGCCGCGAAATATGAAGGCCAGCGCCACAATCAGCAGCATCAGGACGCCGCCAAAGCGCCACCACCACAGCCGCCGCCGCAGGCTCGCCCGCTCCAGCGCGCTTTGCACGCGCGCTTCGTCAATCGCCCGCGCAATGGTCGCCATTTCATCCGCCGGAGCGCCGTCTGACTTCGCCTCAGACGCAGCTGACCCGTCTCTTCCAGTCGCTTCCATCGATCACCGCCCTTTGTCCGCCGTCTGCTGCATCAAACTATGCGAAAATACATAAAAAAAACCCGCGACGTCGCCGCCGCGGGTGAAAGATTTCGTCAACGCCCCGAATGGGCGGCGACGTTACTCGTCATCGCGGCTCTTAAGAGCGGCGCCAAGAATATCGCCAAGCGATGCGCCGCTGTCGGACGAACCGTACTGCTCCATCGCCTCACGCTCTTCGGCCGCTTCATGCGCCTTGATCGAAAGGGTAAGAGCCCGACTGCTCTTGTCGACATTCATAACGCGCGCATCGACGCGATCGCCGACCGAGAAACGCTCTGGCCGCTGATCGTTGCGCGAACGGCTGAGATCCGAGCGCTTGATGAACGACTTCATGCTGTTCACCTCGACTTCAATGCCGCCCTCTTCGACCGCAGTGACTTCGCAGGTGACAACTTGACCGCGCTTCACGCCTTCGGTCGCCGTTTCAAACGGATCTTCCTCAAGCTGCTTCACGCCGAGCGAGATGCGCTCTTTGTCGGTGTCGATGTCCAGGACGACAGCGCGAACCATGTCGCCCTTTTTGTAGTCCTTGATCGCTTCGTCGCCCGAACGGTTCCAGTCGAGATCCGACAGGTGAACCATGCCGTCGATTTCGCCATCGACGCCGATGAACAGACCGAATTCGGTGATGTTCTTGACTTCGCCCTCGACCGTCGAACCGCGCGGATGGCGCGATGCGAAGCTGTCCCATGGGTTGTCGACGCACTGTTTGAGACCCAGCGAGACCCGGCGTTTGTTCGGGTCGACGTCGAGCACCATGACCTCGACTTCCTGGCTGGTCGAAACGATCTTGCCCGGATCGACGTTTTTCTTGGTCCAGGACATTTCCGACACGTGGACCAGACCTTCGACGCCCGGCTCCAGCTCGACGAACGCGCCATATTCGGCAATGTTCGTAACGCGGCCTTTGAAGCGTGCGCCAATCGGGTATTTGGCTTCGATTCCGTCCCATGGATCGCTCATCAGCTGCTTCATGCCGAGGCTGATGCGCTGCGTATCGCGGTTGACCTTGACCACCTGGACGCGAACCGTCTCGCCGATATTGACGACTTCGCTTGGGTGGGTAACCCGGCGCCACGCCATATCGGTGACGTGCAGCAGGCCGTCGACGCCGCCGAGATCGACAAATGCGCCGTACTCGGTGATGTTTTTGACCACGCCCTCGATGATGTCGCCTTCTTTGAGCTTGCCGACGATCTCCGCCCGCTGCTCTGCGCGGCTCTCTTCAAGCACAGCGCGGCGCGAAACGACGATGTTGCCGCGGCGACGATCCATTTTCAGGATTTGGAACGGCTGAGCCACATTCATCAGAGGGGTGACGTCGCGCATTGGGCGAACATCCACCTGGCTGCCCGGCAAGAAGGCGACGGCGCCGCCAAGATCGACGGTGAACCCGCCCTTGACCCGGCTAAAGATCGCGCCTTCGACGCGTTCGCCCGCTTCGTTGGCTTTCTCAAGGCGATCCCAGGCTTCTTCGCGCTTCGCCTTGTCGCGAGACAGCACAGCCTCGCCGCGGGCGTTCTCAACGCGATCGAAATAGACCTCAACGACGTCGCCAGGCTGAATTTCGGCCGGCTTGCCCGGAGAGGCGAATTCTTTGAGTTCGACGCGGCCTTCCATCTTAAAACCGACATCGATAACCGCTTGACCGTTTTCAACGGCGAGGACGGTGCCTTTGACAACCGAACCTTCGAGCGGCGAGGCTTCCGACTCGAAGCTCTCGGCGAGCATCGATTCGAAATCGTCCATAGTTGCCGACGGCGCGCTGGCCGCGGCGGTAGTAGCTTTTGACATTCAAACTCCAACGATGATTTCGGGCCAGCCGGTTGTGTCCGGCGGTCTATTTTCCCCTTCCAACCCTCGCCCCGCGGAACGACCGTCGGATGCTGCGCTGTCAAGCTTAATCAAACTTGAATGCGCCGCGCCGACCTGCTCAGGCCGTCGTATTATCCGCACCGATGTGGCGAAGGATTATCGACGAAGCTTCGTCGATGCTCGCATCAATACTTAAATCGCTCGTATCAAGCAAGATCGCGTCTGCAGCCTGCGTCATCGGACTCTCCGCTCTGGTGCGGTCGCGCTCATCCCGCGCGACAAGATCCGCCTCCACCTGCTTCGGGTCCGCCTCAAAGCCGCGGCCTCGCAGCTCAAGACAACGTCGATGCGCGCGAACTTCTGGCCGAGCAACAACGAACAGCTTCACATCCGCGTCTGGGCAAACGACCGTGCCGATGTCCCGGCCATCGAGAACGGCGCCGCGCGCGCCCCCCGGCGGCTTCAAGGCGAATTCCCGCTGGTAGTCGAGCAGTTTCGCGCGCACAGCGCCGTAAGCCGCGACATAGGACGCCGCCGCGCCAGTTCGCGCGTCACGCAGATCCGCACGCTGCAGATCCATCAGGGTGAGGCCGCCCGCCGCGGCGATCGCAAGATCCTGCGTCGCGGGATCGGCGGGATCCGCGCCCCTATCGACGACCTTCGCAGCGACGGCGCGATACAGAAGGCCAGTGTCGAGATGGGCGTAGCCAAAACGCTGCGCGCACAGCCGCGCGACGGTTCCCTTGCCGCTCGCCGCCAACCCATCAATAGCGACCACCACATTTTTCCGCGGCTCATATGCCTGTTGGTCGCTCATCACGCCTCCGACGCCGGAACCAGCTCCAGCGCATCGCCGGCGCCGAGCGAGCGCATCAACGGGGTGAAGTTTGGAAAACTCGTCGCGATGGGTTGCGAATCATCGATATGGACCGGCTCCTGCGCCGCCATGCCTAAGATGGCGAAGGACATCGCGATCCTATGGTCGAGCTCAGACCGGACCTTGCCGCCGCCCCTCACACCGTCTGCGCCGCGGCCGCGCACCACCATCCCATCCGGGAACTCTTCAACTTCGACGCCGCATGCGATTAGACCACGGGCCATCGCAGCGATCCGGTCTGTCTCCTTCACGCGAAGCTCCTCCGCCCCGCGCATGATCGTATCGCCTTCGGCGAAGGCCGCGCAGACCGACAGGATTGGATATTCATCAATCATGCTCGCCGCGCGTTCCAACGGGACGTCGACGCCCTTAAGCGTCGAAAAACGCATCCGCAGATCCGCGACCGGCTCGCCGCCTTCCAGCCGCTCATTCTCGAAAGTAAGATCTGCGCCCATTTCCTGCAGCGTGGTGTAGAAGCCGGCGCGGGTCGGGTTGAGGCCGATCTTCGGCGCAACAACCTCCGATCCTTCAACCAAAGCCGCCGCGGCGACGGGGAAGGCCGCCGAGCTCGGGTCCCGCGCGACAGTGACCCGCTGCGCGCGCAGTTCCGGGCGGCCGGTCAGGCGAATCACCCGTCCGCCTTCCGCCCGCTCTTCGACGACCACCTCCGCGCCGAAGCCTTGGAGCATCCGTTCCGTATGATCACGGGTTGCAACGCCTTCGATCACGCGCGTTTCGCCAGGCGCGTTGAGACCGGCCAGCAGCGCCGCCGACTTCACTTGTGCGGACGCCATCGGAAGCGTGTACTCGATCGCCGTTGGCGCCGCCGCTCCGATCAAGGCCATCGGCAGCAAGCCGCCTTGTCGCCCATAAAACTGAGCGCCGAACATTGATAGCGGATCGGTCACGCGTTTCATTGGGCGGCGGCGAAGGCTGGCGTCGCCGGTAAAGAAAGTCGTGATCGGAGTCGTCGCGACAGCGCCCATGATCAGCCGCGCGCCAGTGCCGGCATTGCCGCAATCGATAACATTTTCCGGTTCAAGGAAGCCGCCCACGCCCACGCCAACGACCGTCCACGCGCCCGGGCCGCGCCGCTCGACCTGTGCGCCGAGCGAGCGCATCGCAGCCGCCGTCGCCAGGACGTCCTCCCCCTCCAGCAACCCTTCGATGACCGTTTCACCGACCGAAAGCGCGCCAAGTATCAGCGCGCGGTGGGAGATCGACTTGTCGCCAGGCGCATTCGCCTCGCCCTTGAGCGGCGCCGAGCGCCTTGCAATCATCGGCTGTGCCGGACCTGCGCCAGACATATCTGCTCCTCGGAGGTGCGTTTGGAATTGGATGCGGCGCGGTCAGGCGCTCACACTTTGCGGAACCTCAAATACAGAGGCCTGCGCCCGGCCGCCAGAGCCTTCAGCTCGTAGCGTGTGCTACGCCAATGCGGCCAAGGGTTGCGCCAATCATCTGCGCGCTCCGCCGTCCACTCGACATCCTGTGCGCCATCGGCCCGGCGTTCAAAATACACACGAAGACAATGTGAGATATAATCCGGAATATCGCTGGCGACGCGGTACTCTCCCCCAGGCTTCAGCAGGCGTGCGGCAGAATCCAATGTCTCGCGGTTGAAGAACCGGCGATCACGATGCCGCTTCTTCGGCCAAGGGTCAGGATAGAGCAAGTAAATCCGTCCAACCGAGTTGTCCGGCAACGCGTCCATTAGATCTCGCGCGTCATGGGCGTGAACTCGAACGTTTTTCAACGATTCATTGACGACTACGGCGACCAGCTTCGCGACGCCGTCAATGAAATGCTCGCAGCCAATCATGCCGATGTCAGGGTTTTCGCGGGCCAGTCCGGCCAAATGCTCGCCGCCGCCAAACCCGATTTCCAGCCACAGATCGGATGGATTATCGAAAAGAGACGCCACATCGATGGATGACGATGCCGGGGCGGCGCTGCGCCCCTTCGCCAGACCCGGTATCGCAAGTTCCGGCGCGGCGACATCCATAAGCTCTGCCCGTTTCGGCCGCAGCTTGTGTCCCCGGCGGCGCCCGAACAGGCGACGCCCTTCCTGAGGTCGGTTTTCATCAGTCATACTATTGGGACGTTCCGAGCCCGACCGCGCGTTTCTAAACACATTGTGAGTTAATGCAGTGTTGAATGAAATTACGTCGAAAGGGTTTTAACCAAGTCAACGATCCGCTTGCGCGTTTCTTCACACTCGATGCGGGAGAAAGCGGTATTTAACTGCAACCCCTCGGCGCTGCTGACAAAGTTCATCAGTCGAGGCGCAGCGTCGCTTCCAGCTTCTTCATAAGAACATGGGTCGATCTCTTCCGGGACATCCTCGAAAAAGAACTGCACGCCAACTTCCAGAACCTGGGCGATATCGTACAGACGGCTGGCGCCAATACGGTTTGCGCCCTTCTCATATTTCTGAATTTGTTGAAATGTTAATCCTAATTTCTCGCCCAACCGTTCTTGGCTGAGCCCCATCATCATTCTCCGCAGGCGTACTCTTTTGCCAACATGGACGTCGACGTGATGCGGGTCTTTCGCCATTAAGCGTCCTCCAGTGGAAGCTGCCTGTTGTCCTGCCTCAAATCTGCAGCGGCGAGCATTCCCGACGCCGCTACTCTCCTCGCGCTCCGTAATTGAGGCCATTGCTTGCTGTGTCAATGGGCCTGGAACGGGTGGTGCGGTCCATTTTCCCGGAATGCGCGCACAAACATATCATCAATGCAAACAAAATCAGAATGGGTCCAGAAACTCCGACAACAGCATAAGGGGTCTGCGACAATTTCGGCAGCAGTCGGATGTCTAGAACGCCCCGTTCTCCGAGCGGAATTTCACCGACAAGCCTCCCCGCCGAATCAATCGCCGCGGACACGCCGGTGTTGGCGGAACGATACACCGGCAGGCCCTGCTCAATCGCGCGAAAGCGCGCCTGGGCCAGATGTTGCAGCGGTCCGCCGCTCAGCCCAAACCATGCGTCATTTGTAAGATGGAGGATCATATCCGGCCGCTGATCCCTCCGCGTCATCGCAAGACGCGGAAAGACCGCTTCGTAACAGATCAGCATCAATGCGCGCAGGCGCCCGAGCTCAACCACGCCTTGGGCCGCGCCAGCCTGGAAAGCGCTGGCGATCGGCGTCACCCCGATCCGGCTCATCAGCGCTTCAAAAGGCGTCATCTCGCCAAAAGGCACAAGGTGGCGCTTATCATAGACCGCCTCAATCGCGCCGCGGCGGCCAATGACAAATGCGCTGTTCCACCAGTCCGCGCCTTCGATCCGCCAACGCATCCGCAACGCAATCACATCGCCGACGCTCCTCATCGCGCCAAATGCAGCGGCGCCCGGATGCGCCAACAGGCGGCGGATCGATGCGCCTTTGAGTTCGCGACGGATCGAGCCAAGCACAACACGAGCCCCAGCAGGCGCGCTGCGCGCAAACTCCGCCGCCAATGAGCCGCCCGCGTCCACGAGATATGGGGAAGAGGCTTCGGGCCACAACACAAGCGTCACAGGCGCCACGGCGGGCCGCGCCGTCAACTCAAGCAGATTGGCTTTGTGCTTCGCCGCCAGCGCCCGATCGCCTTTTTCGAATTGCGGGATGTTCGGCTGAATGATCCGAATGAGCGGACTGTCAGGCCCTGGCTCAGGCGGGGACGCGCGCAGGGCGCCCAAGGCAATCAATCCAGCGGCGGCGCAGACCGAGAGCCCGGCCATATGCGCGGCGCGCCGCCACCGCCGCGCGAGCAGGTTTCGAACCGCAAACCCAAGCGGAGCCGCTGCGCCAAAACTTAGGGCCGTCAAACCGTAGGGGCCGATCCAGGCGGCGATCTGGGCGGCGCTCGTATCAAGCCACGCATAGCCAACGAGGCCCCAAGGCAGGCCGGTCAACGCCCATCCCCTGGCGATCTCCGCGAGCCCCCAAAAACACGCCAGAAGCCCCACCCGTCGGGCGGCGCTCAGCCGCAGACGCCGCGCGAGCCCCCCGGCGGCCGCAAAGGCGCCGGCCCAGAACAAGGCGAGATAGGCCGGCAATAACGTGATGGCGAACGGCTTCATCCACCCGTGCAGATGCGGGTTCACATCAAACGCGGCGCCGATCCACCACAGCCCACAGACGAAGTACCCGTAGCCGAACGCCCAGCCGACCCGGGCCTCGCCCCATCGGGTGCGCTCCGCAAGGAACAGCGAATAGGCCGCAGCCAGCGAAAAAAACAGCGCCGGCAACGCCACGATGGACGGCCAGGGCGCTTGAGCGAAACTCATCGCCGCCCCGGCGCCGGCGGCGATGCTCATCGGAGAGGCCAGCTGCCGCGCCAGCGACGCCCAGAAGCGGCGCAGGCCGCTTTTCGCCCGGCGATCGCCGAGGTGAGACAGCATAAGTTGACTTTACTCCGCCGCGTCCGCCAGTGGCGCTTCGGTCGCCGAGATCCGAACCCTTAGCCGCTTTATCCGGCGCGGATCCGCATCGACGACTTCAAACTCGTGCCCTTTGGGATGTTGGATCACCTCTCCTCGCGCCGGAATGCGCCCCGAGAGCATGAACACCAGACCGCCGAGCGTGTCCACTTCCTCCGACCAGTCCGTCGGCAGCAGCGAAACACCGGCCGCTTTCTCAAAATCGGGAATCTCCGCGCGCGCTTCGACAAGGAAAACGCCGCCATTCATCTCAATCCAGGAGGGCCCGTCCGCGCCATCATGCTCATCTTCGATGTCGCCGACGATCTGCTCAATCAGATCCTCGATCGTCACCAGCCCGTCAACGCCGCCATACTCGTCAACGACCAGCGCCATATGCCGGCGCGTCGCCTGCATCCGCTCAAGCAGCGCATGCACTCTCATCGATGGCGGCACGACCATGACTTCGCGCACATGGGCGCTAAGGTTGAAGTCGTTCACGCGCGGACCAAAGCCGTGGCTCAGCGCGACGTCCTTCAAATGTACGACGCCGATCGGATCATCGAGCGTTTCGCGATACACAGGCAGGCGCGAGTGCGAGCCCTCGCGGAACGCTTCAAGCGTTTCATCCAACGATGCGCCGCGTTCAAGCGCAACGATGTCCGCCCGCACCACCATCACGTGCTCAACCCGCGTATCCCGCAGACGCATGACGTTGGCGAGCAACATCCTTTCGCTGCGCGACAAGGGGGCGTCATGCGCCGCGTCATCGCGCAACAACGCATCGAGCTTCTCCGCGACGCTTTGTTTTTCAGGCGTCTGCGCCGCCTTCACAAGCCATCTCCGCGCCTTGCCTACCAGTTTGTCGAGACCGCGACCGGCCTCGCCGCTCGTTCGGCTGCTCCCGTCCGGCTCGCTTTCGGCCGTCTCAACCGGTTGTTCCGCCGGCGTCGTCTGCCCGTCCATTCGCTCCGTTCCGCTTACGCCCACCCTCGCGGCTCCGCCGCACCGAGAGATCCGCTACGCGTCTCGCCCTGGTAAGCCGAGCGCCCGCAACGCGGCGTCCTCGACCGCCTCCATCGCTGCGGCCGACTCATCATCCTCGTGATCGTAGCCAAGAAGATGAAGAATGCCATGAACGATAAGATGCGCGGCGTGATGTTCCAAGGCGCGCGCGTACGAATCCGCGTCAGAAGCGACTTTTTCCAGAGCGAGCGCAATGTCGCCGAGCGGCGCGCCATCCCCCAACGCCTCGATCTCCGCCGGCGAGGCCGGACCGGGCCAGGCGACATTTGGCCAAGAAAGCACATCGGTCGGCCGGTTCAGCTTGCGAAAAGCAGCGTTCAGCGCCGCAATTCGATCATTATCGGCCAACAGCACGCTCACGATGAGGCGGAGATCCGGCGTATGCGCCGCGGCCAGCGCCGCCCGGACCGCGCGCGCTACAAACCGCTCAAGCGTGGCGCGATCGCCCCATTTCGCAATCCACGCCTCGTCCTCAATCAGCAGGTCGACTTCCGCCGCCAAGCTCTCAGACAGCGCCATCGCGCCGGGCGTATGCTTGGACGATGCGCGCCACCAGCGGATGGCGCACAACGTCAGAGTCGGTCATTCGGGCAATCGCGACCCCTTTAACGCCGTCCAGCGTCGCCAACGCGTCGTCAAGGCCGGAGCGGATGCCGCGCGGCAGATCGATCTGGCTGGGATCGCCGGTGATCACCATTCGCGAGTTTTCCCCGAGCCGCGTCAGGAACATGCGCATTTGCATCTCGGTAGTGTTTTGCGCCTCGTCCAACACGATAAATGCGTTGGCGAGCGTGCGCCCCCGCATGAAGGCGAGCGGCGCCACCTCAAGCCGCCCATCCTCAATCAGTTTTTCCAGCTTCGCGCCGACGCCGAGATCATTAATCGCGTCGTAAAGCGGGCGCAGATACGGATCGATCTTATCCTTCATATCACCAGGCAAAAAGCCCAGCCGCTCTCCGGCTTCAACCGCAGGGCGGGAGAGGATCAACTTATCGACCCGCCGCTCCAGAAACATCGCGACGCCAACCGCAACCGCGAGATAAGTTTTGCCTGAACCAGCAGGACCAACGCCGAACACCAGCTCATTATTCAGCAGGTCGCGCACATACTGTTTTTGGCCATCTGTTCGAGGCTCGACCCGCCGCCGTTTGGTCTGGATCTCAAGCCCCTCGCCGGTCGGCAGGCCGGTCTTGTTTGACAGCCTCACAGCCGCATCGACATCCCCAGCCTCGACCGTGCGCCCGGCCTCCAACCGGCCATAGAGCGCGTGCAAAGCGTCAGCCGCCTTTTTTCGCGCCGCGCCATCGCCATGCAGACCCAAAACATTGCCGCGTCGAGTAATGGTGATTCCGAACCCTTCCTCGACCATGGCCAAATGCCGGTCATGTGCGCCACACAGCTCCAACAGCTGGCGATTATCGTCGAATTCCAGGTTCGTCGTGTCGTCCATGAGCGCTCCAGTGGGCTGAGTCGCATAAACCTGCGCGCGGCCGCGTCTCTCCTTCCGCGATCGTTACGCGAACATAGCCCAACGGCCAAGCGTCTGCGACGATCAAACAAGCTCGGCGGCGAGGCTGTTCGTCCCCGCCCCGACGATACGAACGCGTAAGATCTCGCCCCGGCTTTCCGCCGGCGCAAGCAAATGTGTCGGCTGCAGATAGGGGCTGCGCCCCACCATTTGACCCTGTTCGCGGCCTTTTTTCTCAATCAGCACCGGCATTTCGCGCCCGACGCAGGCTTCCATAAAGGCGCGCTGCTGCTCGCCAAGCAGAGCCTGCAACCGCGCGAGGCGGTCCGCTTTTTCCGCTTCGTCAATCTGCGGCCGATCCGCAGCCGGAGTGCCGGGCCGAGAGCTGTATTTAAACGAAAAAGCCTGCGCATACCGAACCTCGCGGACCAGCGCCAAGGTCGCCTCGAAGTCTTCTTCCGTTTCGCCAGGGAAGCCGACGATAAAATCCCCGGACAACGCGATGTCGGGCCGGGCCGCGCGAATGCGCTCAACCAAGCGCACATAGTCCGCCGCCGTATGCCCACGATTCATCGCCTTGAGCACCTTGTCGGAGCCGGCTTGCACCGGCAGATGCAAATAGGGCGCGAGCTTTGGAATTTCCGCATGCGCCGCAATCAATGCGTCGTCCATGTCGCGCGGATGGCTGGTCGTATACCGGATCAGATCCAGCCCATCGATCTCCGCCAGCCGACGAATCAGCTGCGCCAGGCCCCAGTCAACGCCATCTTCGCCCGCGCCATGATAGGCGTTTACATTTTGCCCAAGGAGGGTGATTTCACGCACGCCGCCCGTCACCAGACGCTCCGCTTCGGCGAGAATTTTACGGACGGGACGCGAGACCTCGGCGCCGCGCGTATAGGGAACCACGCAGAAAGCGCAAAATTTATCGCAGCCTTCCTGGACCGTCAGAAACGCCGTCGGAGCCAGCCTGCGCGCCGTTTTGGGCGTGGGCAGATGGTCGAACTTGTCCTCTGTCGGGAACTCGGTGTCGACAGTACGCGCCCCGCTGCGCGCTCGCGCGGCCATCTCTGGCAGGCGGTGATAGGCTTGCGGACCGACCACGACATCGACCAGCGGCTGCCGCCGCATAATTTCTTCGCCTTCGGCTTGGGCGACGCATCCAGCGACGGCGATCGCCATCTTGCCGCCATTGCGCTTCTTCGCAGCCGCGAGCGGCGCCAATCGGCCGAGCTCCGAATAGACCTTCTCAGCGGCCTTCTCTCGGATATGGCATGTGTTGAGGATAACGAGATCGGCGTTCTCCGCCTCATCCTGCGGCGCATAGCCGGCCGCGGCGAGGGCGTCGCCCATGCGCTGACTGTCATAGACATTCATCTGACAGCCATAGGTTTTGATAAAAACGCGTTTCGTCGGCCCAACCGAGGAGGCCGCCGACGCGTCTTCCGCTTCAGCCCGCGGCTGATCTTGTTGCGCCTTGTCCTGCACGTCTTTTCACTCCGCTCCGTCAGCTTCGCGCCCTTGGCGAGCGCTGACAGATACCAGACGAGACGCTGCAAACGGAAGAGTAAACACGCGCCGGAAATTGTTGGGTCAGCGCGCAATTATGCGCGCGCCCTCAAATGACGCGGCGCGTCTTCGATCAACCACGGCCGTTGCGGTTGCGGCCAAGGCCGATTTTCTTCGCCAGTTCTTGACGCTTTTGCGCGTAGCTTGGCGCGACCATCGGATAGTCCGCCGGCAGGCTCCAGCGCTGCCGATACTCTTCCGGGGTCATGTTGTAGGCCGACTTCAGATGCCGCTTCAGCATCTTCAGCTGCTTACCATCCTCCAGGCACACAATATAGTCGTTGGTGACCGACTTTTTGATCGGGACCGCCGGCTTCAGCTCTTCTTCCGGCTCCTCAGGTTCTTCTACCGAAAGCTCCTGAAGGGTCGAAAAGACCGACTTGATCAGTGGCGGGAGGTCAGTTTGCGCGACTGGATTATTCGAGACGTGGGACGAAACGATGGTCGAGGTCAACTGAAGCAAGTCGTTCAGATCCGACTTGTTCTCGCTTTTAATTGGCTCACTCATATCCTGCTCTTATCATAACAGTTTGCCATATCGCGGACGCTAGCAAATCCTTCGATCAACTCCTTTCCGAAAGGTGAATACGCTTCGAGAAAGGTTCAACTGGCTTCGCCAACGTATGAGTGTCATTGTCACAAGCGAAAAATGAAGTCAAACAAGAATTGACCCGCCTTATCGACGAATATCGACATTTTGGACTTAATTCTCGGTTCCAGCATCTATTTCGGCTCTGCGAAATCGCGCACCAGGATCAATGCATCGTGTCGGACGCCACCAGACACGCGATAGTAGCCTGGGCGTTTCCCGACCTTTTCGAACCCAAACCGGGCATAGAGAGCTAAAGCACGAACATTCTTTTCGTCGACCTCCAGGAATAGCCGAACAATTTTCTTTTCCTTGAAGCGATCTATAAGGCGTCCCATCAGCAACGCGCCAATTCCAGATTGGGCCGCGGTCGGCGAACGAAAAATTGTCAGCAGCTCGGCTTCGTCGCCAACCATCTGCGCGAGCGCCAAGCCGGCGAAGTCACCGCTTTGTGATCGCGCTTCGAGCCAAAGAATTCGTGGATCCGCGGCGAAGTTCGCAAAAGTCGCCTCGGACCATGGCGCGCGCCAGGCTGGAAAAGCCGCGCGAAAAGCCGCTGCGAGTTCAGTGAAATCAACCCGGTCAGACGAGTTGTCTAGAACAGTCATACTAATCGCTGCGGCCGGTGACGAGCTGGGCATAAACAATCCGATCGCGCCGAGAGGGCCGCCAGCTCTTCAGATGCGCGGCGGCGGCTGTCGTGAAGGCGGGGTGGCGTCCGGCGGTCGCGCATAAAACGGCCGGATTGGTTCATCGGCGGGCGCGCCGCTCAGTGCAAGCGCCAGCAGCGCCTCCGGGTTCGATCGCGCCATTCCAGGTGAAGACCCGAACAGCGCTTCGGCCGCGGGCCCAACCACGAGATCCAACGCCACAGCGTCAAACGCCGCCCGATCGCCCTTGGTCGCATCGCCGCGCGCCGCGGCGCCATCATCCGTCAGTTGAAAAATTTTCCAGATCAACCGATCGCCCGATCCGAACAGGGCCGCCACCCGCTCGCCACGCGCCCCCGATCGGCGCGCGCTTTCCGCGGCAATTGTAAACCCGTCAAGCTCAACAAGAGGAACGCCGAGCGCGGCGCCGAAACCACGCGCCGCCGCGACGCCGACCCGCACGCCGACGAATGAACCAGGGCCGACCGCCGTCGCGATCCGCGTAACCTCGCGCCATTCAGCTCGCGCCTCAGCCAAACAAGCCTCCAACGCCGGGATCAGCTCTTCGACCTGGCCGCGCGGCCCGGGCGTAACCCGAGAAGCGGCGACGCCGGCGGCGGAGCCAACAACAGCGCACAGACCCGCCCCGGTCGCGTCAAAGGCGACCACAAGCCCGCTGTTCTGATCAGCTTCAGTCATCGTGAGCACATCGCACGGCAAAACGCCTAGCCAGCAACCGGCCGCACTTCCATGACTTCCGGAATGTAGTGGCGCAGCAGATTCTCAATCCCCGCCTTCAACGTCATGGTCGAGCTCGGACAGCCCGCACAAGCGCCGCGCATCGTCAGGTAGACGATACCGTTTTCGAAGCCGTGAAACGTGATGTCGCCGCCATCCTGAGCCACCGCAGGGCGCACGCGCGTATCGAGCAGCTCTTTGATCTGAACAACGATCTCGCCATCCGGACCATCATGCGCGGCGTGGCCAGCCGAGTCGCTGTCGGCGCCGCTCAACACCGGTTGGCCGGATTGGAAGTGCTCCATAACCGCCCCGAGAATCGCGGGTTTGATATGCGCCCATTCAGTCGCGGCCGTTTTGGTTACGGAAATGAAATCTGGTCCGAAAAAGACGTTCGCAACACCGTCAACCGAAAACAGACGGGTCGCCAATGGCGACGAACCGGCTTCGTCTGCGCTTGAGAACTCGGCGGAGCCATTGCTCAACACAGTTGCGCCAGGAAGGAATTTTAGCGTCGCCGGGTTCGGCGTTTCCTCGGTCTGAATAAACATGCTCGTCTCCGACTGCGCATTTGGCGCCCCACCGCCGTCGCAATACGCGACTTGGGGCTTTCATGCGGGGTATTTGGGTAGTTCAGCAGACCGCGTCAATTTCATCAAACGTCATTCCGCCCGGCACGATCGTCAATGGCACTCGAAAAGTACCCGACATTTGGCCTCCGAGCGAGGTCACGAGGGGGCCGGGGCCCTCTCCCTCAACACCCGCGCCCAGCACAAGATGACAGACGTCTGGCGTGTCGGCGATGAAGTCTACGACGATGTCGCGCTTCACGCCCTCGACAATGACATATTCAGGCCGTTCCCCGGCCAGCGCCTGCACTTCGTCGCACAACGCCGATAGACGCGCCTCCGCGGCGTCCCGCGCCTCCGCTTTCATCGTTTCCGCGACCATACGCCAATGCTGAAACTCGTCGGGCTCCAACACAAAAAGCAGCATTACGCCGGCGCCGGCATTCTGAGCGCGGCGGGCTGCAAAGCGCAACGCCTTCATGCATTCCGGCGTCTGATCGACAATGACAAGAAACTTCTTCACAGGGCTCCTTTCCGCGCACCGTCGCCTTCGCCGCCACCATGGCGCGATATTTGGCGTTCGGCAATCCGGTTGAACGGCGAGCCCCGCCGCCGCTCAACCCGCGGCAAGCCCCAGGGTGCGAACTCCTAAATCTGTCCGAGCCAGCGTTCGGCAGGCGGCTTTTGGCTGAGAAGCGACTGCAGAGCAGGGTGGATCCCTGCGCCAAGGAGCTGAACCAAGCCAAAAGC
>JALEGB010000006.1 GCA_022760355.1 Neomegalonema sp.
AGCCCGTCCTCAGCTGGGCTTACCGGTCTTGACCGGGCAATCAGCCCGCTCCGCGCCCGGTGCGCAGCCGAGAACGGGCTAGGAAGCGCTGACGGCGTCTGCTGAATGGGTGTCGATCCTAAAGGTCGCGTTGCTCGATCAAGCGCGCCACCCTCGGGCGCAGGGCCTACATGTGCGTTCAGCGCGGCCAGTTTGTATGCTGACCGCGCGCCCATCGCCCCGCCGCCTGATTGAAACCGGGCGGCGGGTCTGCGCAGAAAGTGGTGTTAGCTGCGTTCGTCGACTGGAATGTAGCTCCGCTCCGACGCGCCGATATACAGCTGCCGCGGGCGACCGATCTTCTGTTCCGGATCCTCGATCATTTCTTTCCACTGGGCGATCCAGCCAACGGTGCGCGCCAGCGCGAAGATCGCGGTGAACATCGAGGTTGGGAAGCCCATCGCATCCAGAATGATGCCCGAGTAGAAGTCGACATTCGGGTAGAGTTTCTTTTCGATGAAGTACTCATCCGAAAGCGCGATCCGCTCGAGCTCCTTCGCAACCTGCAGGGTTGGGTTGTTTTCGACGCCAAGAACGTCAAGCACTTGACCCGCCACTTGCTGCATCACTTTGGCGCGTGGATCGTAGTTCTTGTAGACCCGGTGGCCAAAGCCCATCAACCGGAACGGATCATCCTTATCCTTCGCCTTGGCGATATATTCCGGGATCTTATCGACCGAACCGATTTGGCGCAGCATATTCAGGCAGGCTTCGTTCGCGCCGCCATGAGCTGGGCCCCAGAGGCACGCGACGCCTGACGCGATGCATGCGAACGGGTTGGCGCCCGACGAACCGGCGAGCCGGACCGTCGAAGTCGACGCGTTCTGCTCGTGATCAGCGTGAAGCGTGAAGATCACGTCCATTGCATGCGCGAGCACTGGATGCGGCTCATACTCTTCGGCTGGAACCGCAAAGCACATACGCAGGAAGTTGGCCGCATAGCCGAGGTCATTGCGTGGGTAGATGAATGGCTGGCCCTGCGAATATTTAAAGGCCCAAGCCGCCATGGTCGGCATCTTCGCGATCAGACGGATCGAAGCGATCTCACGCTGGATCGGATCGTTGATATCGGTGCTGTCATGGTAGAAGGCCGACATCGCGCCGACGACGCCGCACATGATCGCCATCGGGTGCGCGTCACGGCGGAAGCCGCGATAGAAGTTGGTCATCTGCTCATGCAGCATCGTGTGGCGGGTCACACGGCCGGTGAAGTCGGCGAGCTGAGCGGCGCTTGGCAGCTCCCCATAGAGCAGCAGATAGCAGACTTCGAGATAGTTGGATTGCTCAGCGAGCTGATCGATTGGGTAGCCGCGATAGAGCAGCTTGCCGATGTCGCCGTCGATGAAGGTGATTTTCGACTGGCACGACGCGGTCGAGGTAAAGCCCGGATCGTAGGTGAAGCAGCCGGTTTCGGCGTAAAGCTTGCGGATATCGATGATGTCCGGGCCAGTGGAGCCTGAGCGCATCGGCGCATCAAAGCTGAGATTGTTCACGGAGAGCTTCGCGCGAGCATCGTTGTCGACCATTGTCGGCTCCTTCTTTCGCTTGGCGCATATAGCGCGGCCGCAGGCTGGCCGCCGCGGCAGGGGTGGAGCGCCCTGACGATGGATCAGGGCGCTGGCATTCAGCACGGCTATTTTCCGCCGCGATTGGAAGCGCGGCGTCCCTGTCAGCCGTCCTTTAACAACCTTTGCAACCGCTTCCGGCATTCGTCCTTACCGAGAGCGAGCATCACGTCGAACACGCCGGGCGACGTCGCTTTGCCGGTCAGGGCCGCACGCAAGGGCTGCGCAAATTTGCCGAACTTTAAGCTTTTTGCATCGCCGAAGTCACGTAGAATCTGATCGAGCTCAGCCTTTGTCCATGCTTCTGCTTGCATCAACAGCGGTAACAGCTCAGTTAATACGACTACAGCTTCAGCATTAAGTTGTTTTTGCGCTTTCTCTTCATATTCTATTGGATCTTCCGCATATGCGAACGCTGCGGCGGAATCCAGCTCCGACAACGTCTTCGCGCGCTCCCGCAGCGGCCCAAGCGCGCGGCGGATTCGCGCTTGCGCTTCAGCCGACGGCGCGGGCTCGCCCGTCGCAGCGCGATAATCGAGATAGGCGGCGATCAGCGCGTCGTCTGAGATCCGCTTCATATGCTGGCCATTGATAAACGCCAGCTTCTCCAGATCCAACTTCGCCGGCGCTTTGTTCACGCCGCTGAGATCGAACCATTCGATGGCTTGCGCGTCGTCAAACACCTCCTCGTCGCCATGGCCCCAACCCAGCCGCGCCAGGTAGTTGCGGAGCCCCTCCGGAAGGAAGCCCATATCGCGGTAGGCTTCGACGCCAAGCGCGCCATGGCGCTTGGAAAGCTTGCCGCCATCCTGGCCGTGAATTAGGGGAATGTGCGCAAAAACAGGCGGTTGATAGCCCATCGCCTGGTAGATCAGGGTCTGGCGCGCGGCGTTGGTCAGATGATCATCGCCGCGAATCACATGCGTGACGCCCATTTCGTAATCGTCGATCACCACGGCCAAGTTGTAGGTCGGCGCGCCGTCCGACCGAACCATAATCAGATCATCCAGCGTCTCATTTTTCCAGGCGACGCGCCCTTGCACGGCGTCTTCAATAACGGTTTCGCCCTCGCGCGGCGCCTTGAGGCGAATGGCGAATTCGGCGTTCTCAGGCGCCTCCGCCGGGTCGCGATCGCGCCACGGGCTTTGGAACGGCTCATGCGGATGCGCCTCGCGGTGCGCCTCAATTTCGGCTTTTGTAGAGAAGCAACGATAGGCGGCGCCGGCCTCAAGCATTTGTTGCGCCGCGGCGCGATGGCGATCAGCGCGCGAATATTGGCTGACCGCGTCGCCATCCCAGTCGACGCCAAGCCACTTCAACCCGGCGAAGATCGCCTCGGTCGCTTCAGGGGTGGAGCGTTCTCGGTCCGTATCTTCGATTCGCAACACAAATTTGCCGCCGCAATGCCGAGCATATAGCCAATTGAAGAGCGCTGTGCGCGCGCCGCCAATATGCAGGAAGCCCGTGGGCGAGGGGGCGAAGCGGGTGACAACGCCGGCGTTAGCTGTCTCGGCCATGGAGAGGTCCTTTCAAGCGCGGGGCTTTCGATCCGAATTGGGCCGCCTTATGGCCTTAGCTGGTTGGGATCGCAATAAGGGGCGACGGGGCGGCGGTCTGGCGCGGCCGACGCGGCGCTGGCGGACGGAGCCAGGCAGAGGCGCAGGGGGCAAGGCGATGAAGGCGGGTACTGCGCGTCCGAGAGGAGAATTTCGCAGCTGGGCGCTGTTTGCGCCCGTCGCTTTTGGGATTGGCGTCGCGGCCTATTTCCAGCTGAGCGTCGAGCCCAGCTGGCGTGTTGGCGCGATGGCGGCGACTGTCGCGGCGGCCGCTTTCCTCCTGGCCCTTCCTTTGGGCCGTTTTTTCGCTCTGCGGGCGGTGGTGATCGGGTGCGGATTGGCGAGCTTGGGCTTTGGCGTTGCGCAGCTGCGCGCTTGGTCGGTCGCGGCGCCGGTATGGGAGGGGCGCGGCGAAGTTCGGCTCAGCGGGCGGGCGATCGCTCTTGAACAAACTCGACATGGCGCGCCTCGGCTGCTGATTGACCGGGTCGCGATCGTCGGCGTTGCGCCGGAAAACACGCCCGCGCGCGTCCGCGTCTCATTTCGCGCTCTCGCCGACAGCAAAACATCCGCGCCGCTCGCCGTCAGCGCGGCGAGAGAGAAATTGCGCGCGATGATGGGACGTAAAATTACGATGGAGGCGCGCCTCTTTGCGCCGCCTGGTCCGGCTGAGCCCGGCGCGTTCGATTATCGCCGGCGGGCCTGGTTCGAACAAGTCGGCGCATTGGGCTCGGCGACCCGACTGCCCTTGGACGCCGGCGCGGCCGTTCCGTCCGGCGTGCTCGATGCGGCGCACATGCATATCGACGCGATAAGGCGCGCGATTGCGGCGCGGGCGCGGATCGCTTCGCCGGGGCCGAGCGGCGAAATCGCCGCCGCTTTGCTGGTCGGCGATCGGTCTGCGGTCCCGGTCGCGGCGCTTGCGGATTTGCGGGCGGCCAACCTCGCGCATCTCCTGGCGATTTCCGGGCTGCATATGGGCATCATCTGTGCGACGGCCTTCGGCGCGTTGCGGATGTTGTTCGCCTTGTGGCCCAGCCCGCCCTTTCAGATCGCGCCCAAAAAGCTGGCGGCGGTCGCGGCGCTATTGGTTGGCGGCGTCTATCTGGTTCTGGCCGGCGGCGCGGTAGCGACGCAGCGCGCGTTTATTATGGCGGCGGTGATCTTCGCGGCGGTTCTGGCGGACCGGCCGGCGGTGACTTTGCGCGCGGTCGCCGCGGCGGCGATGATCATTCTCGTGTTGCGTCCGGAGAGCCTGTTTGATCCAGGCTTCCAGCTCTCTTTCGCGGCGACGACGGCGATGGTGGCGACGTTCGAGGCGGCGGCTCCGCTGATCCGCCGGCGCCGCCGACGGTTGGACAGCGCAGGCCCGCTCCACGGTTTGGCCGCGCGCATTGGCGCTGGGATCGCGGGCTTGGGCGTCGCCAGCGGCGTCGCCGGCCTCGCGACAGCGCCGTTCGCCGCCGCCGCGTTTAACCGCTTGGCGCCGCTTGGGCTCGCCGCCAATCTGCTTGCCGTGCCGGCGCTCGGCTTGTGGATAATGCCGCTGGGGCTGGCGGCGGCCCCGCTTGCCTTGGTTGGGTTGGATGGAGCCGCGCTGCGGCTGATGGGTTGGGGGATCGACTATGTATTGATGGTCGCCCATTGGATTGCAGCGTCTCCTTGGGCGATTGCGCCCGTGAAGGCGGCGCCGCCTTATGCGATATGGTTGATCGCGGGCGGCGGGCTTTGTTTGTGCTTATGGCGCGCCCGTATGCTGAAGGCTCTCGGGCTGGCGCCGCTCGCGATCGGGCTCGGGCTCTGGAGCGGGGCGGAGCGGCCGACTGTCCTGATCGCGGATGGGGGGCGACGGCTCGGCGTGATGACGGCGGAGGGGCGGGCGTTCGATCGCAAGGCCGAAGGGAACTATGCGGCGGAGCTGTGGGCCCGGCGGGATGGGGAACAACCGCAGCGGGCCCATCATCGTGCGGGGTTTGTCCGATTCAAGCGCGGCGCGGTCGCGCGGACGGCGGGGGGCCTCAGGGTAGAGCTGAACTGGGACCGTCGACCGAAGCCTGCTGAGTTGTGCGCCGGAGCGGGGATTATCGTCACGCCGCGGGGCGCGGCGGGACGGTCGCCGCGATCCGACTGCATGATTTTTGATCGCCCTCGGCTGGCCGAGATTGGCTCAATTGCGGTTTACGCGGTTGGGCAAAAGGTCAAACGGCTGGAGACAGCGGCCGGTCGCTCGGGCGCGCGGCTCTGGACCAACGCAAAAATCCGCCGCGCCGCGCTGGGCGCTGCGGCCAAGACGCCTTAGGGTGCGAACTCCTAAATCTGGCCGAGCCAGCGTCCGGCAGGCGGCTTTTGGCTGAGAAGCGAGTGCAGCGCAGGGTGGATCCCTGCGCCAAGGAGCTGAACCAAGCCAA
>JALEGB010000067.1 GCA_022760355.1 Neomegalonema sp.
CGCCGCTTCCTGCCCCAAAAGCGCGTTTGACGGGCTGGCGACGACCAGATTTATGAGTCCGCACCCTAGAGCGATTAGAAGTTAGATGGACCCATCTAACGGCTCGCAAATCGCGACCAAACAGAGACTTAGAGCTTGTTGATGGTTCCGTGAAGCATCAACAAGCTCTAGGCGCTGCCGGCGGTTGGGGACAGGGCCGAAGGGTTCACGCCGATTTTGGCCAGGGCGCGCGCCCATTTCGTCTCGTCATCATCGTCAAAGACGATTTCCTGATCGACTTCGCAGTGAAGCCAGCCGTTTTCCAGGATTTCGCGCTCCAGCTGACCTGGCCCCCAACCGGCGTAGCCAAGCGCCAACAGCGCCTTCTGCGGCCCGCCCCCGTCGGCCATCGCCTTCAGGATATCGACGGTTGTGGTCATGCTCATCTGGTCATCGACCCGCAGCGTTTCATCTGCGCGGTGATAGTCCGCCGAATGGAGAACGAAGCCGCGCCCGACCTCAACTGGGCCGCCAAAGCGAATTTGCGTCTCGTTCGTATCCTCGTTCGCTTCGAGCTCAAGCTGATCAAGCAAATCGGAAAAGTGAAGGTCGTCGGTCGGCCGATTCACGATGAGCCCCATCGCGCCGTCAAGCTGGTGCGCGAACAGGTAGATCACAGTTCGTTCGAACCGAGGATCGCCGATGTTCGGCATCGCGATGATCATGCGTCCGACGAGACTGTCGCCGCTTGGGGGCTTGGAGTTTTCTGTCATCTTTCACCAGCAAGGACGTCTTGTGCGCCTGGGGGCAGCCTAATCGCTCCTCAAGAGCCTGGGGGCTTACGCCCGCGGTTGCAAGGCGGCGCGCGCGCTTTCCCAAATCTCGTCATAAAGACGCAGATCCCGGCGCTGGGTCTTACGCTGTGCAACCAGATGCTATAGTGTTGACTTAAGTCAATTATGCCGTGAGCATAAAATTGGTTGCGAAAGCGACGCTTCCGGAAATGGGCGGCGGTCGGGGCTTTTAAGCGCTAAGTGCGTACCGCGGAGAGTGATCAGATGGGCGTCGAACGTGTGGCCTTCAGTATGAAAGATCAGCCGGTGCCGACGGATTGTTGTTCATGTCCTATTCGCGATCGCGCTGTGTGCGCGCTCTGCGACGGCGAAGAGCTGTCGAAGCTGGATGCGATCAAGAGCTATAAGACATATGCGCCTGGGCAGGAGATCGTGGGCGCTGGCGAGCCCTGGCCCTATGTTGCGAGCGTCGTCACTGGCGTCGTGAAGCTTTCGAAGACGCTGTCTGACGGCCGCCGGCAAATGGTGGGCCTGCTGTTCGCGTCAGATTTTCTCGGACGCGCCGCGAATCGTCCGGATACGTGCGACGCGATTGCAGCGACCGAGACGACGCTGTGCCGGTTCCGGCGTGAGCCGTTTGAGGCGTTGATGAAAAAGACGCCGCATCTTGAGCAGCGGTTGCTGCAGATCACTCAGGATGAGCTGGACGCAGCGCGGGCGCAGATGCTGCTGCTCGGTCGTAAGACCGCAAAAGAACGGGTGGCGAGCTTTCTGTTGACGCTGCTTCGGCGTTCAGCGCCGGCGGCGTTCACGGGGCAGGCGCGGATCGCTACGATCCCGCTAAGCCGCGATGATATTTCCGATTATTTGGGGCTGACGATTGAAACGGTCAGTCGTCGGATGACCGAGCTTAAGAAAGAAGGGCTGATAGAGCTGGTTGATGCGCGCACTTTCCGGGTGCTGGACCTGCAGGCGCTCGAAGACGCGGCGCAGGAGAATTATTCCGAGTAGCATGGGCTTGAAGAGCGGCGCTAAAAGCTCCATTAAAGACAGCGAGAGGTTGGCGCGGGCGGGCCCCTCGCCAACCCGGTCAGGTCCGGAAGGAAGCAGCCGTAACGAGTTTAGCTCGGGTCGTCGTCGGCCTCTCACCAGTTCGCGCACTATCGGCCCGGCCCTCGAGACTGCTCGAGGCCGGGTCGCGCCGTTTAGGACGACCGATTGAGATGCGCGGGTAGGAGCAGCGATGAACGGCCGCGAGGATGGAATGAGCGCGGGTGTGCTCAATGCGCCAAGCACGGTCCTGGCGCGGAAATATCGGCCGGAAAGCTTTGATCAGCTGATTGGTCAGGAGGCGCTGGTTCGCGTCCTGTCCAACGCATTCGAACGAGACCGCATCCCCCATGCCCTGATCCTTACCGGCGTTCGCGGGGTGGGGAAGACAACCACGGCGCGAATCGTCGCCAAGGGGTTGAACTGCCTGACGGCGTCGAAGCCCACGACGCAGCCTTGCAGCACATGCGATGCGTGCCGATCCATTGCCGAATCGCGCCATGTCGACGTGCTTGAGATGGACGCAGCAAGCCGTACGGGCGTTGATGATATCCGTGAGATTATCGAGTCGGTCCGCTATCGGGCCGTCGAGGCGCGGTACAAAGTATATATCATCGATGAAACGCACATGCTGTCCAAGAGCGCGTTCAACGCGCTGCTCAAGACGCTTGAAGAGCCGCCGCCGCATGTGATGTTCATCCTGGCGACGACGGATATTCACAAAGTGCCGGTAACCGTCCTTTCGCGATGTATGCGGTTTGACCTGCGGCGTGTCGGCGCTGAGGAAATGGGAGCGCATCTTCGGGCGATCTTGACGTCCGAAGGCGCGGAGGCTTCGGCGGAGGCGGTTCATCTTGTCGCGCGGGCCTCCGAGGGCTCCGTGCGTGATGGGTTGTCATTGCTCGATCAGGCGTTGGCGCACGGCGCCGGGAAGATCGAAGCGGACGATGTGCGCGATATGCTCGGCCTGGCGTCGCGCGATCGTATTTTTGCTTTGTTCGAGCATGTTATGCGCGGTGAGGCGGCGTCGGCATTGGACACTTTAGCGGCGCTGCACCGCGATGGCGCCGATCCTGTGTCGGTTTTGAAGGAGCTGGCCGAGGCCTGCCACCTGACGACCCTTGCGCGCGCCGCGCCTCAGCGGTTGGACGATCCGACGCTTTCCGCGATAGAGCGGGAGGCCGCGTCGGCCGCCGCGGCGGCATATTCGGTTCGGGCGTTGTCGCGCGCGTGGCAGATGCTGCTCAAGGCGATTGAAGAGGCGGCGCGGGCGCCCTCTTCGCTCGCGGCGGCGGAAATGGCGCTGATTCGGATGACCCATGTCGCCGAGCTTCCAAGTCCGGACGAAATCATTAAGGCGCTGTCGGGGGAGGCCCCTCTTGGAGGAGGTCCATCCACAGGCGGGCCGGTTGGCGGCGGCGGCGCCCCTGGAGACAGTCGATCCACAGCGGGCGACGCCGGGCCGACGATGGGCGGCGCAGCGCCAAATGGGCGGCCGGTCGCCATCGAGGGGGGCGCATCGGCGACGGCTCGCGTTGTTCGGCCGGAGCCGGCCCTGCGGGGAGAGCCGGCGGACGCGCCGATTGACGGGCCGAAAAGCTTTGAGGAGCTTGCGGACTACATTCGAAATAGGCGCGACGCGAAGCTGCTCATTTCACTGGAGAAATATGCGCGACCTGGCGTTGTGCGGCCGGGGTATGTCGAGTTCACGCCTATTGAAGGCGCGCCTGGAGATTTGGCGTCCGAGCTTGGCCGGAAGCTGTCAAAGTGGACCAACCATCGCTGGATTGTTTCGGTTGCAGATGGTCACGACGCGCCGACATTGGATGAGCGCCGTCTCGCCGCCGCCGCCGATTTGCGCGCGCGCGCCGAAGCGCATCCGCTGGTGCAGGCGGCGATGGCGCTGTTCCAAGGGGCGGAGCTTAAGGCGGTGCGCGATCTCGAGCAGCCCGACGCTTTCGGCGCCGACCCCGCATTTGATGCGACGCCGCCAGAAGATGATGACGATTTTTCGGCGCTTGAGGATTGGGATGGCGCGTGGGAGCCGGATCCTGAACCGTAAGGCGCTGATGGCGGAAATGTTGGACAGAGGCACATGGGAGAAGCTCTATGTTTAAGAGCCTAGGCGCGTTGGGCGATATCGGTAAAATGATGGCCAAAGCGCAAGAACTGCAGACCAAAATGCAGGAGCTGCAGGAGCGGCTTGAAACGATTGAAGTTGTCGGCTCGGCCGGAGCGGGGATGGTCAGCGCGAAGGCGACCGCTAAGGGCAAGGTCATCGGCGTCGAGATCGATCCTTCGCTGCTGGGGGATGCGTCGGCTGACGCGCGTACGGTTCTGCAGGATTTGGTCACCGCCGCCGTCGCCGATGCGCAGACCAAAGCGCAGGAACGCGCTCAGGAGGAAATGAAGGAGCTGACCGAAGGTCTCCCGCTTCCTCCTGGCTTCACGCCGCCAATCTAACCGCGAGGCGTCCCATGACCGCGGGCGGTCCAAGCGAGATTGAGATGCTGATTCGGCTGCTGTCAAAGCTGCCGGGTTTGGGGCCGCGTTCGGCGCGGCGCGCGGCGTTACATCTTGTTCGCCGTCCTGAGGAACGTTTGGCACCGCTGGCGCAAGCGATGGCGGAAGTCGCTCTCAAGGCGCGCGCCTGCAAGATCTGCGGCAATATTGATGTGACCGATATCTGCGCGGTGTGCGCCGACGAAGCGCGTGATGGCTCGATTCTGTGTGTCGTCGAAGAAGTCGGCGACCTTTGGGCGATGGAGCGGGCCGGCGTTTTCCGCGGCCGCTATCATGTGCTTGGCGGCGTGCTATCGGCGCTGGACGGCGTCGGGCCGGATGAGTTGCGCGTGCCTGAGTTGATCCGGCGCGCCTCAGCGCCCGAAGTGGCGGAGGTCGTGCTGGCCCTGGGCTCGACCGTCGATGGGCAGACCACAGCGCATGTGATTGCGGATTCGTTGGCGGACGCCAATGTGCGTCTGACCGCGTTGGCGCGAGGGCTGCCCCTGGGGGGCGAGCTTGGGCATTTGGATGAAGGCACAATCCACGCCGCATTCGGCGCGCGGCGAGGGTTGTGAGTGCGCAGCCGCCTTATTCGGCGGCCTCGGTCAGCACCCGCGGCGGGCGAAAAACGACATTTTCGACCGCTGTTTCAACGGTTTCGACGCTAAGGTCAAATCGCGCCGCAAAAGCGTCCACCACTTCGCGCACCAGCTCTTCGGGTGCGCTTGCGCCTGCTGTAACCCCGACCGCGGATGCGGTCGCGAACCAATTCCAGTCAATGTCGGCGGCGCGCTGAACCAGCACAGCATGCGGACAGCCGGCCTTATCGCCGACCTCAACCAGCCGCTTGGAGTTTGACGAGTTTGGGGCCCCAATCACCAGCAGCGCATCGATCTTGGGAGCGATTTCCTTAACCGCCGCCTGGCGGTTCGTCGTCGCGTAGCAGATGTCTTCCTTGTGCGGTCCGGCAATGCTGGGAAAGCGGGCCTCAAGGGCGGCCACGATGTCTGCGGTATCGTCGACGGAGAGCGTGGTTTGGGTGATATAGGCGAGCTTTTGCGGATCGCGAGGCTGCAGGCCGGCGACATCCGCAACCGTCTCCACCAGCAGCACCTCTCCATCCGGCAGCTGCCCCATCGTGCCGATTGTCTCGGGATGGCCGGCATGGCCGATCATAACGATTTGCAGGCCTTTTGAGGCGTGGCGCTCGGCCTCAATATGCACCTTCGAGACCAGCGGGCAGGTTGCGTCAACAAATAGCATCTTTCGCCGCGAAGCCTCGGCGGGAACGGATTTCGGTACGCCATGGGCCGAGAAGATGACGGGGCGATCATCCGGCGCTTCGTCGAGTTCTTCGACGAAAACGGCGCCCTTCTCACGCAGCCCATCAACGACATACCGGTTGTGGACGATTTCGTGCCGCACATAGACCGGAGCGCCCCATTTCTCGAGCGCCAGTTCGACGATCTTGATTGCGCGATCGACGCCGGCGCAGAATCCGCGCGGCGCTGCAAGATAGAGCTTGAGCGCTCTGTGGTCCGTCATCGCATCGCTCCGGTCATTCGGCAGTTGAGCTGAGGCGCCGTTGAATGGTGGTCAGAACGTCCTGAAACATGTCACGCGTCAGAACGCCAGTCTGCGTGTTGTAGCGTGAGCAGTGATAGCTGTCGAAGAGTGTCAGGCTGCGCTGTTCAAAAGTGAGCGCGTGGACGGCCGCATGGCGAAAAGGGTGCTGTTTCAGCGGCGCGCCGAGCGCTTTGAGCGTGCTTTCATGTGCGATGCGCCCCAGGCATAGAATCGCCTTTAGACGCGGGAGCCGTCTTATGCGGGCCGTTAGAAAGGGGCGGCATGTTGCGATTTCGGCGGCCTTTGGCCTGTTTTCAGGCGGCAGGCAGCGCACGGCGTTCGTGATCATCGCGTCTTGCAGATCGATGTCAGCCGCGCCGTTATGGTCGTACGCGCCGTCAGCAAGGCCGGTCTCAAGCATGGTTTTGAACAGCAGCTCGCCCGACGAATCGCCGATAAAGGGCCGGCCGGTTCGATTGGCGCCGCGCGCGCCGGGCGCGAGGCCGACAATGAGCAGCCGGGCTTCGCCTGCGCCAAAAGATCGCACCGGCGCATTGTGCCAGTCCGGCTGTTTGGCCGCCCAGGCCTGGCGAAAGTCAACCAGGCGCGGGCAAAGCGCGCAATCTGACGGTGGTTCAGGCGGCGCGGCGCAATCGCCTGCGGCAGCGTTGGTCACTCCAGATCGTCTTCATCTTCGTCATCATCAAACTCGTCTTCCGGACGATTTGGGCGTGGTTCGCGGCCGATAATCTCGCGCAGATCTTCGAGGTCGATGAAATTATCGGCCTGCCGGCGCAATTCATCCGCGATCATCGGCGGTTGCGTTGCGATCGTTGAAACAACCGACACGCGAAGACCGCGTCGCTGCAACGCTTCTACCAAAACCCGGAAGTCGCCATCGCCTGAGAACAAGACAATGTGCTCCAGCGAAGTCGACATTTCCATGGCGTCGACTGCAAGCTCCAGGTCCATGTTGCCTTTAATTTTGCGTCGACCCGCTTGATCGGTATATTCTTTTGCCGGCTTCGTCACCATTGTGAAGCCGTTGTAATCCAGCCAATCCACAAGCGGTCTGATTGGTGAATATTCGTGGTCCTCTACCAGGGCTGTATAGTAAAACGCACGTACAAGTTTGCCGCGCTGAGCAAATTCTGAGCGCAGTTTCTTGTAGTCGATATCAAAACCGAGGGTTTTTGCAGCTGCGTAGAGGTTTGAGCCATCGATAAATAGGGCGAGGCGTTCATCGCGGTAAAACATCATATACTCCGAGAGGCGGCGTGAAAATCTAGGCAAAACGGCCCCCAGCCCCGGTGATTTGGCGCCTTGTCGCCGGCTGTCAACAATCTCGTCGGAAATCTGCGCGTCTTTGGCGCAGCGCTGAAGAACGCTTCTGAGCAAATGCAGAATAAATTCTGGATTTTGCGCCGCAACCAAACTAACGTAGACGCCTTGCGGAGGTTCCGCCCATTTTCCATCGCAGCTGAAGGAGTTTCGCATGGCGCGCGTCACCGTCGAAGATTGCGTTGACAAAGTTTCGAACCGGTTCGACCTCGTTATGCTCGCTGCGCATCGTGCGCGCGTTCTTTCTTCTGGGGGGCAGCCCCTGGTCGAGCGCGATAACGACAAGAACCCGGTCGTCGCTCTGCGTGAAATCGCAGAGGAGAAATTGTCGGTCGGCGGTCTTCGTGAAGATGCGATCGAAGCACAGCAGCGACATATGGAAGTGGACGAGCCGGAAGAAGATCGGTTGGGCGAGTTGATTGGCGACGCCGGCGGTGCGCCGCAAGATCTGACGGAAGCAGATCTACTGCGCGCGCTGCAGTCGGACATGATGGGCTGATCTCGACGCTTTTTTGGCTGCGCAGCGCCAAGGCGTCGCGCGTTTGAGCGAGGTAACGGCAGGTGAGGCGCGGCAGGCTACCGCACGCGCCTGGCGGCGAGGACGATAGTCGCCAGCGCGAGGAGGAGGGGACGGACGTTAAAGTCCGTACGCCGCCGAAGGCGTGGCCTACTCGTAGATATGCGCGGCGGAAGACTGGCGGCGGGCGTTTTGCTACCCATCTACCCCTGATGATCCGCCAATTTGAACTCGTAGAGATTGTGCGCGCCTACAATCCAGGTGCAGATGAAGCGTTGCTGAACCGCGCCTATGTCTTTGGCGTGCGCGCTCACGGCGGCCAAACGCGTGCGAGCGGCGAGCCCTATTTCAATCATCCAGTTGAAGTCGCTGCGATCCTGACCGAATTGCGGCTTGATGATGAGACCATCGTCACCGCCCTGCTGCATGACACCATTGAAGACACCGCCGCAACGCGCGACGAGTTGGCGAACTTGTTCGGCGAAGAGGTTGCGCGGTTGGTGGAGGGCGTCACCAAGCTGTCGAAGCTTGAGCTCTCGAATGCGCGCGCGTCGAAGGAGCAGGCGCAGGCCGAAAATCTGCGCAAACTGCTCGTGGCGATGGCGGAGGATCCGCGCGTTCTGCTGGTGAAGATGGCCGATCGGCTGCACAATATGCGCACGATCGGGCATCTGCGCGAGGATAAGCGCAAACGCATCGCGCGGGAGACGCTGGATATTTTCGCGCCGCTTGCGGGCCGGATGGGCATGCAGGCGATGCGGGAGGAGCTGGAAGATCTCAGCTTTGCTGTGCTGGAGCCGGAAGCCCGCCACTCCGTGATGCGGCGCTTCGTGCATCTGCGGCGGCAAACCGGCGATGAGGCGATGACTGACGTCATCACTGCGCTGGAGGAGACGCTATACGAGGCGGGCGTTTCCGGCGCGGTGTCTGGAAGGGAGAAGCGCCCCTATTCAATCTGGCGCAAAATGCAGTCCAAAGGGGTGTCGTTCGAGCAGCTGTCGGACATCATCGCCTTCCGGGTCGTCGTGGAGGAGGAAGAGGCCTGCTATCGCGCTCTGGGCGCGGTCCATCGCCGCTTCCGCGCGATCCCGGAGCGGTTCAAGGACTATGTGTCGGTGCCGAAGGAGAACGGCTATCGCTCGCTCCATACGTCGGTGATTGGCCCGCATGGCGCTTGGATCGAGATTCAGATCCGCACCAAGCAGATGCATGAGGTGGCGGAAACCGGCGTCGCGGCGCACTGGGCTTACAAAAACGGCAAGCGTGGCGAGAACCCGTTCGCCGTCGATCCGTTCCGCTGGCTGCGCGATCTTGTCGATCAAGTGGCGCGCGGCGCAACGCCGGCGGACGATCCCGATGCTTTCCTTGAGGAAGCTAAGCGGGAAATGCATATCGACGAGATCTATTGCTTCACCCCCCGAGGGCGCGTCGTGGCCCTGCCGAGCGGCGCAGTCGCGCTTGATTTGGCCTACGCCATCCACACGGATCTTGGGCATACCGCCGTTGGCGCGCGCATTGACGGGCGGCGCGCGGCGCTGTGGACGCGGCTGCGCAATGGGCAGACCGTTGAGATTTTGCAGTCGGACGGTCAGCGCCCCTCGCCGCTTTGGCGCGACATCGTCAAAACCGGACGGGCGAAGGCGGCGATCCGCAGCCGATTGCGCGCGGATGAAAAGTCCAACGCGTCGGCGATCGGCCGTAAGATTGTCGAATCCGCGTTTGAGCGGGCGAATGTCGCGTTCTCCGACAAGGCGATGGATGCGGCGGCGCGTCGGCTGGGATATGCGGACCGTGACGCGTTGCTGGCTGATGTCGGCGCGGCCAGGTTGACCGCGGTTCAGGTTGTTGACGCGGTTTACCCGGAAGAAGCCGGGTTCGGGACCGGCGCGGAGGGCGGCGCAAGCCCTGGCGCCGTCAGCCCTCTTGGCCCGGGCCGCACCGAAAGTGTGGTGCTGCGCGCTGGCGGCGGCTCGCTGAGCATGCCGACTGCGCCTTGCTGCAGGCCTGTGCCGGGAGAGCGCGTTATTGGATTGCGGGAGCCAAAGCGGGGGTTCCGTCTGCACGCGATCGATTGTCCAACGCTGGAGCAATATGAAGATGCGATGGAGCGTTGGATCGACGTCGCTTGGGCGGACGACGCCGGCGATTGTGCGGAGCATGCCGCGACGATTCTGCTGACGCTATGCAATGAGCCGGGCGCGCTTGGCGAAATCTGCGGATTAATTGGCAGGAGCGGCGCGAACATCGAAGATTTGTTGATGATCGACCGTCAGCCCGACTATTTCAGCATTCGTTTCGACATTGCGGTTCGGGATATCAGGCACTTGACCGGACTGATTGCGGCGATCAAAGCCCAACCTGTCGCCGCCGAGGCGCGGCGGTTGCGGCGCGTGGGATCGCCATCTTCCGATCATAAGCAGCGCGATCAGATCGCAGAGGCGGGCGAGCGCCCAGGCATGATGCCCACGCCGCGGCCGGCGGAGCGCAACGAGGCTCAGCCGAAGGCTGCGTCCGACGCGTCCTCGGCGGACGCATAGGCTCTTTGCCCGGCCAGGTACATTTATTATTAACCTTTTGCACGGCCAGTGGAAGGGGCGCGCGCCGTCGTGAATTGGCGCGCCAATAAGGAAGGTTGGGCGGTCGATGGCGATCAATGATCCAAAACAGGACGGGGCGACGTCTCTGACGCAAGCGGAGGCGCTGGCCGAGTTTCGCGCGGCGGGCGCGCTGCTCGAGGGGCATTTCCTGCTGTCTTCCGGCAAGCACAGCGCCGCCTATCTGCAATGTGCGCGCGTAATGATGGATCCGCGCCGTGGGGCCAGGCTGTGCGGCGCGCTGGCGGTTGAGCTGCGCGCCCGACTGCCCCAGGGTCTGCTTGACAGCGTTGATTTATGCGTTTCGCCCGCGATGGGCGCGGTGATCGTCGGCTACGAAACGGCGCGTCAATTGGACTTGCCGTCGATCTTTGTGGAGCGGCCAGATGGCGCATTCGTTTTGCGCCGTGGTTTCGAAATTCCGGCCGGGGCGCGATGCCTGATGGTCGAAGACGTTGTCACCACCGGAAAATCTTCACGCGAATGTATCGCGGCGATCCAAGCGGCCGGCGGCGAGACTGTCGCCGCGGCTGCGCTCGTCGATCGGACAAATGGCAATGTTGATCTTGGCGCGCCATTCGTCGCATTGTTGACTATTGACGCGCCGATCTTCGATCCCGACATGGTTCCTGCCGAGTTGGCGGCGATTCCGGCGATAAAACCGGGCAGTCGTCGTCAGAACGCGGCGAACAGTTAGGGGCGGACGACTTAGTTGGCGCGCAAGCGTCGTGATCCTCAACGAGCACTGCGGCCATTGCTGCTTGGGGCTCGTCGTCTATTAGGGCTGAGGCATGATTTTTAAGAGACGTGACCCCCGCAGCTGGGGAGGTTGGGCGAAAGATCTGGTTGCGCCGCGTAAAGGTTGGCGCCGTGGGTTTCGCTATATCGGCCGCCGCGTCCAGCGCCTGCCGGACACCCCTCATCGCATCGCGCTCGGATTTGCGTGCGGGGCGATGGCTTCTTTCACACCGTTCTTTACACTGCACGCATTTGTTGCGGCGCTGCTGGCCTATATGGCGCGGGGCAACGTTATCGCGGGCGTGTTCGGCACGGTTGTGGGCAATCCGCTGACAGGCGTTCCCATCGCGGCCGTGAGTTTGCAGACCGGCAACTGGCTGCTCGGCCGAACGGGGGGCGTGAACACATTTGACCCGACCGACGTGAACGCGTTGTGGACCCAAGTCACCGAGACGCCGCTTGTTTTCCTCGAGTCGGTCTTCACGCCCTATCTGATCGGCGGCATTCTGCCGGGCCTCGTGTGTGCGACGGCGTTCTACGTGATTTTACGCCCTCTGATCGCGGGCTTCCAGGATCGGCGACGCGACGTGTTGGCGGCGCGCGCGCAGGAACTGGTGCGGCTGCGGGCGGCGAAACCCGACCGCATTGAACATCGGGTGGCCCAGCGCCTGAAGAATGCTGAGCGCATTTTCGAAACTCAATTGGGGCGCCTTCGCGCGCGCCGCGCTACAGCGCATGAGGGCGGCTCGGAATGATCACGCCGACAGGGCGGTTGCGGCTCGGCGTCAATGTCGATCATGTCGCGACGCTGCGAAACGCGCGGGGCGGCGCCCACCCGGATCCGCTGCGCGCGGCGCTGGCCGCTGTGGCGGCGGGCGCCGACGGGGTGACCGTGCATTTGCGTGAGGATCGTCGGCACATTGTCGATGAGGACGTGACGCGGATGATGGCGGAGCTGTCTGCGCCGCTAAATTTGGAAATGGCGGCGACGGATGAAATGCTGGCGATCGCATTGCGGGAGAAGCCGCATGCGGTGTGTCTGGTGCCGGAGCGCCGTGAAGAGCGGACGACCGAGGGCGGCTTGAATGTCGTTGGCGAGCATAATCGCCTGGCGCCGTTGGTGCGCGAGCTTGTCGCGGATGGGCGGCGGGTCTCCCTTTTTATTGAGGCTGACCCCGGTCAGATCGAGGCGGCGGCCGAAATGCGCGCGCCCGTCATTGAGCTGCATACGGGCGGCTATCATCAAGCGTGCATTGCCGGCGATGTCGCGAAAATTGCGTTTGAACTGACGAAGCTGCGCGAGGGCGCGCGCCGCGCGGCGGCGTTGGGGCTGGAGGTTCATGCGGGCCACGGCTTGGATTTCGACAATGTCGGCGCGGTGGCGGCGATCGCGGAATTGGCTGAGCTGAATATTGGCCATTACCTGGTTGGCGAGGCCATATTTGCCGGGTTGGGCCCCGTCGTTGCGGAGATGCGGCGGCTGATGGACGCTGCGCGCGGGGGCGATGCGGTGGATGAGGCCGCCTCGTGATCATCGGCATCGGCTCAGATCTGTGCGACATCAGACGCATCGAGAAGACGGTGAACCGTTTCGGGGATCGGTTCACTCGGCGCGTATTTACCGACGGAGAGCGCGAGCGCGCCCAGCGGCGAGAGCCTGTTTCAAGCTATGCGCGGCGTTGGGCGGCCAAGGAGGCTTGTTCGAAGGCGCTGGGCACCGGGCTATGTACCGGAGTCGCCTGCCGTCAGATCGAAATTGTCAATCTTGAGAGCGGCCAGCCCTCCTTACGGCTCCATGGCGGAGCGGCGGCGCGGCTCGAGCAGATGCGGCCCGCTGGCGCGGAGATGCGTTTGCATCTTACAATGTCGGATGATCCGCCTTACGCGCTGGCGTTTGTCGTGATAGAGGCCACGCCGTCGAAATGAGCGCCGGAGACGGCCGTAAAATCGCCGTTTGCCTGAGAGTGAGTCGCGGCGCCGAAGGCGCTGCTTTTGGTGACGCGCAACGGCGGCCGCGTCCTCGCCTTGACAGGATGATGGTGGGCGCCGACAACCAACGCTAGCTTGCTGCTTGGGAACTCGCGAGAGCAGCGCATTGAAGAGATTGCCATTATGAAAGCTGACAATAGCACTGCTGCAGAAGACCAGGCGGCAGAAGAGCATGCGGGCGACTCGCTCGGGGAAATTATCCGCACGGTCGTTTACGCATTGCTGATTGCGCTGGTCTTCAGAACCTTGCTATTCCAGCCATTTTCGATTCCATCAGGCTCCATGAAGTCAACGCTGCTGGTCGGCGACTACCTGTTTGTTTCGAAATATTCCTACGGTTACTCTAAATACTCACTGCCTTGGGGTTCGCGGGTTCCAAGTTGGCTGATGAGCGGCCGCATTGTGTCGTCAGATCCGAAGCGCGGCGATGTTATCGTATTCCGCAATCCACGAGATAAAAAAGAAGATTATATCAAGCGTCTCGTTGGTCTGCCTGGCGACCGAATTAAGGTTGTCGACGGCTTGCTGTACATCAATGGCGACCCGGTCAAACTTCAGAAAGTAGCGCCGTTTGTGGAGTCGGTGAAAGCGGGCGCGGGGCGGCTGCTTTGCAACGAGTCGCGCGCCGAGCAGGTGCGGACGGATAAATGCTCAAAAACCCGCTATATGGAGACGCTGCCTGGGGGCGTGAAACACGCGATCCTGGATGTCGACGGCTTGTTGACCACGGCGGACAACAAACCCGACGCATCGAGCGTGACTGTGAAGGCGGGCGAATTCGTTGTCCCCAAGGATCATTACTTCTTTATGGGCGATAACCGCGACAACTCGGTCGATAGCCGGTTTGAAGGCAGCTCTGGCATCGGGATGGTCAATCGCGAATTGCTGATCGGGCGCGCTGAGTTTATTCTGCTTTCGTCTGACGGCGCGTTCTGGGAATTCTGGAACTGGCGTGGCGACCGTTTCTTCAAATCCATTCGATAGCGGCGTTGGATTGACGAACAAAAAAGCGACAGAGTCCGCCATAGCGCTGGAACGCGCCTTGGGGCGGGAATTTCAAGACCGGTCCCTCCTGGTTGAAGCGTTGACGCACGCTTCCGCCGCGGGGCGGCTGGAGAATGACAATCAGCGCCTCGAATTTCTTGGCGACCGGGTGCTCGGCTTGCTGACGGCGGAGGCGCTGCTTCAACACTACCCGCAGGATAAGGAAGGCGCGCTTGCGCCGCGGCTGAACGCCTTGGTGCGGCGTGAGGCCTGCGCGGAGGCCGCCGAAGCGATCGGTCTTGGCGCGCATCTAAGGATGGCGCGATCCGAGGCGGCGACCGGTGGTCGGCGCAAGTCAGCTTTGTTGGCGGATGCGATGGAGGCTGTCATGGCCGCTGTCTATCTGGATGGCGGGCTGGAGGCGGCCCGGGCGGTGTTCGCAAAGCTTTGGGGAGACCGGATTGGCGGCCTCGCCACAGCGCCGATCGACGCCAAAACCGCGTTGCAGGAATGGTCACAGGCGCGTGGTGGCGAGCGGCCGGAATACGTGCTGCTTCGACGCGATGGCCCCGATCACGCGCCAAGCTTTGAAATCGAGGCGCGGCTGACCAGCGGCGAAGCGGCGCAAGGGACGGCCGCGTCCAAGCGCGCCGCGGAGCAAGCGGCCGCAGCGGCGCTGCTTGCGCTTGTGGATCCGGCCTCGGCCGCTAAGGAAAACGAATGACAGATGACGACCGCGCGCCCGAAAGCGGCGACGCGAAGACTCGCGCCGGCTTCGTCGCCCTGATTGGGGAGCCTAACGCCGGCAAATCGACATTGCTCAATCGGATGGTTGGCGCAAAGGTGTCGATCGTAACCCACAAAGTTCAGACCACCCGCGCCCGCATTCGCGGTGTGGCGATGGCGGATCTGCCAGATGGGGAGCGGGCCCAGATTGTCTTTATTGACACCCCGGGCCTGTTCCAGCCGCGTCGTAAGTTGGATCAGGCGATGGTGTCGGCCGCTTGGACCGGCGCGTCTGAGGCGGACAAAGTTGTCCTTCTGATTGAGGCGCATCGCGGCGTAACTGCGGGGGTCGATCGTATTCTAGCGGAGCTGAAGGAGAAGACCTCGGGGCGCAACATCGTGCTGGCGATCAATAAAGTTGATCGGATTAAGCGCGAAAAGCTGCTGGCTTTGACCGCGGAAATCTCGGCGAAGTTTGAGTTCGAGGAGGTGTATTACATCTCCGCCGAGCGGGGCGACGGCGTTGACGAGCTGAAACAGTGGCTTGGGCGCCAGATGCCAGCCAGCCCGCTGCTTTATCCCGAAGATGATCTTTCAGACCTCCCCGCACGGATGCTCGCGGCGGAAATCACACGGGAAAAGTTGACGCTTCGCCTCCATCAGGAGCTGCCCTACCAGCTGACGGTTGAGACCGAGAATTGGAAGGACCAGAAGGACGGGTCGGCGCGGATCGAACAGGTGATCTACGTGGCGCGTGACGGGCACAAGGGGATTGTGTTGGGCAAGGGCGGCGAGACGATCAAGGCGGTCGGCGCAGAGGCGCGCGTTGAGATTTCAGAGCTACTGGATCGGCCGGCGCATTTGTTCCTAACTGTGATCGTCCGGCCGAACTGGCTTGAGGAAAATGAGCGGTTCCGTGAAATGGGGCTGGAGCCGCCCGGGAAAGGGTAGGCCGCCACCTCATGATTCTGGTCGGCGCCAGCCCGTCAAACGCTGGCTCGGCCAGATTTATGAGTTCACACCCTAGAGCTTTCGCCGATCAAGTTGGATCGGCTCAAGGCTCTAACTCTTTGTTTTGTCGCGTTCTGTTCCCGCCAACCGGTATCCACTTGGTCGGCGCACGCTCTAGCTTTCGGTCAGGCGCGGCATAATTTCGACTAAGTTGCAGGGGCGGTGGCGCACATCCAGCTGCCATCTCAGGATTTCATCCCACCCATCCTTGCACGCGCCGGGCGAGCCAGGCAGCGCGAACAGGTATGTGCCCTTCGCGACGCCGCCGCAGGCCCGCGACTGCATGGTTGAGGTCCCGATCTTCTCAGCGGACACCATGTGGAACAACGCGGCGAAGCCTTCGATTTCTTTCTCATAGACAGCCTGATGCGCCTCAACCGTCACGTCGCGTCCGGTCAGGCCGGTGCCGCCGGTCGAGATCACAACATCGATCTCCGCATCGTCGATCCAGCTGCGGAGCTGCGCGACAAGCAGATCTTTCTCGTCCCGCACGATCTTCCGATCGGCGAGCACATGGCCAGCATCCGCGACCCGCGTTGCGAGCACGTCGCCCGAACGGTCGTTTTCCGAGGTCCGGGTGTCTGAGACGGTCAGAACCGCGATACGAACGGGAACGAAAGCGATCTTTTCATCAATACGGCCCTCAAAGTAGGCGGGCTCCGGCTCATTCCCCTCCATCATGATGTTGGCGCTCCGGTTTCGGTCGGTGTTGTCATGGTCGGTATCGGACATTTTTCACCTTTTTTTCATCGCCCTAGCTTCTGATGAATGCTGCGCCCGGACAGTGTGGCGCCGATCTAGGGAGGCGTTGGATGGGCTTGGTTTACTTTTTCATCGGCGTCGCCATCGCCGCCTATGTGGCGCCGCGCTTGTTTCCGAACGACCCTGATCAGCGCTAACGGGCCAGGCGGCTCGCCAGCTCCAGCAGATCGCGCCAGGCGTAGCGTTTCATATCAGGGCTTCGGAGCAGATATGCCGGATGAAACGTGCTGAGTGCGGGAATGCGTCTCCCCTCGATCTCCAGTTCTTTCCAGGCGCCGCGAAACCGTGTGACGCCAACCTCGGCGCCCATCACATGCTTGGCGGGCGCATTGCCCAGGCACAACACCGCGCGCGGGGCCGCCAGGGCGATGTGGCGCAGCATGAACGGCGCGAAGGCCGCGGCCTCGGCGTCATCCGGCGGCCGGTTGCCCAAGGGACGATACGGGACGATGTTGGTGATGTATGCGCCTGACGCGGGATCATTTGCGTGCCGCGACAAGCCTATCGAGGTCAGCATACGGTCGAGCAGCACGCCGGAGCGGCCGACAAAGGGCAGTCCCTGTCGATCCTCTTCTGCGCCGGGCGCTTCGCCGATCACCATCAGATCCGCGGCTGGATCGCCATCTGCAAAGACGCAGTTTTTTGCGCCGTCCTTCAGGCGCGACCCATCAAACGCCATGACAGCGGCTTTGAGATCAACCAGATCGCTGGCGCGCGCAGCGGCGTTGCGCGCGTTTTCCGCCGGCTCCATCGGCGGCGGGCGCTTCTGAGCTGGGGCGGCCCCACGTTTTGGCGCGGCTGTGCGCGTCGCCCTCGCCGTCGCTGGCGATGCTGGCGCCGGCGCGAGGGCGCGGGGGCGCGGCGCGTCGGCAAGGCCGCGCCGGTCAATGGGCGCGTCAGTTACCGCTTCGTCTACGCCGAGCTCAATCTGCCACAGGAGCGCCGCCAGCATTGCGGCGCGCTGCGGCGACCCTGGAGGCGGGATTGCGCCGTTGTTGCTCATTGGGCGCTCCTTTTCGCAGGCGCCGTAAAGAAATGTGCGGCGCGTCGTCGCGCTGGATGCGCAGGCGGCTCAGAGCGCGCTAAGCCATTACCTTGAATTATACGGCGTGTGCGGGTCGGGCAATACAAGCTTGGAGGATTGGGATGCAGCGCGAAGCAATGGAATATGATGTCGTAGTTGTTGGCGGCGGGCCGGCCGGCCTCAGCGCGGCGATCCGGCTGAAGCAACTTGGCGGCGACGATCTGAGCGTTGTGCTGATCGAAAAAGGCTCCGAGATCGGCGCGCATATCCTGTCTGGCGCGGTTGTTGATCCGATTGGCTTGGACACGGTGCTGCCGGATTGGCGGGATATGGGCGCTCCGGTGACCACCGAGGTGACGCAGGATCGTTTCTACCTTCTTGGCGAAGAAGGGGAGATGCGGCTGCCTAACTTTCTGATGCCGCCGCTGATGAGCAATCACGGCGCCTATGTAGTTTCGCTCGGCAATGTTTGCCGTTGGCTGGCGGAGCAAGCCGAGGCGCTGGGCGTCGAAGTGTTTCCGGGCATGGCGGCGTCGGAGCCGGTTTATGACGCGCACGGGGCTCTTGTTGGCGTCGTCGCGGGCGAGTTCGGCAAGAATTTGGATGGAACGCCCGGCCCATCCTATGAGCCGGGCATGGAGTTGCGCGGCAAATATGTTTTGGTCGCCGAAGGCGTTCGCGGCTCGCTGGCGAAGGAGTTGATCGCGCATTTCGCGTTGGATCGGGACTCGGACAAGCCAAAATTTGGCGTGGGTATGAAGGAGCTGTGGCGGCTGGATCCCGCCAAGCACACGCCTGGCCAAGTAACGCACACGATGGGCTGGCCCCTGGGCTCGGCCGCCGGCGGCGGTTCGTTCATGTACCATATGGAAGGCGGCTACGCTTCCGTCGGCTTTGTCGTGCATCTGAATTACGCCAATCCGCATCTCTACCCGTATATGGAGTTTCAGCGCATGAAACACCATCCGCTGTTTGCGGAGACGTTGGCGGGCGGCGAACGGGTGGCCTATGGCGCGCGGGCGATTACCGAAGGGGGCTGGCAGTCGATTCCGCGGATGAGCTTCCCGGGCGGTCTGCTGATTGGCTGTTCGGCGGGCTTGGTGAACGTGCCGCGTATTAAGGGGTCGCACAATGCGATGCTCTCCGGCGCCTTGGCGGCGGAGCACGTCGCGGCGGCGATCAATGCGGGCCGCAGCTCGGATGAGCTGACTGAGTTCTGGGATGCGATGCAAACCAGCCCGATCGCCAGCGATCTTAAGAAGGTGCGCAACGTCAAACCGCTGTGGTCGCGCTTTGGTCTGCTGGGCGGCCTCGCGCTGGGCGGCGCCGATATGTGGTTCGCATCCATTTTCGGCGGTACGCTGTTTGGGACGCTGAAGCATGGCAAGTCTGACGCCGACGCGACCGGCAAAGCGGCGGATCATAAGCCGATTGAGTATCCGAAGCCGGACGGGGTGCTGTCGTTCGATCGGCTGACAAACGTCTCCTATTCGGGCACGAACCATGCGGAGGGCCAGCCGAGCCATCTGCAACTGGCTGATCCGACGGTTCCGATCGACGTAAACCTGCCGATCTTCGCGGAGCCGGCGCAGCGCTACTGCCCCGCAGGCGTCTATGAGGTTCTGCGAGACGAAGAGGGCGGCGCGCCGCGCTTTGTGGTCAACAGCCAGAATTGCGTGCATTGTAAAACATGCGACATCAAAGATCCGTCGCAGAACATCACCTGGGTCACTCCTCAGGGCGGAGACGGGCCGACATATCCGAACATGTAATGGTCTGTTAGCCTTAGCTGCGCGGTAATCTTCACGATTTGCCTACGCGGCGTGATGAAACATGGCGCCTGCAAAGGGTTGCGCTGCGTCGCGTATCGGCGCAGCTTACCCGCTGGTTCCGCTCCGGAGGCTTTATGCTGAATCTTGTCGCGTCTTGCGCCCGTCTTTCCCACCGAACCCGCCTTGTAAAAGCGATTGCGCCTGCTCTGGCGGCGGTTGTCTGCTTCGGCTCGGTAGAGGACGGCGCTTCGGCGCAACAACGCAGCGCAAAGCGGGAGCAAAGCTGGGCGGCGCGGGCGGCGCCATCGGGCTATGTCGGCGCGTATCTGGCGGCGCGCCAGGCAGAGTCGCGCCGAGACTTCAAGGCGGCGGCGCGGTATTTCCGACGGGCAATGCGGGCGCAGCCGCGGGATGTGCGCGTCGTAGGCGCGGCGCTGCGCTATTCGCTGCTGGCGGGTGATGTGCGCGCCGCCATCACCGTTGCTGAATGGATCACCCTGAACAAAATCAACTCGCCGCAAGCGGTGCTTGTCGCCGCGGTTGAGGAGATCCGCGAAGGTCGGTTTGCCGAAGCGCGCCGGATGCTGGAAAAGCAGGGTGATCGAATTACGCCGGTGTTGCGGGATCTTCTGATCGGCTGGTCGGCCTATGGGGCGGGCGATACGGAAGCCGCCTTTAAGGCGTTTGCGGCCAACCCTGCGATGCGCGGGAAACCGATTTTTGGCGCGCAACATGAAGGGCGGCTGGCCTTGATGTTGGGCGATGCGCCGCGTGCGCTCGCTGCGTTCGAGGCGAGCCATAAAGCGCTTGGAGGGTGGCCGCGCGATCTCGCGCTGATCGCCGCGGCGGCGCATCAGGCGGCCGGGGACAAAGCGAAGGCGCGCGACGTGCTCAACCTGGCGCTGAAGAGCGCGCCTTTCGACGAGATCGTGCTGGCCGCCCTGGCGCGCGTCGCTGCGGACAAGCCGGTGCTGCCGTCGATGCGCTCGGCCAAGGAGGGCGCCGCCGCGGCGCTGGTGAGCGTGGCGCGCGCTGTTGGCGGCCGGCGGCGGGAGTCCGCGGAGCTCAGCTTGGCTTATGCGCAACTGGCCCATGCGCTGGCGCCCGAATATGAGCTGGCGAACATCGTTATCGGCCAGCGCCTTGGCGATCTGCGTCAGTACCGCCTGGCAGCAAGCGCGTATGCTCGGACGCCGAAAAGCTCAATCTATTCGATGGAGGCGCGCTTTGGCCGCGCCCTCGCGCTCTCGCGGTTGAATGATCTACCCGGCGCGATTGCTCAGACGAAGGAGCTGCTCGCGGAGGGCGCGCGGTCTCCGGACCTCTATCTCGCGCTGGGCAACTTCGCATCGCGTGAAAAACTTTATGGCGAGTGCGCGGAGAGTTACGAGAAGGGCATCGCGCGGATGAAGGAAGTTCTGAGCGCGATTCCCGCCAGCAACTGGTCCTTTTACTTCAACGCCGGCATCTGCCGCGAACGCTCGAAGCAGTGGGATAAGGCTGAGGCGCATTTCAAAGCCGCGCTGGCGCTGAAGCCGGGGCAGCCGGATGTGCTGAACTACTATGGCTATAGCCTTGTCGAACAGCGGCGCCGCTTGGGCGAAGCGCGAGACATGATCAAACGCGCGATCGCCGCCAAGCCGAAGAGCGGCCATATCGTTGATTCGCTCGGCTGGGTGATGTGGCGCACAGGCGACTTCGAGGGCGCCGTGCGCGAGCTGGCGCGCGCCATCGCGATGGAGCCGGCCATTTCGGAGATCAATGACCATTATGGCGACGCGCTGTGGATGGTCGGACGAAAGCGGGAGGCGCGGTTCCATTGGCGCCGGGCGCTGACATTCAAGCCAGACACCAAAGCCGCCGAGACTCGCATTCAGCGCAAACTGAAGCTGGGCCTGGATGCGGTCTTGAGTGAAGAGGGCTATACTCCGGTGAAGGCGATTGAGGACAGCTCAGCTCCTCCGAGCGCGAAGCCCAGCGGAGAGCGAGCGCCGAATGGCGGCTGACGCTGCGGATCAGCTGTGGGAAATTGCGCCGGCGAAGGTGAATCTTTGGCTGCACGTGGTCGGCCGGCGCGAAGACGGCTACCACCTTCTGGACAGCCTGACTGTTTTTCCGGACGTTGGGGATTTAATTGAGGCGGAGCCAAGCCCGTTCCTGAGCCTGACGGTGGATGGCCCCTTCGCGCAGGAGCTTGGCGCGGGGCTGGATAATCTGGTTCTGCGGGCGGCCGACGGGCTTGCGAAACTCAATGCTGAAAAGCAAGGGGCGTCCGCGCCCGGCGCCGCGTTACGGCTTGAGAAGCGTTTGCCGGTGGCCAGCGGCGTTGGCGGCGGATCGGCGGACGCCGCAGCGGCGCTGAAGGTGCTGATGCGGTTGTGGCGTCGTCCCGTTGACATCGCCGCCTTGCACAAGCTTGCGCTTTCTCTGGGCGCGGATGTCCCCGCGTGCTTGCTGGGGCCCGGTCCGGTCATGTTGCGCGGCATTGGCGATGAAGTGGCCGCGGCGCCGCCTGTTCCATCTTTTGCAGTGCTCCTGGTCAACCCCGGCGCACCTGTATCGACGCCGAAGGTTTTCGCTGCGTTGGAGCGGCGCGACAACCCCGCGCCGCCGGCCTTCACGGGTGCAGCGTCACTGGATGAGCTGGTCGGGTTCCTTGCGCAAACCCGGAACGACCTCGAGGCGCCAGCCCGCACCCTGGCGCCGCGAATCGGGGAGGCTCTGGACGCGCTCAACATGGCGGCGGGATGCCATTTCGCGCGCATGTCAGGCAGCGGCGCAACCTGTTTCGGCCTGTTTAAGACTGAGGGCGCCGCAGCGCAGGCGCTTTTGTCAATCAAGGCGCAGCATCCGAACTTCTGGTGCGCAGTGGGGCGTGTTGGGAGCTCGGGCGATTTGAAGTTAGATGGACCCATCTAACGGCTCGCAAATCTCGATCAAACAGAGACTTAGAGCTTTCGCCGATTAAGTTGGATCGGCTCAAGGCTCTAACCCTTTGTTTTGTCGCGTGCTGTTCCCGCCAACCGGTAGCCACTTGGTCGGCGCACGCTCTAGCACGCCCCGATTAAGGGCCTGAGTTGGCGGCCTAAGCCCGCCCTATCTGATCTGCGATACGATCTGCTGGAAGTCAGCCGGCGCGTTCCTGATCATCGCTTCTGTTTCCGCGGGGAAATGCTGCCGACCAAATCGAATAAGGTTCGCCATCCGGTAGGACAGATGCGGCGTGGAGGACATGCACCGCGCGAGCCAGGAAAAGATGCTGCCTTTCAGCTGCAAATGCTGAGCGATCACGCCGCTGAAATTCACATGCTGCCCAACATCGGCCCCACTCATCATCTTCGCCAGCGCGCGCATCGCCACATCAATCCGCCCCTGCATCGCGACGACGCCCAATTGATCACCGCTATACTGTACAGCGCGCTCATAAGGCGTCAGCAGAAGGTTCAGCAAGCCAATCCGCTCCGCGCCATTCATCACATATTCGATGTAAGCAAGCCGGTAGTGCCGCGCGGCGAGAGCGCCGATATGGCGCGCCACAACCCACTCAACATCTGCTCGATCACTGTGTTGACCCAGTACATCCGCCTCAAACAATAAATATTTTCGGCGAATAAAGGGCAGCACAAAGACCTGATAGCGCGACTCTGGCAAAATATAAGCTTCGACGGCGCCTTTGAAGCCGAAAAACTCTTTTTTTTCGTCGATAATTCGCAATAGTTCTGGAAAATTCTGTTCTGAAACTCGGACCATATTTCCAAGGTAGTAGGCCTTCATGATCCGATAGGCGATCCAAAAGGCCAGTACAAATATGCCGATGTAAAAAGCGATGAGCAGTAAAAAAAAGACACTGCTGAACAGCAGCGCGACAATCACGAGCGTCAGAATGAGCAGCGCCGGCCCCAAAGCGCACAGCGCTAAGATAAAGCCGAGATCTTCGTCTGGATGCCGATAGCTTCTAATCTGCTGGCGTGTCAGAGCCATTTGGTCCCCCATCAAACTGGTCGCGGTCAAACTCCGACGCCTTGTCGCGGCGCCCGAAGGATGACAGCGCTGAGCCGGTTAACCCGAAAACTTGTCGACGGGTCAACCATGATGGCGGCATGCCTGATGGATACACAGGTCAGGCGAGCTAAGGCCTCGCGCGCAGGTCCTCGTCCGTCAAAATCCGCGCCTCGCTCTCCAGCATAATCGGTACGCCGTCACGAATGGGAAAGGCGAGACGCGCTTTGCGCGAAATCAGCTCTGACTTTTCCCGATCAAATGACAATGCGCCTTGGGAAACCGGGCAAATCAGACTTTCCAGAAGCTTTGGATCAATATCCATTTCCACCTCCCCTACTGCGTCGCGCCGCCATCGCCGCCCTTGGCCGCGATCGTGAACCGCATCAACGCCAGCAAATTCTGACGCCGCTCCGTTAGATTGGGCGCCTCCAACAGCGCCTGTTTTTCCTGTGGTGAGAAATTCGACAGCATCGCCAACGCGTTAACCAACGTCTCTTCGTCGGCTCGGGTCAGCGCTTCCCAATCCGCAGAAAGGCTGGACGCATCGAAATAGGATTTCAACAAGCTCAGAAACTCCGCGCGCGTCTCGTCCGTGGTCGTGCCGGGGGCGGCGGGCTTCAAATCGCCCTCAAACGACGTCCAGTCCGCCTCAACGCGGCGATATGGGGTAAATCCTTCAATCTCCCGAAGCACCTTGAACCGCAAGACGCCAGCCAAAGAAATCAGATAGCGACCGTCGTCAGTCTCGGAAAAGCTGGTGATCCGCCCGGCGCACCCAATGTCGTACAGGCGCGGCGTCTCCTCATCCTCCGCTTCCCTCAGCTTGCTCGGCCGCGGCTGGATTATACCGATAAGCCGCGCCTCCGTTCGGATCGCGTCTTCGACCATCGCCAAGTAACGCGGCTCAAAGATATTCAGCGGCAAACGAGCCCAAGGCAGCAACAGCGCGCCTTCGAGTGGAAAGATTGGCAGGACGTCGGGAAGCGCGTTGAACGCGAGTCGGCGCGGGGCGCCCATTTTGGTCATCAGAAACGTCTCTCCTCGCCCATTCGGCTCCCGCTCCCCAGCAAACTCGGCCTTCCCTACGCGAAGAGAAGCGTTGACAGCTTGCGCCGCCCCTCCAACGTCACAGGATCGCTCGGGCCGAACGCGTCGAAGAGCTTCAACAGCTGCGTTTTCGCGGCTTCATCGTTCCATTTGCGATCGCGCTTGAAAATGTCGAGCAATTGATCCACCGCGCCGCTTTTGTCGCCCATGGCGTACAGGCCCATCGCCAGATCAAAGCGCGCCTGATGATTATTGGGATCGGCTTCAAGCGCCGTGCGATGGCCGGCGACGGCGTCCGCCGCCTGCGCCGCCTCCGCAGCCAAGTCAATCGCAGCTGAGGCGCTGGAGATCACGGGGTCGGACGCCTTGTCCGCAGGCGCCATCGCCAACGTCTGACGCGCCCGATCCAAATCACCGGCGGCGACATAGACCCGCGCGAGCCCGGCGATGGCCCGCAGCTCCGTCGGCTCCATTTGCAGCGCTGCTGCAAAGAGCTGGCTCGCATCCGTCAGCGCATTCTGAGCCAGCGCATCATCGGCCGCTGAGAGGATATCGTCCATCGATGGTTGGTCGCCGCCGCCCTCGAGCCCGGCCTGCGCGGCGGCTTTCAACACTTGGTCGACGAACTTTTGCAGCTGGCTCGCCGGCTGCGCGCCCATAAAACCATCAACAGGCTGGCCGCCGACGAAGGCGAACACGGCTGGGATCGACTGCACCCGCAGCTGCGACGCAATCATCTGGTTCTGATCGACGTCAACTTTGGCCAGAACAACTTTGCCATTCTGCGCTTTCACGACCCCCTCGAGCGCCGGGCCGAGCGTTTTGCACGGACCGCACCACGGGGCCCAGAAATCGACGATCACAGGCCGTTTCTTGGACTCTTCGACAACCTTTTCCATGAAGTCAGCGTCGCCAACATCAATGATCACGTCATTATCGCCCGTTTGCGGCTTGTCGCCGCCGCCCATCCCAAAAAGTTGCATTGCTGTCGCGTCCTTATTCGCCGCGGGATCGATCGAGGCGCGCTAAATCATCAGAAGCGCCAGTGATCCGCCGCGTGTTTGTTCCGAGCGGATATTCAGTAACTGGATGTATTTCGACAGGCGGCCAGCCGCAACCGCCCATCCCGTATTGAGGGCCAACACCCCGGCAATTGCGCTGCGTTGGGGCCCGTTACCCGTCTTGACCGAGCTCAGAGCGGATCTGAGCCCGCAGCACATCGATTGGAGCCGCGCCGTCCGACGTTTGAAAATGCCAGAAGATCCAGCCATTCATCGAACTGGCGCCCACCAGCTCCGCAGCAACCTTATGAATCGAGCCGACATGCTTCTGTGTCGCAACCGTGCCGTCCACGCGAATTCGCGCGGCGTGGCGGCCGTCCGGCGAGGTCAGCAAATCGCCGGCGGCCAACAGCCCCCGCTCGATCAGCGCGCCGAACGGAACGCGCGGCTCTCTTTTTTTGGAGCGGGCGATTTCGAGCACATCGCCATCATGCGGCGTCACTGCAGCGATTCGATCGCGCGCTAACGCCGCGTAGGCTGGATCACGCTCGATACCGATGAAACGCCGACGCATACGTTTCGCAACCGCGCCGGTTGTCCCGGAGCCCAGAAACGGATCCAGCACCACTTCGCCCGGCTCCGTACTGGCGAGGAGAACCCGCGCCAGCAGCGCTTCGGGCTTCTGCGTCGGATGCGCTTTCGCGCCATCCTCTCCCTTCAGCCGCTCCGGACCGCCACACACGGGCAGAAGCCAATCCGAGCGCATCTGCAGCCCCTCATTCAGCTCTTTGAGCGCCTCGTAGTTGAAGGTGTAGCGCTTCTGCGCCTCGGATTTCGCCGCCCAGATCAGGGTTTCATGCGCATTCGTGAAGCGCTTGCCGCGGAAGTTCGGCATCGGGTTTGTCTTGCGCCAGACAACGTCATTCAGGATCCAGAACCCAAGATCTTGTAGCGTTGAGCCTACGCGGAAGATGTTGTGGTAGGCGCCAATCACCCACAAGGCGCCATCATCCTTCAAGACCCGCCGTGCGGCCGACAGCCAGTCGCGGGTAAACCGATCATAGGCGTCAAAGCTGGAAAAGCGATCCCAGTCCTGATCAACGGCGTCCACCACACTATCATTCGGGCGCCGCAGCTCACCGCGCAGCTGTAAATTGTAGGGCGGGTCCGCAAAGATCAGATCGACCGACTTCGGCGGCAATTTATGCATCTGCGCGATGCAATCGCCGACGAGCACCGTGTCGAGCGCCTCAGCGAAGGCCTCGATCTTCGGATCAGGCCGCGGCTCGGCCGGCGTTGGTGCATCGCTCTTGCGCGCCATAGGCCGCGTCTCCTCTCGGCGCCTCGGAACGGGCGCATCCTCCCAAAAATCAAACAAACTGAGAGCCATCGACGCGCCTCTGATCAGACGCCGCCGAAGCTGCGACGATGATGCGGACTTGGTCCGCGCTTGGCCAAGGCTGCGCGATGTGCGGCGGTAGGGTAGCCGGCGTTCGTCGCCCATCCATAGCCAGGCCAACGCTCATCGAGCTGCGTCATCGCCCGATCGCGCACGGTTTTCGCCAGTACCGCCGCAGCTGCAATCGACAAGGATCGGCTGTCTCCCTTGATCAATGTCCGCGCCGGTCCGATTCCCGGCGGGGCCGCATTGCCATCCACTAGCGCCATGCCGATTGGCCCGCGCAACCGCGAAACAGCCCGACGCATCGCAAGGAAAGTCGCGTTGCGAATGTTCAGCGCGTCAATCTCGCGTGCGCTGGCGGCGCCCAGCGCCATATCCGCGCGCCCGTCCGCACACAGTTCATCCAGCAGATCAGCCAAGACCTCCCGTCGCTTTGCGCTCAACTTCTTGGAATCCCGCAAACCGGCTGTGGCGAGCGCTTCGGCCGCAGCCTCGCTCAGCCAAGCGGCTGCGGCGACGACGGGGCCAGCCAAAGGGCCGCGTCCGACCTCATCCACACCGATTACCCGCTCCCCCGGCTTCAGGCCGGCGAGCGCCGCTCTTTCCGGCTCAAAGCTTGGGAATTCAGCGCTCTGCGGCTGTTTTTCCCTCAATCCCTGGCGCCCGCCAGCAGGATTTCCCCGGTATGTAGCATGCCTGTCCATATACCGAGGTTATCGTGCTCACGATATGGACGCCAGCAGCAAATCAATCGAAGTCAAATGTCAGCTGCGTAGAGCCCTGCTGCTGACGCGTCGACGCCGCATCGGAGCGCGGCGGTCGGAATAAATCTAACCGCAAAGCTGCTTCACTGCGTCGACGAAAGCCAAGCTTTTTCACCGCGACTGCAAAACGACGCGCGATCAAATCCGATACCGGCCCGCGGCCGCGCTGCCGCGCGCCCCACTCCGGATCATAGTCCCGCCCGCCATGCATCTCCCGCACTTGGCGCATAACTTTCGCCGCGCGGTGGGGCTGATGGGTCGCCAGCCATTCCTGAAAAAGCGGCGACACTTCCAGCGGCAGACGCAGCGTCACATATTCCGCCCGGACGGCGCCGGCGTCGCGCGCTGCGGCAAGAACGTTTTCGATCTCATGACAATTCAAACCGGGCGCAATCGGAGCCATCATGACCGCCGTTGGAACGCCGGCCGCCGCCAGGGTCTCAATCGCCTGCAGTCGCCGCGCCGGGGTCGCCGCGCGCGGCTCCATACTGCGCGCAAGCTTGCGATCCAACGTCGTCACTGAAACCGCGACATGCGCCAGGCCCTGGCGCCCCATTTCGCCCAGTATGTCCACGTCACGCATAATGAGCGCGCCTTTGGTGACAATCGCCACCGGGTGCCGCGCCTCAAGCAACAGCTCCAAAACGCCACGGACGATCCGCCACTCCTTTTCAATGGGCTGATAGGGGTCCGTGTTGGCGCCCATTGCGATAACCGCCGGCTTGTATCCGCGCCGTGCGAGAGCCCGACGCAACAGCGCCGCCGCGTTCGGCTTTGCAACCAGCTTGGTTTCGAAATCCAAGCCGGCCGACCAGCCGAGATAGGCGTGAGTGGGGCGCGCAAAGCAATAAACGCAGCCATGCTCGCACCCCCGATAGGGGTTGATTGACCGATCAAACGAAATGTCCGGGGAGTTATTCCGGGTGATGATCGACCGTGACGCGTCGATCTCGACCTCGGTCCGCAGGGGCGCGGGCGCATCCTCCCGCGCCCACCCATCATCGAACGCCTCCCGCTTCTCGCGTTCATAGCGACCCGACGCGTTGCTTTCAGCGCCCCGCCCCTTCGCCCTCGCCATATTGACCATCGCACACGCCCCATCTCTGACCGCAGTGAAAATATGCGGCCAAAAATGAGAACATGTAAAGAACAAAATTAGCCGCCGGACGCGATCGCCCCCGCCATCGCCAATACGCGACGCGCCGTTTCGACATGCAAATTCTCGACGATCTTGCCGTCGACGACGGCCACAGCCTCGCCCTTCTCGATCGCCGCTTCAAATGCCGAAACCTGCCGCTTGGCCAGGTCAATCTCCGCCTCTGACGGCGCAAAAACCGCATTGGCGATTTCGACCTGAGCCGGGTGAATCAGCGTGCGGCCGTCGAAGCCAAACGCCTTTGATTGCCCGCAAGCCGCTCGGAAACCATCTTCATCCTTGAACGCATTGAACACCCCATCGACAATCGCGACCCCATAAGCGCGCGCCGCCAACAGCGCGAGGCTCAGGCTTGTCAACAAAGGCGCCCGATCCGGCGTCTCAGTCGCCCCCAGCTCCTTGAGCAGGTCATTCGTTCCCATAATAAAGCAGTCGAGGCGCGGGGTGGACGCCGCAATCGCTTCCGAGTGAAGCACCCCGCGCGGGGTCTCAATCATCGCCCAGATTTTGGTGCTGTCAGGCGCGCCATGCTTGACCAACAGCGACTCGACTTCCTCAATTTGCTGCGGCGCGTTGACTTTCGGCAGCAGGACGGCGTCAGGGCCAGCGGCGGCGGCGGCTTTGAGATCCTCCATGCCCCACGGCGTATCGAGGCCATTGATGCGAATGGCCAACTCGCGGCGTCCGAATCCGCCCGCTTTCACCGCGGCGGCCACCTTATCGCGCGCGCCAGGCTTCTCATCCGGCGCAACAGCGTCCTCAAGGTCCAGTATCAAAGCGTCCGCGGCCAGCGTTTTGCCTTTCTCAAGCGCCCGCTCTTTGGAGCCTGGCATATACAAAACCGAGCGCCGCGGGCGGATATCGCTCATTATGTCTTGATTCTCTGGCATTTCCGTCATGACCTCGGACATCCTTTCAACTATCCATGAACTGTTCGCCCTCATCCGCTTTGGGAGAAGAGTTTTGATCAACGTCCTGTTTTTGTGCACCGGCAACTCGGCGCGCAGCGTCCTGTCCGAAGCGCTGCTCAACCATCATGGCGGCGGGCGCTACCGCGCCTACTCCGCAGGCTCATCACCGACTGGACAAGTTAATCCGCTTACAGTCAAAACCCTTTCGGCCCATGGCCTGATCTCCGAAGGCTACAGCTCCAAAAGCTGGGACACTTTCGCAGGCCCGGACGCGCCGGTCATGGACCTCGTTGTCACAGTTTGCGATAACGCTAAGGGTGAAACCTGCCCAATCTGGCCAGGCGCACCGGTCCAAACGCATTGGGGTTACGAAGATCCAGCCGCGGCGGAAGGAACTGAAGCGGAGCGCCTGGCGGTGTTCGAGCGCATCTATAGCGAAATTGACGCCCGCATCCGCGCTTTCGTCGCGACATCATTTGACAAGGCGGAAACGGTGGCGGAGCGTCGCGCGATCGCCAGCAATATTTAATCGCGCCGGAGCGCGCTAATAAGGCGCGCTCCACCTAACGGCTAACCGCGATCACGCCCAGCCGGCGGCCCGCCGCCCGCTGTGCGCTCCGCCACAACGCTCCGAAGCGCCGACCAGGCGATTTCACGCAATTTAGGCTTGGGCAGCGCCTCAAAGGGCAAGGGGCGGCAAACTTCCATCGCGGCGATGCCGATACGCGCCGTCATTGCGCCATTGACGACGCCCTCCCCAAGACGCCGAGAGAGCTTCGACGCGATGCCGCCCCCCATCAGCGGCTCTAGGATATCATCCCCCAACGCGATCAACCCCGCCGCCATTGCGTGCTCGACAACGCGTCGCGCCAAGCGCAACGATCCCAAGAAGCCGGCTCGGCCGCCATAGAGCTGCGCAAGCCGCCGAATCGTCCGAAGATTCACATATAGCGCCGCGACAGCGTCCAACAGTACGGACGGCGCCAGGGCTGTGATCGTTGCAACATCCCGCGCCGCGCCGCGCACGATGCGCCGCGCCTCCTCATCCAGCGGCGCAAAGATCGCTCGTTCAAACGCCGCGAGCCGATCCTCAACTTCGAACGCATCCTGCGCCCGCCGCGTCGCCTCAGAGATCGGCGCTCCGATGTCCCGCCGTCCGACATAAAGCGCCGCCATCGCGCGCAGCGCGGCGTCCGCATCCTTCAGGTCGCCCGTTTCACGGGCAAACATTGCGAGCCGTCGGATCCGGCCGATCCGCCGCACGCGCCCGAGCGCCGCGATCTCGCGAAAAACAAGGATTGCGAAAACGATGAGGAGAGCGAGCACCAGCCCGCGCATCGCCCATCCAACCCACGGAGCGATCTCCGCCGCCTCGACCACGAGCCGCTCCAGCGCGAACGCAGCCATCGCGCTGAGCACCAGCGCCCCAAGCGCCCAGAATATCCGGATCCACACCCCGATATGTCGGGGGCCGCTCACGCGGGCGCCTGGCGCCCGGGCGGGACCGTCAACTGGCGGCGCATCTTGCGGCGAGGCGCTTCGATCCGCCCCGTCATCGCGCTTCCCGGCCGACGCCTCCCGACCAACCAGGAGAACCGCCCCAAGCTCTCTTTTTTCGTCGCCCGTTCTCATCACTACCCCGCAGGAGCAAAGATACGCCAAATTGACGCAACTGAAGTTCAACCGCCACGCGATCAATCCATAAACATGAGCAGTATATAAAGATCGTTTGCGGAAACATTCAGGGTTGATATCACCCTAATTAACCACGTTTCGCCGCCATTCGCCGCCGTCCAAACCATCGGGACATGTCGGCAAGGTTACTAGCATCAGGCGAAATTCCCGCATAGCGTGTTTCGTGCCGATGAAAAGCGCGCATCGATTCGGATCCGAGAGATGGAGAAGCGGCGGACGCAATGAGCGACGCTATCGAACTAATGCAACAATTCAGCCGCATCAAATCGGTTGAAGAGCTGAAGAATGTATATTCATTTGTGCTCGCGGAGCTTGGTGTTGACTACTACCTGTTAGCCAACCGATTTGACTTGCGCGAACCGCCGGAAGGGGCTGTGCTGGTTGGAAACTGCCCGCAGTTCTGGATCGAATTCTACATTGAAAGAATGTACCATCTGGACGATCCAATTCATCAGGCCTCACAAAAAGTGTCCCGCATCTTTCTGTGGGAAGAGCTGCCACAGCTGCTGACTTTGACCCGGCATCAAGTGGAGATGGTTCGAGAAATATATCAGAGCGTCATCGGATCAGCCTGCACCTTGCCAATACATTCACCCGACGCGCCGTCCGGAATTTGCACCTTCGCGGTAAAAAAAGGGCGGGAGTTTCCAACCCGCGCCCTGCCGATCTTAAGTTTCGTCGGCGCCCTCGGGTTCGAATGCGCGCGCCGCATCGCGAAAGCGGACGCCACAGGCAAAGCCAAAGACACCCCGGAGCTGGACGCCGAGGCGAAATTGAAGCTGACCGGGCGTCAACTGGAAGTTTTGCGCTTGCTTGGACAGGGGAAAACCGACTGGGAAATTGCGACGATCCTAGGCATCTCCGCCAGCACCGTGCGCAAGCATGTCGAGGCCGCCAAGCGCCATTATGACGTCGCCTCCCGCACGCAGCTCGTTGTTCGCGCCCTGATTAAAACCGACCTGTCGTTTCGGGATTTAATCGTGAACTAAAACGGGCGAAATCGCCCATTGTATCCACAGCAGGTAGAGACAATGGTTCTCTTACGGAGAGAACTTAGAAAAAATCAGAGGCTCAAAATGTCGACGCAGGCAGCAACGTCGTCTAGACATCAGCTCAATCTCGAATCGGCTAACGAGTTTATCCAGCTGCACAGTGAGTTTGAAAAAGTGCAGAAGAGTTTGCACGAGCTCGCGGCGAAAACTCCATGCAGCCGGCCCTGTGACATCGAAGAAGAGCAGCTGATTGGTAAATACTTTAAGATCTACTCGGACGCTGCCCAAAAGCCGGCGTCAAGTCCAGAAGATCTCGAGCTGAAGCTAAAGCTTCTCGAGCGCGACCTGGTAACGTCAGACCTTGAAAACACGTGCAGCATGGATCTGCTCCGCTCCTGCATTGCCGATCTAGAAAAATTAAAGTACTGAGCGGCTGATTTTTACAATCGGTCGCCTACGAGAAAGTCGAGCGCCTTATCTATTCGAATGTGAGGCGGGCCTTCGCCCTCCCGCGCCTCCAATATGGGCGGGGCAAAGGCGACGGATTGGAAACAATCTCGGCTCCAATCCTCTGACTTTAGCGCCGCAAGCGATCTTGGTGGTGAGCCGGCGAACAGCGCCGCGTCCTCTCCTGACTCCGCCAGCCGCCCGCGCACAGCGGGCAGCAGTTCGCCATTGTGACGAATCTCATCTTCTACGGTCGCACGGACCGAGGCTATGGCCAACGCGTTGACCGCTGCGCCACGATAGGCCGCCCGATCGACCGTTTCCGCCAGCAAGCTGTTGATCAGCTCCATCAACGCGGGATGCGCCGAATGATGGATATGGTCCGCCTTCGAGGCGGCCAACAGCACCCGATCAATCCGGCGCGGCCAGAGCGGGCCGAGCAGCGCGCCGAGCCAGGAGCGTTCGCCAGGCCGAAACGCGCTCATAATGTCTCGCAACGCCAGCGCCATATCTTCAGTTTGCGCCGGCCCGGCGCCCGCCGCGCCCAGCGCGTCGACTAGGACAATCTGCCGATCCAACTTGGCGAAGTGTGTTGTAAAAAATGGGCGAACCACCAGCGCCTTATAGGCCTCATATCGCTGCGCCAACGTCGCCCTCAACGAGCCGCGTCGTGCTGTGCGCTCGGGCGGAGCCGGCGCGAACGTCAGGGCCGGCGCGCCCTCCAGGTCCCCCGGAAGTAAGAAACGTCCAGGAGCCAGACGCGAAAAACCCGCTTGTCGCATCGCCCGCAGAAATTCCGCGTAAAGCGCCGCGCCCTGCTGCGCCGCCGCCTCATCCAACGGCGCCGCAAAATCAGTCCCGGCGACCCAGTTCAGAAAAGCGCGCCCGGCGACAGCCTCCGCCCCCTCGCCCTGCGCCCGGGCTTTCGCCGCGGTCAGCGCCTCATTGGACCAGCTGGCGAAATCTTTTTCCATCAGCGCGAGGTCCAACAACCATTCGCCAGGATAGTCGATAATATCCAGATTCAGGTAAGAGTCGCCGACCACCTCACGCGCTAGCCGGCCCATCATGCCTGAGGATTGATACCGCAAAGAGACCCGGAGCTGCGCAATTTGGCGCGTGCTTTCCGGCCATGTTGGCGGCGAGCCGTACAGATCGGACAGATGACGCTCAAAGTCGAACCGCGGCGCATCGAAGTCCGGCTGCGGCGTCAACATCGCGGCGAGAATGCGCCCCTCCGCCTCGGCCTTTAGGCCGGGCATGCGCCCGCGGCGCAGCAGGTTTGCGACCAAGGACGTAATGAAGAGCGTTTTGCCCGCCCGCGACAACCCGGTCACGCCCAGCCGGAGCGAAGGCTGCAGCATCCCCGCCGCCTGTGTGCTCCAGCGCTCCATCATCCGCGCGGCGCCGTCCGCCCATTCGCTAATCGCCATTTCGCCTCGCCCTATCGTCAGGCCCCTTATATAGGCGCTGCATGACCCGATACCGTCTTACGATCGAATATCATGGCGGCCCCTTCGTCGGCTGGCAAAAGCAGGATAACGGCCCCTCCGTGCAAGGCGCGATTGAGCACGCCCTCTCCCGGCTGGGCGAGCGTGACACGCTGGTTTATGGATCCGGCCGAACGGACGCCGGCGTCCACGCTCTCGGCCAAGTCGCTCATGTCGACCTGCAAAAGGATTGGGAGCCGTTTCGGTTAAGCGAGGCGCTGAACCACCATCTTAAGCCCGACCCGATCGCGATTGTCGCCGCGCAACGGGTGGGCGACGGTTTTCACGCCCGCTTCAGCGCCGTTCTGCGCCGATATCTCTACCGCATCGCCCCCCGCCGAGCGCCGCTCACCTTTGACCGGGGGCTGGCGTGGCGCGTGTCTCCGCCGCTCGACATCGCATCCATGCGCGCTGGCGGGGCGTATTTGGTTGGAAAGCACGACTTTACGACCTTCCGCGCTTCCCAATGTCAGGCCGCCTCGCCGATCAAATCGATCGACTCAGTCACGATCGCGGAAACGCCGTCGGGCATGATCGAAGTGCGCTGCGAAGCGCGCAGCTTTCTGCACAATCAAGTGCGCAGCATTGTCGGCACCTTGGAGCGCGTGGGCGCGGGCGCTTGGGCGCCAGAAGATGTGAGGACAGCGCTGGAGGCGGCGAATAGAGCCGCTTGCGGCCCCGTCGCGCCGCCGGACGGCCTCTATCTCGCCGAGGTCGTTTATCCAGAAGGGGCCGAGTATTCAGAAGGGGGCGGGCATTCAGAAAGGGCCGAGTATTCACAGGACGGCGACGACGCGGCGGAACCGGCGCCGCCGTCGGCTACATCTGCATATTAACGCAGCCGACGCGCCATGCTTTCGCTTCTCTGATCCAATCAATCCGGGTCAGAGACAAGGGCGATATCTCAAACGCCAGCGCCGAAAGCGGCGGCAAAGTCAACGCCAGCGCCAGCGCGGCCCGAATGACGCCAGCATGCGCGACGGCGACGATTTCATCATCATCCCCGCGAGAGATCTCCATAATCGGCGTGGCCACGCGCGCGCATAGGGCGGCGAAGCTCTCGCCTTCCGGCGGCGCAGCGGCGGCCGGATCGCGCCAAAATTGCTCTGCGCCTTCGGGCTCATCGTAGCTGAGCCCCTCCCACGCGCCGAAATTTTGCTCCCGGAACGCGGCGTCAGGCTCGCGTCGCAACCATGTGCGCCGACCGATTGCGTCGGCAGTATCAATCGAACGCGACAGGTCGGAGGTCAGCAACATCGCGTGATCGGGTAGGGCGGTGCGTAAAGCCGAGAGCGACCGTCCGTCGGAAAGATCCGCCGGCGAATCCGTCCAACCGCAAAATCCCCGGGCGTTCGTCGGCCCATGCCGCACCCACCACCACCGAACCATGCCGCTCAAATCGGGGACTCCCCTTTCAGCGTCAGCGGTAGTCCCGCTGCGACGAAAACCACGTAATCCGCAGAGGCGGCCACGATCTGGTTTATCCGCCCCTGTGCGTCTCGAAAGCGGCGCCCAAGCGGCGTTTCGGGGACAAGGCCGAGCCCGACCTCATTCGAAACAGCGACAACCCGGCACCCCGCCTCATGGGCGCTATTAACAGCCTCCACCAAGGCGGCGCCAAGCTCTTCCGCATCAAACGCCGAACGCCGCAACATTTCGTTTGAAAGCCACAACGTTAAGCAGTCGATAAGGACGACTTCGTCCGCCCGCGCTTCGGCCTGAAGCGTGGCCGGAACGTCGATAAACGCCTCAACCGTCCGCCAGCCGGGGCCGCGCCGTGCGCGATGCGACTGAATCCGGTCGGTCATCTCCTGATCAAAAGGCTCAGCAGTCGCCAAATACGCCCGCTGCGGCGCAAACGATTCCGCCAACCGCTCCGCGAATAAGCTCTTGCCAGAGCGCGCGCCGCCCAGAATCAACGACAAGCGCGGCGCGCCGCCGCGCACGGATCCACTCCTCAGAAACGCCTCCATATTGCTCGGCCGGTCGAGACGATCCGCGCCGGCCGCGCGCGCTCGCGCGGCAATCCCGGCGACACCATGGCGAATGGCGGACAAAAAAACGACCGGCGAGTGAACTGAACGCGCCTCCGCTGCGAATACTGATGCAGAGACGATGTTCCAGGAGGCCAGTGATGAAACCGCAAAACACGGAGCCAACCGATCGCCGCGTGATGGACGCCGCCATGAAAGCGGAAATGCTCGACGCCGAGACGGAAGCAGCGCTCGCCCGCGCTTGGCGAGACAAAGGGGACGAGGCGGCGATGCATCGGCTGGTCACCGCCTATATGCGGCTCGCGGTTTCGATGGCGGTGAAGTATCGGCGCTATGGCGCGTCCATGAATGATCTCATCCAGGAGGCCGGCGTCGGGCTGATGAAAGCGGCCTCAAAGTTCGATCCGGATCGCGGCGTGCGGTTTTCCACTTACGCTGTCTGGTGGATCAAAGCCTCCATCCAAGACTTTGTGATGCGCAATTGGTCACTTGTGCGAACCGGCTCGACCTCCTCGCAAAAATCTCTTTTTTTCAACATGCGCCGCATCCGCGCGCGGCTAGAGCGAGAGATGGGAGCGGATTTCGGCGAGTCCGCCCCGCCCCATGTGCAAGAAGAAATCGCCACCGAGCTCGGCGCGCCGCTCCGCGATGTGCAAATGATGGAAGGGCGTCTTGCCGGGCCAGACTTTTCGCTCAACGCCTTTCAGGCGGGGGAGGAAGGCCGCGAGTGGGTGGAGACCATCGAGGACGAATCGGACACGCCCGACGTTGCGATCGCGCGCAGCAATGATGGCGCGAAGGCGCGCAGCTGGCTGGCCGGCGCGATGTCTGCGCTAACCGAGCGCGAGCAACTCATCATCCGCCGCAGGAAGCTGCAGGACACGCCGGACACGCTGGAGGCCCTTGGCGGCCATCTCGGTTTGTCAAAGGAGCGGGTTCGGCAGCTCGAATCGCAAGCGCTGCGTAAAATGCGCAACGCGCTGGAGGCTCAACATGGCTCAGCGCCAATGGAGCTCGCGGCGAGCTGATCGCCCCAAACGCCGGAGCAGGGCGGATTGGCGGCAGGAAACGTCATTTTTTCGCCTTCGTCCTGGTTTCCGATTTGTCTGCGCGCCCCGTTCCCGCGCGCTTGAGGAGATCGCTATGTCCCCGTTCACCTTGTCGCTCCGCTCCATCGTCATCATCGCCGCGCTGGGCGTTGCGGGCCCTGCCGCCGCTTACGAATGCGGCGGCGCTCCACATGGCAAAACCGCAAGCGCGAAAGAAAAGCCGGCTAAAGCAGGTGCAGCGCGTTATGTCGGGCTCACTGTCGCCGATGCGCGCGCACTCGCCAAAAAGAGCGCGGTTCCTTTCCGCGTGGTGATGCGCGACGGTAAGCATCTCATCGTCACGCGGGACTATCGCCCCGGCCGGATCAACGCCGCGGTGGAAAAAGGCGTGGTGACGTCGGCGTCCGTCGAAGGGGCGCCCAAAAGCTAACCTCCTCCTTCGCCCGGCTTTTGTGAATGGCGCGTTGCTCTTCGGCGGCGCGCCCTCTATTTTGCGCGCGCAAATGGTCTCGTAGCTCAGCTGGATAGAGCAACCGCCTCCTAAGCGGTAGGTCGCAGGTTCGAATCCCGCCGAGACCGCCATGTTTTATCGTTTGTCGCCGCTTAGTCGCGGCGCGGCGCATTTTATTGCTGCGGCTGACGACAGGTCCGAAGTGAGGTGGATCAGCGGGGGCCGCTTCGGTTAGACCGTCACGGGTTTAGCCACTAACTGGGCGAGCGAGGGAGAAGGCATGGGTCGTTGGCAAAAAGCGCGCGTGCGAGGCGCAGCACTGGCGGCGCGCGCCGCGATTGTAACCGCGCTGAGCGCGTCGTCTATAACCGCGCTGAGCGCATCGTCCTTGGCGCATGCGCAGGAGGCGGCCAAACCAACGCCGCCGACCGCGGGCGCGCCGCGCCTTGGCTGCCTGCATGAACGGCTCCCGACGATTGTAAAATTGCGCTTTGAACTGGCGGCTCGCGTCGGCGGCGCGGCTGGGGCGGAAGTTGTGCGCGGCGCGCGGTCCGAGGCGTTTCTTGATGTCATGCGCAGCTGCGGCTTCAAGAATGAGCCGGCGTCGGTCGAAATTGCGACGCGTTATTGGATGGCTCGCGCCTCCCGCACCGTCGCCTCAGTCGCAGCAGATCGCGCTGGACTGAATGTCGAAACGCTGTCCGTTGCGCTGGTGGCGACAACGCCAAAAGCGAATCTGCCCAGCGTCGCCGAGGAAATCATGCGGCTCGGCCCGAAATCGGCAGAAGGCGAGGCCGGCAAAGCGGTTTTGAACGCTCTTTCCGCTTATGAGGACGTGGAAGGCAAACTTGAGGACGAGCCCAAGCGCCTCGCGGCGACGTTCGTGGCGGCGGAGATCATCATGCTTGGTCTGGAAGGCGGCGCGAAGCCGCCGGCGCCTGAGCCCGCTGAGAAAGCGGACGCGCCGAAAGAGGGGGCGAAACCGGAGTAACCGCGTGAGCGCGGGGGCGCTCATGCGCCAGACGCCGCCGACGCTGCGCCATCGATCGCCGCCGCGCGCCGCAGTGTAATATTGATACGGCCCGCGCCGAACTCTGGCGCGGCCGCCAGCAACGAGCTTTCGCCGAACTTTATGCGGTCGACGCCGTGAAACGCGAGCCGAGCATCCCCGCCAATGACAACAACATCGCCGGAATACAGGGTGATCGATGATGTCGGCTCGCTTCGCTGCAGCCCGCCCATTCGAAACACCGCGGGATCCCCCAGCGAGACTGAAACGACCGGGATATTGAAATCCGCCTCATCCTTGTCTTGATGCAATCCCATCCGACCGCCCTCGGGATAGTGGTTGATCAAACAGCTGTCCGGCGGCGTTTCCACGTCACTGTACCGCGCCCAGAGCGCGAGCAGCCGTTCGGGTATTGCAGGCCAGGGGCGGCCGGTCTCGGGATGGGCGGGCTCATATCGATAGCCGCGCCGATCCGTCGTCCAGCCATAACCGCCAGCGCTCGTCATCCCGACCCGCATTGGTTTGCCCCACGGCGTCAGGGGCCGCACCAGCGGCGCAGCGCGCACGATCTCCGCCAGCTCCATCAGCAAGGCGGATTGCTCCTCAACCGTCAACGCGCCGGAGATGACGCGAAACCCGTTGATGTGCTCCTCAAGTCCACTAAGCATCTTAATTCTTCCTTTTTGACGCCCCGCGCCGTCAGCAGCTTGTTAACCAACCTTGTTCTACAGCACCTAAATGGGCTCCCCAGCCGCCCGAAGCATCATGCGACCGTCTTGCGACCGATGCTGACGCAACTTATATCGCCGCCAGCGCCTGGCGATAACGAACGTGTGGGCGCAGCGTTTTGAGCGCGCGTCGAGGAGCAGTTGGCCGCGCGGCGCGTCTGGGAGGCGCGGGACAGGCCTTTTGGCGTCCTGCGCATTCGCCGAGCAGAGGTAGGTAAGAATGGCAAAAGTAATCGGGATCGACCTCGGAACTACAAACTCATGCGTTGCTATCATGGATGGGGCGCAACCGAGAGTGATCGAGAATGCAGAGGGCGCGCGTACGACCCCGTCGATGGTGGCGTTCACCGCCGACTCCGAGCGACTGGTTGGTCTCCCCGCGAAACGTCAGGCGGTAACGAACCCTGAAAATACGCTCTTCGCGGTTAAGCGTCTGATCGGTCGTCGGTTTGGCGATCCGACCGTTGAAAAAGACAAGAAGATGGTGCCCTTCAACATCGTTGAAGGCTCGAACGGCGATGCTTGGGTTGAAGTTCGCGGCGACCGTTATTCGCCGAGCCAAGTATCTGCTTTCGTTTTGCAAAAAATGAAAGAAACTGCCGAGGCTTATCTCGGCGAAACGGTCAATCAAGCCGTCATCACCGTCCCGGCTTACTTTGACGACGCGCAGCGCCAGGCGACGAAAGACGCCGGCCGCATCGCAGGCCTCGAAGTTCTTCGGATCATCAACGAGCCGACCGCCGCGGCGCTCGCTTATGGCCTCGACAAAGAAACCGATCGCACCATCGCAGTCTATGACTTGGGCGGCGGCACCTTTGATATTTCCGTCCTTGAAATCTCGGACGGCGTATTTGAGGTTAAAGCGACGAACGGCGACACGTTCCTGGGCGGCGAAGATTTCGACTTGAAGCTTGTCGAATACCTGGCGGACGAGTTCAAAAAAGAAAGCGGCATTGACCTGCGCGGCGACAAAATGGCCCTGCAGCGTCTGAAAGAAGCGGCGGAAAAAGCGAAGATTGAGCTCAGCTCGTCGCAGCAGACCGAAATCAACCTGCCGTTCATCACCGCCGATGCGTCCGGTCCGAAGCACCTGACGACCAAAATGACCCGCGCAAAGCTCGAGTCGCTGGTGGAAGACCTGATCACGCGCACCCTCGAGCCCTGCCGCAAGGCCCTGGCCGACGCGGGCGTCAAGGCGAGCGACATTGACGAGGTTGTCCTTGTCGGGGGCATGACTCGGATGCCAAAAGTCGTTGAAGTCGTGAAAGATTTCTTCGGGCGCGAGCCGCATAAAGGCGTGAACCCGGACGAAGTCGTCGCCATGGGCGCCGCAATCCAGGCTGGCGTGCTGCAGGGCGACGTCCAAGATGTCGTTCTGCTGGACGTCACGCCGCTATCGCTGGGCATTGAGACCCTCGGCGGCGTATTCACCAGCCTGATCGACCGGAACACCACGATCCCAACAACGCGCAGCCAGGTCTTCTCGACCGCGGATGACAACCAAACCGCCGTGACAATCCGCGTCTTCCAAGGCGAGCGGAAGATGGCGGCGGACAACAAGCTGCTGGGGTCTTTCAACCTGGAGGATATCCCTCCGGCGCCGCGCGGGTTGCCGCAGATCGAAGTCACGTTCGACATCGACGCCAATGGCATCGTGAACGTGTCCGCAAAAGATCGGGCGACCGGCAAGGAGCAGAAGATCACCATCCAAGCGTCCGGCGGGCTCTCCGACGACGATATCGAGCGGATGGTGCGGGACGCTGAGGCGCACGCCGAAGACGATAAGCGCCGCAAAGAGTCCGTCGAGGTCAAGAACCAAGCCGACGCCCTGCTCCACAGCACCGAAAAGAGCCTCAGCGAGTATGGGGACAAAGTCGAAGCGGCGGATCGCGAAGCGATCGACGCTGCGGCGACTGAACTGCGCGCATCGCTTGAGAAAGAAAACATCGACGACATCAAAGCAAAGACCCAGGCCCTGGCGACTGCTGCGATGAAGCTCGGTGAGGCGATGTACAAGGAGCAAGCCGACGCGCCGGAAGCGGAGAGCGAGGCCTCTAAAGCGGCGGATGATGACGGCGTGATTGACGCAGAGTTCGAAGAGCTCGGCGGCAAGAAGAAATAAAGCGCCAGCACAGATTGTCATGATGACGACGATCGGCCGCGCGTCGGGTGGCGCGCGGCCAAAATGTCTGGACCATCGACGCATATTGGGCGAGTGATCTTAATAGTGGCTGCGGCCATGCGACCATTGTTCGCTCGATGGCCCGCCCTTCTGACGTAAATGAGTGCGAGAATGTCCAAACGAGACTATTACGAAACTCTCGGCGTCTCGCGGACTGCGTCCGACGAGGACATTAAAAAGGCCTACCGTCGGCAGGCGAAAGAGTTGCACCCGGACCGCAATAAGGACAAACCGGAGACCGCTGAACAGTTCAAAGCTGTCAACGAGGCGTATGACGTGCTGCGCGATAGCCAGAAGCGTGCGGCATATGACCAGTTTGGCCATGCGGCCTTTTCAGATATGGGCGGCGCGGCGGGCTTCCGCGGCGGACGCGGCGGCGGCCCCGACATCGGCGCAGCATTTTCCGATTTGTTTGACGATCTGTTCGGCGATTTCGTCGGCCGCCGCTCAGGCGCCGCACGGGGCCGGGGATCGGACTTGCGCCTGAATCTCACGATTGATCTCGAGACGGCATTTAGCGGCAAAAATGTAACAGTGACCGCGCCCGGCGCCGTAAGCTGTGAGGCTTGTTCAGGCACAGGCTCCGCCGGCGGCGCGCGGCCTGTGGCTTGCCCAACCTGCTCCGGCTCCGGCAAGGTGCGCACTCAACAAGGCTTCTTCGAAATTGAGCGCACCTGCCCGACATGCCGGGGCCGCGGCTCGATCATCAAGAACCCTTGCAGCGTCTGCGGCGGCGCCGGACAAGTCCGCAAGAACCGCACCCAGTCGGTTCAGATCCCGGCTGGGATCGAGGACGGCCAACGCATTCGGCTTACTGGCGAAGGGGAGCCTGGCGTTCAAGGCGGCCCGGCCGGCGATCTGTATATCTTTATCGAGATCGCGCCCCATGAGCTGTTCAAACGCGACGGCGCCGATTTGGTCTGCGAAGTGCCCGTGCCCTTCGCGACCGCGGCGCTCGGCGGCTCTGTAGAGGTGCCTACCCTTGATGGAGGACGCACGCGCGTCGCGATCCCAGCCGGCTCCCAATCCGGCAAACAGCTGCGACTGCGCGGCAAAGGCATGCCGGTTCTGCGCAGTACGCGCGTCGGCGACCTCTATCTGGAAGTCGTCGTCGAGACGCCGCAGAACCTTTCTTCCCAACAGCAGCGCCTGCTTGAGCAGTTTGTTGAGGCCGGATCTGAGTCGCAAAGCCCCGCAGCGCAGGATTTCAAGAGCAAAGCTGAGCAGTTCTGGAGCAAAGCGTCTCAGGAGAGCTAGAGCGGCAAGCCGATCCAATCTGATCGGCGGGCGCTCTAGGCGCAGACTGTTTTTTCGAAGCGGCGCGCCGCTCGAACGGATATCGTTGGCCGCATTGAAGTCGCCCTCTAAGCGATCTGCCGCGAGTATCTGTGGATATGTGCGCGCGAGCCGGACTCTCGGGCGCCAATCGCGCTCATCCGGTGGGAGGATATGATGAAAATTGCCATTTTGGGGTGCGCCGGCCGTATGGGTCGGATGTTGATGCAAGCGGTCGAGGCGAATGAAACCGCCGAACTGTCCGCCGCCAGCGAGCGGCTTGGCTCCGAATGGATCGGGCGCGACGTTGCGATCCTTCTTGGCGGCGAAGCCCGCGGCGTGGCCGTTTCCGACAACCTCGATACAGTGTTCGGCGCCGCGGACGCCGTGATCGACTTCACGAGCCCGACCGCATCGGCCGAGCATGCTGAGATGGCGGCAGCGACTGGAACGGCGCTTGTCATCGGCACAACCGGCTTCGACGCCCCCCAACTGGCGCGTATCGCCAAAGCGGCGCAGGCGGCGACAATCGTCCGCGCCGGCAATATGTCCCTTGGCGTCAATTTGCTCACCCGCCTGGTGGAAAAGATCGCGGCTGCGCTTGATGACAGCTTTGATATTGAGGTGATCGAAGCCCATCACAATCGAAAGGTCGACGCGCCCTCCGGCACTGCGTTGATGCTCGGCGACGCGGCCGCAAAAGGGCGAGGCGTCGCGCTTTCTGACGTCGAAGATCGCGGGCGCGATGGCATCACCGGCGCGCGCAAGCGCGGCGATATCGGTTTTTCGGTGATTCGCGGCGGCGATATCGTTGGCGAGCATGAGGTGCTGTTCGCGGCGGCGGGCGAGCGCATCAAGGTGAGCCATATCTGCACTGACCGTTCGATTTTCGCCCGCGGCGCCGTAAGAGCGGCTTTATGGACCGCCGGCCGCGCGCCCGGCGAATATGAGATGGTGGATGTACTGGGGCTATAGATAGCTCCGCATTCCTGTTGTCTTGCCGCCGCATGCGGGGACTAGTGTGCAGGCTATGGACAAGCTTTCGGTTATGCGCGCCTTTTGCCGCGTTGTTGAGCTCAAGAGTTTCAGCAAAGCGGCCGATGATCTCCACGTCTCGGCCGCGCTGCTGAGCCGCTCCATCAAACAGCTGGAGCACAGTCTCGGCTGTGTATTGCTGGCGCGGACCACGCGATCGATGGCGCTCACCGCGCATGGCGCGCTCTATTATGCGGAAGCGCAGAGATTGCTGGCCGAGTTCGGAGCCGTTGAAGAGACGCTAAAGCGCGGGGTTGGGGCCGTTGAGGGGCGTCTGCGGGTGAACGCCCCGCTTTCGTTTGGGCTCGTCGTCCTCTCGCCGCTCCTCCCAAAGTTTCGCATCGCCTACCCCTCGTTAGAGATCGATCTGACGTTAGAAGATCGCACGATCGACATGATAGAGGGCGGCTTCGACGTCTCCATCCGGGTCGCCGCGGCGATGCCCGATTCCAACCTGATCGCGCGTATAATGGGCTCGATGCGACAAGGGCTGTTCGCCGCGCCAGGCTACCTGTCAGCCGAAGGGCGGCCTCAGACGCCGAACGATCTAAAGGGCCACCGGCTGCTGAGTTTTTCGACCGCAGCTCACGCCCGGAAATGGGTTTTGCTCCGATCCCAAGAGCAAACGGAGTTCCGGTTTGAGCCGCAGCTATCCGTTAACAATAGCCTGTTTCTGCGTGATCAGCTGATCGCGGGCGAGGGGATCGGCGCCTTGCCGAGCTTCATTTCGGATCCAGCCGTTGTGGCCGGCGCCCTTGAGCCCGTCCTGCTCGCCTATCGACTGCCCGCCCCAAAGATTTTTGCGATAACCGCCGCGCGACTGAGCTCCGACGCAAAGACGCGGGCGTTCCTCGACTTTCTTCAACCCGCGTTGGATGATGGGGAAAGCGGCGCAAACGCCCCAATTTGACGCGTCCCAAACGCCTCTCCGCTCTTCTTGAGCGTCGCCCTTTTTTTACGCCACGTAAAAAATGACTTGTCCGCGCGCCGGTTATTCGCCGTCAGCGCCAGCGGCATATTCGCGTCGTCATCAGCTTTAGGAGGCCGACATGACGCGAGTGCTTGTTCTCTACTATTCGAGCCATGGCCATATCCGCGAGATGGCCGCAGCGGAGGCGCGCGGCGCGCGCAGTGTTCCGGGGGTGACCGCCGAGCTTCGTCGGGTGCCGGAAACGGCGCCGGAAGAGATTCGCCGCCAAGCCGGTTTCGAGGACGACCCGACCCCGACCGCGACGCCCGCGGATCTGCCTGACTACGCCGCCATCATTTTCGGCACGCCAACTTACTTCGGCAACATGGCCGGGCAGATGAAACAGTTCCTTGATCAAGCTGGTGGGCTCTGGGCGCGCAACGCGTTGGTGGGTAAGGTTGGGGCCGTCTTCACGTCAACCGGCTCGCAACATGGCGGCCATGAAGCGACGATCCTAGCTTCGCATCAACCGCTACTGCATCTCGGCATGCTTATCGCTGGCCTGCCCTATGCGTTCGCCGGCCAAACTCGAATGGACGAAATTGTCGGCGGCTCGCCCTACGGCGCAGCGACGATCGCCGGAGGCGACAATGCGCGCCGCCCGAGCGAAACCGAACTGGCCGGCGCACATTTTCAAGGCCGCTACGTTGCTGAAATCGCATTGAAACTTGATCAGCCTGCGCCTTGGCCCGCGGCGGATGCGCAGTCGGGGCGACGGGCATGACGCGCCGCTTCGACCTGGCGGCGACCGCGCTCGCCCCGGTGGTTTGGGGCAGCACCTACTATGTCACGACCGCCTATCTGCCTGCCGACTACCCGCTGACCATCGCCGCCCTTCGCGCGCTGCCGGCGGGATTGCTGTTGCTGCTTTTGGTCCGGAAGGCGCCGCCACTCAGACTGGCGCCGCGCATCTTCATTCTCGGCGCCTTTAATTTCACGCTGTTTTGGAGCTGCTTGTTTATCGCCGCCTACTCGCTCCCCGGCGGGGTGGCGGCCACGCTTGGCGCCGTTCAGCCGATGTTCGTTCTGCTCCTGGCGAACATCCTACTAGGCTCGACGATATACGCCCGATCGGCCGTCGCCGCGCTTGCCGGCGTCTGCGGCGTGGCGCTGCTCGTACTTGGGCCCGAGGCGGCTTTAGACCCAACTGGCGTCGCCGCTGGCCTGCTCGGGGCGGCTGCGATGGCGGCGGGTACGGTTTTGACGCGAAAATGGGGAGCGGGTGAATCGTTACTCACCCTGACCGCCTGGCAGCTCTGCGCCGGGGGGCTTCTGCTGCTCCCCATCGCGCTTCTGCTTGAGCCGCCTCCGCCGTCGCTCTCCTACAGCGGAGTTGGCGCGCTTGGATATCTCAGCGTGATCGGCGGCGCGGCGACATACTATCTCTGGTTCCGCGGGGTGGCCAGGATCGAGCCGACATCGGTGTCGCTGCTGGGCTTCCTCAGCCCAATGACCGCCGTCACCCTCGGATGGATGTGGCGCGATGAGGGGCTGACGCCGCAGCAGATCGCCGGCGCCGCGATTGTGCTTGGCAGTGTCTGGTGGGGGCAACAGGCCGCGCCGCGTCGGGAGGCGTCGACGCCTCATCCATCGTAAATTTCGATCAGGGGGAGAAAATCAATCAATTTCTCCAACATATCAAGATCGCCTAGCTTCCTGCCACGGCGAACGATCGCCGCAGCTTCATGGAGGATGAAATGATTGAGGAAAGCGCCCCAGCCCCGTCGCTCCCGCGTATCAATGAGCGTGCGCCTGAATTCACCGCGCTGACAACTCATGGCGAGAAGTCGCTGTCGGACTATCGTGGCAAATGGTTGATACTGTTCTCACATCCGGCCGACTTTACACCAGTATGTACGACCGAGTTCATCGGATTTGCTAAAAGAAAACCAGAGTTTGATCAGCTCAATTGCGAGCTTCTGGGGCTTTCGATTGACAGCCACTACGCGCATATCGCCTGGAAGCGCTCGATTAAGGCTGGCTTTGATGTCGATATCGAATTCCCGATCATCGCCGATCTCGATATGAAAGTGGCCATGGCGTATGGCATGATCCAACCCGGCGCATCCGACACCCAGGCCGTGCGCGCGACTTTCATTATCGATCCGGACGGCATGTTGCGGGCGATGGTTTACTACCCGATGACCGCCGGCCGCCAGATCGACGAGTTCCTGCGGCTGCTGACCGCGCTGCAAACCGCTGATCGCGAAAAGGTCGCCCTGCCGGAGAATTGGCGGCCAGGGGAGCCTGTGATCGTCCCGACGCCACAAACCTCCGAAGCCGCCGAAGCGCGGATGGGCGAAGGCTATGAAACGGTGGATTGGTATTTCTCCACCAAGCGGCTCTAGTTCCTGCCCCAAAAGCGCGTGTGACGGGCTGGCGACGACCAGATTTATGAGTTCGACCCTAGTGCGTGCGCCGACCAAGCGGCTACCGGTTGGTCGGCGCACGGTCTGGAGAGATTTTTAGTTGGATATACCCAACTAGCGGCACGAAAATCA
>JALEGB010000068.1 GCA_022760355.1 Neomegalonema sp.
CCGCTTCGCGCTGCGCGGGGACGCCGCCGATCTCGACGCGGCGATCGCCGCCGCCGAGGCCGCGGTCGCCTTGACCCCGGACGGCCACGCCGACCGGCCCGGCCGTCTCAGCAACCTCGCCAACCGGCTCGCCGGGCGCTTCGCGCTGCGCGGGGCCGAAGCCGATCTCGACGCGGCGATCGCAGCCGCCGAGCGGGCGCTCGCCCTGACCCCGGACGGCCACGCCGACCGGCCCGGCCGTCTCAGCAACCTCGCCGTCCAACTCGCCACGCGCTTCGCGCTGCGCGGGGACGCCGCCGATCTCGACGCGGCGATCGAAACCGCCGAGCGGGCGGTCGCTCTGACCCCGGACGGCCACGCCGCCTGGCCCGGCCATCTCAACAACCTCGCCCTCCGCCTCGCCGACCGCTTCGCCCTGCGCGGGGACGCCGCCGATCTCGACGCGACGATCGCAGCCGCCGAGCGGGCGCTCGCCCTGACCCCGGACGGCCATTCCGAGCGGCCCGGCCGTCTCAGCAACCTCGCCCTCCGCCTCGCCGAGCGCTTCGCGCTGCGCGGGGCGGCCGCCGATCTCGACGCGGCGATCGACGCCGCCGAGCGGGCGGTCGCGCTCTTGCAGAGCCGGGCGCTTGAGGACGAGCGCGCCGAGCGCCTCGCCGGCGAAGCGGCGCGCGCCGGACGACGCTGGGTCGGGCTGCTGCTGCGCAAGGATCAGCCGGAGGCGGTGATCGGCGCGCTCGAGCGGGTGAAGACCGTCCGCCTGCGCGCTGATCTCGCCCGCGCCGACCGCACGCCCGCCGGGCTCGGCGCCGAGGCGCAGGCGCGCTACGAGGAACTCCGCATCGCGATCCGCGAACTCGCCGCCGATCTGCGCGCCTGGGACGCGACGCCCGAGGCGCAACGGCCGGAGGGCTTCACCGGTCGCCGCGCCGAACTCAGCCGCCAACTCGGCGCGCTGCGGGACGAGCGCAAAGAACTCGAGCAGAACGATCCGGAGTTTTCCGGCGACGGGCTCGACGCGGCGGGCGCGCAGGCGCTCGCTGATAAGCGCGGCGTCGCCATCGTCTATCTGCAGCCGCTCGAGGAGGAGAAGGACGGACTGCTGGCGCTCATCCTCCAGCCAACGCCGCCGCAGGGGCCTGCGCCTGAGCCGGAGCGCATGACCCTTCCGGGACTGCATCGCGGCGGCGTCACCGAGCTTCTGATGGCTCAGTTGGACGCTCTGGGTGAGGAGGAGTTAGACCTCTCCGCACCGATTGGTTGGCTCACCGGCTATTGGGCGGCGTCCTATCGGCTGGCGGATTGGCGGCTCTGGCCAGCGACGCAAGCAAAACGCCTCGCCGAGATCGGCGAGAAGCTGATGACGCCGCTGGCGAAGCGACTGAAGGAGCTTGGCGTCGAGCGGGTGGCGCTGATCCCCGGCGACCGGCTCGGCATTCTGCCGCTTCACGCCGCGCCGATTGATGCGGAGGGTACGCCCTTCGGCGAACGCTTCGAGACCTGCTACGCCCCTTCCGCCTCGGCGCTGAAGCATGCCGACGAGCGGCCGGATCTCTCCTTCAACGCCGCCAAGCTGATTGGCGTCGCCAATCCCGACGGCAGCCTCGCCTTCGCCGATATGGAGATGCGCCGCGCCGCGGAGATCTATGCGCCGGAGACCGACATCCAGTATGGCCCAGCGGCGCGGCGCAAATGGCTGCTCGACGCCTCAGCCGAGGCCGGGGTGCTCGCCCTCTCCACCCATGCGATGTTCGACATGAACCACCCGGAGAACTCGTTCTTCGTGCTGGCGCACCCCGAGGGCAAGACCGTCTCCAGCTCGGCCGAGAAGTCGCTCCGCGATGCGATCCAGCTCGAATGCGAGCGCCTCTCGCTCGACCATCTCTGGCGCGGCGATCTGAAGCTGCAGCCCGGCGCGCTGGTGATCGCCGACGCTTGCGAGACCGGCCAGATCTCGCCCGACGACACGGCGGAGGAGTTTCTTGGCTTCCCCGCCGCCTTCCTGACCGCCGGCGCCAGCGCCGTGATCGCCTCTTTCTGGGCGGTGAGCGACTTCTCGACCGCGCTGCTGATGGAGGAGGTCTATCGGCGGCTGAAGCAGGGCGAGCCGCCCGCCCGCGCCCTCCAGCAATCGGCGCGCTGGCTCAGGCTGCTGGAGCGCGAGCGGGCTTTGGCGCTGCTGGAGACGAAACACAAAGCGCTGCTGCAGGACGCCGCTGCGCTTCATGGCAAGACGAAGGACGACCGGGAAGCCAGCGAACGCATGGCGCGCCTCTACGCCAACGCCGAAGCGCTCGATCGCGAGATCCGCCGCCTCCGTCGCAGCAACGCCGACCGCCCCTTCGAGCATCCCTACTTCTGGGCCCCCTTCGCCGCCCATGGCGCATCGCCGCCGGCGGAGATGCAAAACATCGGTGACGCAATCGTCGCTGAGACCAAACCCAAGCGGTTCTGGTCATTCCTCTTTCGCAGCAGAGAAAGGAGCTACTAATGCCCGCCACGCCGCAACTCGACGAATTCACCACGCTCATGGAAAAAGCTCTCGATACGATCTGGCCGCAGCTTTCCACCGAGGAGCAGGATCGCGCTCTTTCGGCTCTGGAAGAACTCGCCAGCGAACTAGCGACGATTGCGGACGATGATCCGGGCGAGCAGATGCGTGCGCTCTTCAACGCCAAGAGCGTATTTAACGACATTGAGCCCTTCTGCGACGCCCAAGGCGCGGATCGGAACAAATATATCCGCGAGACTGACGAGCAGAAGGACGAGCCGCCGATCAGCGCCGTCGTGCCGCGCATCAATGGGCTGATTGAACGTATGAGAGAAAAGAAAAAGGAGCAATCGCAGCGGAGCTGACGCTGTCAATGCAGCGCGGCTTTATGATCGGTCGATAAGGGGGCAAAGGGTAATGAACGGTCGCAAAATCTCCGGCGTCACGGTGATCGAATATCACTATTGGCATCTCTCCGGCGCCTCCGAAGCCGCGCGAAGCCATCTCGCCGCGGAAATAAGCCGCGCCGCCAGCAAGCTTTACGACGTGCTGAGGCAGCCCGCCGCTCCAGCGCCGTCGCCCGCCGCGAGCGACTTCGGATTGGTGGAAAGAAGCTGGCTCGACACGGCGATCAAGACCGCGGATGAGGCGGGCTTCGGCTTGGTGAAGGCCCGCGCAGTTGGTGAATCGGTGCTTCTGATTATCGGCGCCGAGGTCAGGCCGGAAGACGCCCCCAAAGTTTTAGCAGCGTTCGCCGCTCAAAGGTTCGCTCCGGAAGATGGCCCGGCAATGTATCTCGGAGCACTCGAATTTGTCGGCCTCGGCGTCGAAGGCGGAGGCGGAGGCTACGAGGAACTAGAGGCGACCGGGAAAGCGTTCGCAAAGGATCACGACATCGATATCGAAAGCGATTGGGCTCTCTGGACGCACCGCCGGGGAGAGAGTTCCGTCGCTTTTGCTACCGGAAAGGGCGGCTTGCCGGCCTCCAATCGGATCTTCGCCATATCCTCGGACGAACCGGCGGCGTTGCGGTTCGCGCTTGAAATCTGCCCGTTAGCCGGTCGCTACGCCACGCGCACATCTGCTTTAGGGCAAGGATATGTCGATGGTCTTGCGCCGGCGCTGCTTGAGCACGAAGCGAAGCTTTCGAGGTTCAAAGAGGTTCCAGACGATCTTGACCGGCTGAGTCGCGACAATAAGGCTCTGGCGAGCGAGACCGCGGCCTTTGCGGAAGATCAGGCGGATCTGAGCCGGCTGGCGCAGAATATCGAAACGGACAAGCAAAATTTCGACACCCTTCTTACCCAGGAAAGGATTGAGCCGGTGGGCTGGTTCGGCCGCATGGCGATAGAACTTCGCGATATGGCGCGCCAAACGGCGTCGGACGCTGCGCATTTTCAAGTCTCTTGGAACCGGGCGAACGCAATTCTGAACGCGATTGACACGAAGGCCGAACTGATCCGCGCCGAGCAGGAAACCCTTCAAAGCGAAAGGGCGACCAAATTGACGGTCCGTCTGACGGTGCTCGGCATCATCATCGGCCTCGCCAACATCATTGATAGGGAGCACTCGCGCGAATTCATCCAATGGTTCAATGGGTTTGGCGTGATCGAGCTGGCGCAGGACGGCTTGCCGCTGTTTGTCTCGCGGCTCGCATTGATCACGGTCGCAAGCATAATCGCGCTTGGAGCTTATCGGCTGATATGGCCGTCTGATGAGGGGAGCGCGAAGCCGAGCAGCGGCGCAAATATCGAGAACCGCAAGGGCTAGGCGCGCCTCACCTTCGCCATGTTTTCCGAGGTTTCTTCCATCTGGCTGCTGCGACGTTCGAGGGGAGGACGAGATGGCGGAAGAGTTTGCAAATGGCGTGCGGCTGCGGCGCGTCGAGGCGGTTTGCGCGGAATGTGGCGCTTCGTTTGAGGTGGAATTGGCGGACATCGTCGATCTCGCCGCGCGGCCGGAACTGGCCGAGGGGCTGCGGAGCGGCGCGCATTGGCGTGTAAGCGGCCCGAGCGGGCATACGCAGGAACTCGACGCGTCGGTTCTGATCCTGCCGAAGTACGATCCGGGTGTGATCATCGTTCCGGCGCGGGCAACCTCGCAGGAGGCGAATCAAGCGTGGCTGCAGAGCGCGGCGCAGGCGATTCCGCAGGAGCGAATGGCGGCGCAATTGACTGCGGAGGAGAGGCTGGCGTTCCTCTTGTCGCCGCGCTTTCTGCTGCTGATCGCGCTGGCCGAGGAGCCGGAGATCCGCGCGCTGACGCAGCCGATCGTCGAGCTGACCCAGGCCCCCAACGCTGAGGCGCTGGCGGCCTTACTGGCCGCGCATCCGGCACTGGTCGACGACAGCGCCGCCGAGGCGTTTCGCCGCCTCGCAGCAGCGGATGCGGAGAACGCCGCGGTCTGGGCGTCGTCGGCGCTGCTGCTGGCGCAGCGGCGCGAGGCGATGGCGGACCCGCTCTCTCAGGCGCGGATGGCCGTGCAGCGCTTCCCGCAGCACCCTTCCCTAGACGCGCTGAATGCGGCGATCGCGACGCTCCAGCCGGTCCTCCAGGGGGATATGAATATCCCCCTGGAGGAC
>JALEGB010000069.1 GCA_022760355.1 Neomegalonema sp.
CATTTCGCTCGCGCCAAGCTCACTGCGTTCGCAGGCTCCGCGGGGGCGCCCTTTCGGGCGGTCGCGCAGTCGCGCTCCCGGCGTGGAGTTCGAACTTCGTCCCTCGCTCCCCGCCACAAGCTTTTTGCGCAGCGAAAAGCGGCGTCGTTTCCAAGTAGAACTTCGATCGCGCGACAGCTGTTCGCGCAGTGAATAGCGTAAGCTTGCGGTTTCATTTGCCTCACGGCGGATCGCTTCGCGATCGCCGCCGATTGCTCGGGCGGTAGCGCTGTTTCAGATAAATCGATTAATCCACAGTAGGCTCTGCTGTTCCGATCGTTACGCTCTCGATCGCCAGCCGGAGTCGAGCGGCGAATGGGCGAGCAGCCCGTCGATCAGCTTCTCCGTAATCGCGATTGCGCGTTCGCGCTCCGCCGGCGCCCGCTGCAAGCCTTGGCGCAGGTAGAGCCCATCAATCATCGCCGCGATCGCTTCCGCGGCGTCCTCCAGATCCCCCGCGACCGGCAGGCCCCGCAGTTCATGCTGTAGGTTTGAGCGCAATCGGCGCACATATACCCGCAATAGCCGCCCATACCGGGGGGAGGATTGCGCCTTCGCGTAGAAGATCGTCCATGCCGCGACGGTGTTCGGCGCAAACTGGGCGGGCGCAAAGCTGGCGCACACAATTGCCGAGAGCCGCGTGCGCGACGTTTCGGCCTCGGACAGCCGCGCGACGACGTCATTGCGGAAGGCGGTGAGCAGCGAACGCATCGCCGCCAGAAACAGGTCGTCCTTGCCGCCGAAATAATGATGCGCCAGCGCCGACGACACCCCGGCGCGCCGGGCGATCTCGCCAACGGTGACGTCGAGCGAGCAGGCCTCGCCGATCGACTCCAGGGTCGCTCGGATCAGTTCATCCCGCCGATCCGCCGATTTTTTTCGCGTTCGCGCCCCATTCGCCACTTCTGACCGTCCTCAAGTTTATTGACTAGTCAGTCAATCGTGCATTCACTGACGCTAGTCGCGCAACACGTAAAAGAGGCGCGAAGGAACGGTTTAGGGAAACGGGAGACGCAGAATGATCAGGAAAGCCCTTGCAATTGCGCTGATGGCCGCTGCGGCGACGCCGGCATTTGCAAAAGAACCAGAGAGCTGCGCGACCGTGCGCTTCTCCGACGTCGGATGGACTGACATTACGGCCACCACCGCCGCAACTGGCGTGGTGCTCAAGGCGCTTGGCTATAAGGTCGACGTCAAAGTGCTCTCGGTGCCGGTCACCTATAAATCGATGGCCAATGGCGATATCGACGTATTCCTCGGCAACTGGATGCCGACGATGGAGGCCGATATTAAGCCTTATCGCGAAAAGGGCGTGGTGGAGGTCGTCGGCGTTAACCTCGAGGGCGCTAAATACACCCTCGCCGTCAGCAAAAGCCTCTATGACGCCGGTCTGAAGGACTTCGCCGACATCGCCAAATTCCGCGACAAGCTGGACGGTAAGATGTATGGCATCGAGCCGGGCAATGACGGCAACCGCCTGATCCTCGATATGATCGAAAAGGACAAGTTTGGCCTGAAAGGCTTCAAGCTGGTCGAAAGCTCCGAGCAGGGCATGCTCGCCGCCGCCAAGCGCGCCGAGAAGTCGGGCAAAGGCATTGTGTTCCTGGGCTGGGCGCCGCATCCGATGAATTCGAGCCTGAAGATGGCGTATCTCACCGGCGGCGATGAGATTTTCGGTCCGAATTTCGGCGGCGCCACCGTCTACACCAACACTCGCAAAGGCTATTCGAAAGAGTGCCCCAATGTTGGCAAGCTTCTGGGCAATCTCAAATTCACGCTGCCGATGGAAAATGACATCATGGGCGCGATCTTGAATGACAAGGCGGAGCCGAATGATGCGGCGACGGCTTGGCTGAAGAAGAACCCAGCTATCCTGGAAAAATGGCTTGCGGGCGTAACGACCCGCGATGGCGGCGACGCCCTTGCGGCGGCCAAAAAAGCGCTCGGCCTCTAACAAGCGCAGGCGGCGCCTCGGATCAATCGCAAGAGGCTGATCCGAAAATAGGCCGCCTCATCAAACGGTTGCGTTTCTTGTCCGAACAGATTCGATCAAGAAACGCTGTAGAGCGCCCGCCATTTTGGGTCCGAATAATCGCCTTTGGCGAAACGTGCTATCCATGATGGCGGGAGCAAAGCGCCGGGAGACGTTGCTTTCCGGGTTGGGGGCGCGCGGTTTATTGGAGTAAGTTTTGGATTGGCTGAAAGAAAACAAAATACCTATTGGCAAATGGGTCAGTGACTTTGTGGATTGGCTCACCAATAATTTGAGCTGGTTCTTTGACTTTATTTCTCTGGTGCTGAAGGGGGCGATCGACGGCGTATTATGGGTGCTGCAAACGCCGCATCCCTTCATCATCATCGCCATGGTCGCCGCCCTCGCCTACTGGCTGCGGCGCTCTATTGGTTTTGCTGTTTTCGTTATTCTCGGCCTGCTGCTGATCATCAATCAGGGCTATTGGGAGGAGACGACTGAGACGCTGGCGCTGGTGCTCGCCTCGACCCTGGTTTGTATGGGGGTCGGCATGCCGATCGGCATCGCCGCGGCGCGACGGCCCTGGTTGTTTACGGCGCTGCGGCCGGTGCTCGATTTGATGCAAACGATCCCGACCTTCGTCTATCTGATCCCGGCGCTGATCCTGTTTGGGCTCGGCATGGTCCCTGGTCTGATCGCAACGGTCGTCTTCGCGATCCCGGCGCCTATTCGACTGACCCATCTTGGCGTCACCTCAACGCCGACCCCGTTGATCGAGGCGGGCAAAGCGTTCGGCGCCTCGCGCTGGCAGCTGCTCCTCAAGGTCGAGCTGCCCTATGCGATGCCGCAGATCATGGCCGGGCTGACCCAGACGATCATGCTGTCTCTTTCGATGGTGGTGATTGCGGCGCTGGTGGGGGCCGATGGCCTTGGCGTGCCGACATTGCGAGCGCTGAACACGGTCAATATCGCCAAGGGCTTTGAGGTCGGCGTCGCGATCGTGCTGATTGCGATCATTCTAGACCGCCTGTTCCGGCGGCCGGAGGCGGGCGAATGAGCGCGTCATTGGTGGAATTCGACAATGTGAGCATCGTCTTCGGCAAGCAGCCCGCGCGGGCCCTGCCCCTGATGGATGAGGGCCGCTCGCGCGAAGAGGTCAAGGAGGCGACCGGGCTGGTGCTCGGGGTGCATGACTGTTCGCTCAGCGTTGCAAGCGGCGAGATTGTTGTGCTGATGGGGCTGTCCGGCTCCGGCAAATCGACGCTGCTGCGCGCGGTCAACGGCCTGAACCCGATCACTCGCGGCGGCGTGCGGGTGGCGATGTCGCCCCCGCCTCAGACGGAGATGGTCGATGTGGCCCAATGCGATGAGCGGGCCTTGCGGCGGCTGCGCACGGAGCGCGTCGCGATGGTGTTCCAGCAATTCGCGCTGCTTCCCTGGCGGACGGTGATCGAGAATGTCGGCTTCGGGCTGGAGCTGGCGGGGCTTTCGCCGGCGGAGCGCCGCCAGCGGGCCGAAGCCCAGCTGGAGCTGGTGCATCTGGAGGCCTGGGCGGACCGCAAAGTGCAAGAGCTGTCCGGCGGCATGCAGCAGCGCGTCGGCCTCGCTCGGGCCTTCGCCACCGAAGCGCCGATCCTGTTGATGGATGAGCCGTTCTCGGCGTTGGACCCGCTGATCCGCACCAAGCTGCAGGACGAGTTGTTGGAGCTGCAAGCGCGGCTGAATAGGACGATCATCTTCGTCAGCCATGATCTCGATGAGGCGATGAAGCTCGGATCGCGCATCGCGATTATGGAAGGCGGCCGCGTCGTCCAACTCGACACGCCGCAGAACATCGTGTTGAAGCCGGCGACGCCCTATGTGGCCGACTTCGTCGCCCATATGAACCCGCTCAACGTGCTGCGGGCGGCGGAGGTGATGCGGCCGTTGAAGAGCGGCGAAGCAGCGCCCGCAGGCGGCACAGCGCTTCCCATCGAGACCCCGCTGGCTGAGCTGGTCCAGGCCCGGCTATCGATCGACGGGCCGCTTATCGTCACCAAACAGGATCAGCCGGTTGGCGTGATCGAAGAGCGCGATTTGTTGCGCGCCTTCGTCCGCAAATAGCCGCCCCCGAAGGAGAGAGACATGCGCGCGCAACCGCCGGGTTCGCATTACATCGATGGCCGCTATGTCGCCGGCGAAGGGCCGCGCCGTCAGAGCCTTTATCCCGCCGCCGCGGAGCCGATCGCCGAGATCGCCGATGCGACCAAGGCGGAGATTGATCTTGCGATCGACGCGGCGGAGCGCGGCTTCGCAATCTGGCGAAAGACGCCGCCGGCCGAGCGGGCCCGGGTTCTGCGCCGCGCCGCCGATATTCTGCGCCGCGACAATCGCGCGCTGTCGGAGCTGGAGACGCTCGACACCGGCAAGCCGCTGCAGGAAACCCTGGTCGCCGACGCCGCTTCGGGGGCGGATTGCCTGGAGTATTTCGCGGCGCAGGCGGCGACGCTGACCGGCGAGCATATCGGTTTCTCCGGCGATGAGGGCGATTTCGCCTATACGCGGCGCGAGCCGCTCGGCGTGTGCCTTGGCGTTGGCGCTTGGAACTACCCGATCCAGATCGCCTGCTGGAAGGCGGCGCCGGCGCTGGCCTGCGGCAATGCGATGATCTTCAAGCCGTCCGAAACAACGCCGCTCTCAGCGTTGAAGCTGGCCGAAGCGCTGACCGAAGCGGGGCTTCCGGCTGGGGCGTTCAATGTCGTGCAGGGCGACGGCGCGGTCGGCGCCGCGCTCGTTAAGGATCCGCGCATCGCCAAAGTCTCCCTGACCGGAGAAAGCCGCACCGGATCGAAGGTGATGGCCGGCGCGGCGGAAGGGGTGAAGCCTGTCACATTGGAGCTGGGCGGCAAGTCGCCGCTGATCATCTTCGATGACGCGTCGCTCGACGACGCGGTAGGCGCGGCGATGCTGGCGAATTTCTATTCAACCGGTCAGATCTGCTCGAACGGCACGCGGGTGTTTGTTCATGAGCGGGTGAAAGGCGCGTTCATCGAAAAGCTGCTCACCCGCACCGCGGCGCTGAAGCTCGGCGACCCGTTGGATGAAGCGACGCAGATCGGGCCCCTCATCTCGCAGGCGCAGTTCGAGAAAGTGCTCGGCTATTACGAGATCGGTAAAACCGAGGCGGAGCTGCTGGCCGGCGGCGGCCGTGCGGCGGTCGACGGGTTTCCCAATGGCTATTGGGTCGAGCCCACCATATTTGACGCCGCCGACTCGGCGCGCGTCGCTCAGGAGGAGATTTTCGGCCCGGCGTTGACGCTGCTCACCTTCGACGACGAAGAGGATGTCGTCGCCCGCGCCAACGCGACGCCTTACGGGCTGGCGGCCGGCATGTTCACGCAGGATCTGACGCGCGCCCATCGAATGGCGGCGCGGCTGCAAGCCGGCGCGCTTTGGATCAACGCCTATAATCTCACGCCGATCGAGACGCCCTTTGGCGGGGTGAAACGGTCGGGCCTCGGCCGCGAGAACGGCTCGGCGGCGATCGAACATTACTCCCAACTCAAGAGCGTCTATGTCGCCCTGGGCGGCGTCGACGCGCCTTATTGAGGTCCAGACAAATCGATGGAAGCGGATTTCGTCATTGTGGGCGCAGGCTCCGCCGGCGGCGCCATGGCCGCGCGCCTGTCCGAAGACGGCGCCAATCGCGTGCTGGCGCTGGAATATGGCGGCACGGATTGGGGGCCGCTGATCCAAATGCCGGGAGCGCTGAGCTTCCCGATGAATATGCGCCGCTATGATTGGGGCTACGCCTCTGAGCCCGAGCCGCATCTGGGCGGGCGGCGGCTGGCGACCCCGCGCGGCAAGGTGATTGGCGGCTCGTCCTCGATCAACGGCATGGTCTATGTGCGTGGCCACGCGCTTGACTACGACCATTGGGCGGACAGCGGCGCCGATGGCTGGTCCTATGCGGATGTGCTGCCCTACTTCCTGCGCATGGAGAGCTGGGACGATGGCGGCCATGGCGGCGATCCGGACTGGCGGGGGCGCAGCGGCCCGCTGCATGTGAGCCGCGGCGCGCGCGACAACCCGCTCCATAGCGCCTTTGTCGAGGCTGGTCGTCAGGCGGGGTTCGAGATCACCGCGGATTATAATGGCGAGAAGCAGGAAGGCTTCGGCCCGATGGAGCAGACGGTCTATCGCGGCCGGCGCTGGTCGACCGCGAACGCCTATCTGCGCCCGGCGCTGAAACGGCCGAATTTCGATCTCATCCGCTGCTTCGTGCGCCGCGTGGTGATCGAAGAGGGCCGCGCAACCGGCGTCGAGATAGAGCGCGACGGGCGGATCGAGATCATAAAAGCGCGCCGAGAGGTGGTGCTTGCGGCGTCCTCGATCAACTCGCCCAAACTGCTGATGCTCTCCGGCGTCGGCCCGGCGGCGCAGCTGGCCGAGCACGGCGTGCCGATGGTCGCGGATCGGCCGGGGGTTGGGGAGAATCTGCAGGATCATCTGGAGCTCTATGTCCAGCAGGCCTGCCTCCAGCCGATCACGCTTTATTCCTATTGGAACCTGTTCGGCAAAGCCTGGGTCGGCGCACGCTGGCTGTTCGCCAAAACCGGCCCCGGCGCCTCCAATCAGTTTGAAAGCGCCGCCTTCTTGCGCTCCAAACCGGGCGTCGAATATCCGGACATTCAGTATCACTTCCTGCCGATCGCCGTGCGCTATGACGGGCGGGCGGCGGCGGAGGGGCACGGATTTCAGGCCCATGTCGGGCCGATGCGCTCCAAGTCTCGCGGCCGGGTGACGCTGCGTTCAGCCGACCCGAAGGATCCGCCGCGGATCTTCTTCAACTACATGAGCGCGCCGGAAGATTGGGCCGATTTCCGCCATTGCATCCGGCTGACCCGCGAGATCTTCGCCCAGAAAGCGTTCGATCCGTTTCGCGGCAAAGAGATCCAGCCGGGCGATGCGGCGCAGACGGATGACGAGCTGGATGACGTGATTCGCCAACATGTCGAGAGCGCCTATCATCCCTGCGGGACATGCAAGATGGGGCGCCGCGATGATCCAATGGCGGTGGTCGATCCGGAATGCCGGGTGATCGGCGTCGACGGCTTGCGGCTGGCGGACAGTTCGATCTTCCCGCAGATCACCAATGGCAATCTCAACGGACCGTCGATCATGGTCGGGGAGAAGGCGGCCGACCATATTCTCGGCCGCGATCCGCTCCCGCGCTCAAACCGCAAGCCCTGGATCAACCCCCGCTGGCGGGAGAGTGATCGATAGAACGGGCTTGATGTTCCTGGCGCTGATCCTGGCGCGGTTCTCCAACCTGCCTGAGCCTAAAGCTTGTTTGTTCGGTCGCGATTTGCGAGCCGTCTGGCGACGACCCGATTTATGAGTTCGCGCCCTGGAGTGTACGCAAATAGCTGCGCAGCTCCTCGATGCAGTTGTCGCGGCTCAAAATCTCTGGTGGGAGGTTCCCGCCGGGATTGTCGCGGAGATCGAGATTGGTCAGCGCGGTCAGTCCGCCGAGCGCCTCGGCCCCGAAATCGCCGATCTTATTCTCGCGGAGATCGAGCGTGGTCAGAGCGGTCAGCCCGCCGAGCGCCTTTGCCCCGTCGTCGCCGATCTGATTGTGGCGGAGCCAGAGCGTGGTCAGGGCGGTCACTCGCCCGAGCGCCTTTGCCCCGTCGTCGCCGATCTGATTGCCGCTGAGCCAGAGCGTGGTCAGCGCGGTCAGTCGGCCGAGCGCCTGTGCTCCGTTATCGCCGATCCGATTGCCGATGAGATTAAGCGTGGTCAGAGTTGTCAGCCGGCCGAGCGCCTGGGCCCCGATATCGCCGATATCACTCTGGCTGAGATTGAGCGTGGTCAGAGCTGTCAGTCGGCCGAGCGCCTCGGCCCCGATATCGCCGATATGACTGCCGCTAAGATCGAGCGAGGTCAGAGCGGCCAGCGCTCCGAGCTCCTTCACCCCCTCAGCGCCGATCCGACTGTCGCTGAGATTGAGTGTGGTCAGAGCGGTCAGCGCGCCCAGCGCCTTCGCTCCCTCATTGCCGATCCCATTGGAGCTGAGATCGAGGCTGGTCAGAGTTGTCAGCCGGCCGAGCGCCTCGGCCCCGTCAGCGCCGATCCCATTGAAGCTGAGATTGAGGCTGGTCAGAGCTGTCAGCCCGCCGAGCGCCTGGGCCCCGATATCGCCGATATCATTCTGGCTGAGATTGAGCGTGGTCAGAGCTGTCAGCCGGCCGAGCGCCTGGGCCCCGTCGGCGCCGATCTGACTGCTTTCGAGATTGAGCGCGGTCAGCGCGGTCAGTCGGCCGAGCGCTTTCGCCCCGTCAACGCCGATCTGATTGTCGCTGAGATCGAGCTCGGTCAGCGCGGTCAGCCGGCCGAGCGCCTGCGCCCCGCCGTCGTCGATCCAATTGTCGCCGAGATCAAGGCTGGTCAGGGCCGTTAGCCGGCCGAGCGCCTGGGCACCGATATCGCCGATCTGATTGCCGCGGAGATCGAGCATGGTCAGAGCGGTCAGTCCGCCGAGCGCCTCGGCCCCGAAATCGCCGATCTTATTCTCGCGGAGATCGAGCGTGGTCAGAGCCGTCAGTCCGCCGAGCGCCTTGGCTGCGGCGGCGCCGATCTGGTTCCAGCCGAGATGAAGCGTGGTCAGAGCGGTCAGCCGGCCGAGCGCCAGGGCCCCGTCGACGTCGATCTGATTGAAACGCAAATCCAGCTCTTCAAGCTGCGGCAGGGCGGCGGCGAAATCGCTCGGAAACACCTGCAGCGCATTGCATCTCTTCTTGTCGACAGTGTAGCGAGAATGGCTCTTTTCCGCCCGCAGCCCCGCATCCGGCCCGAGAAACAACCGCTTGAGATGCGGAAGAGGCGGGAACTCCGGCAGCTCCGTCAGCTGGAGCCCGCCCAGATCCAGCTCCTCCGCGCCGCTTTCTGCGCACTCGGCGATCAGCTGCTGCGCAA
>JALEGB010000070.1 GCA_022760355.1 Neomegalonema sp.
ACTCCCCGGCGATATGCGTCCAGTACAATCGTCAGGTCATCGACCCACGACGCTACCGCCCGCATATCCCTTCGCGTTCATCAATCTTTCAAAGAGCTGACCGGCTGGTCTCTGCTTCCGCGCCGCCCCGTGGAGCGTTGCGGTTACTGTCGTCCGCCGGTGAGGCGCTCATATGCTCAGTTATTGCCGAGCATGCAAGCCTCTTTTTTCAGAAAATGACGTTTTTTTTCGTCCACACGACATGTAGGGGGTCAACGTTAACAGACGCCTAACGCACCCATTTGTTATCCACACCCCCTGTGTTGAAAACGGATACATTTCACGCATATCCACATGTGAGCATCTTATTGCGGTGCACACTTATGCACGGGGCGGGGACAAAAACGCGAAACCAATTCCGCCCACAAGCGATGTAATCGCCATCGCCAAGGATAATGGCGCCCCCGATTCTGTCGAAATAAACGTCGCCCCCTGTGCGGCGAGCCCGGCTGCGACGAATTGGATGACCGTCAAAAGCCCAGATGCTGAACCGGCCCGGTCGGGCGCGGCCTCAACAGCGCCCGCGATTGAGTGCGGCATCGCCAATCCAGACCCCAGCGCGCCAATTGCAGCGCCCGCCGTCAGCACAAACGGCGACTCCCACAACACCCCGATCAGCAGCGCCGCAAACGACGACCCCAATGTTGAGATCATCACGCCAAACTGGACGGCGCGGCGTGGACCAATCGGGCGCGAGATGGAAGCGGAGGCGAAATTGGCGAGCGAATAGGCGCCCGCCACAAAGACGAACAATGCGCCATACTGTGTTGCGTTGTACCCGTACGCCCTCTCCATGACGTAGGGCGCTGAGCCGACAAACAGGAAAAATGCGGCGAAGGAGGCGCTGCTGTAGGTCGCGTTGGCCATAAATTGGCGCGATCGGAGGAGGCGCCCAAAGTCGCTCAATATCGGGCGAATGCGCAATTCAGGCGCCGGCTCACGCAGGCTTTCTGGCAGCATAAACTGAACCATAAAGAAAAGAGCGACCGCAACAACAAAGGCTGCGCCGAATACGGATCTCCACCCAATTTGGTCAAGCAAAACGCCACCGACTAACGGCGCAAGCATCGGCGCCACGACCATTATCGCTGTTATTCTACCAAGTAAGACTGTAACTTTGTCCAACGAATACAGATCGCGGGCGACAGCGCGCGACAAAACCATACCCGCGCCCGCGCCGGCGGCCTGTAACAACCGGCCGAATAGCAAAAGCTCAAAGCTCGTCGACAGCGCGGCGATCGCGGCGCCGCCGCCCGCCATCGCCAAGCCGCCGAGCAATATCGGCCGCCGCCCATATCGATCCGCAAGCGGCCCATAAACGACCGCGCTGGCGGCCAGCGCCCACATCGAGAGCGAAATCAGCAGCTGAACCGTCGCCTCCGGCCGCTCAAAGATCTTGCTCAGCGTCGGCAGCGCCGGCGCCATTGTCTGCAAAGAAAAGGGACCTAACGCGGTCAACGCCGCCAGCATCAGGGTCAAGCCAAGCGGAACCGATGCCGTCGAATTCAAGGATTGTGCGTGTTTCATATGCGCGAGTTGATACTCTGCGCGAAACTTGTCGAGGCCGTTTGCCGCCGCCAGGCGCGCTAATCACGTCCTCGCGACAGAGAAAGTTTGCATACTGTGGGTGCATTTACCCCGCAGTTTGCGCCCCCGCGATGTGAGCCGCCATGTCGGAAACAGGCCCAAAGGGCGCTTGATTTATGAGTTGCCGCCCGCATCAGCCAGCGTCGCCAGCAGCTCCCGCCACTCCCCCGCGGACAAGCCGCTATTCTCCTGCCCCACCCCTTCGCCGGCCAGCATCCGCCTAACAGCCGCGAGCGCAGGGCCAGACAAATGCGCCCCCGTTAAGCGGTAATCTTCAAACGCCTCAAAGGCCAATGGCGTCCAAGATTTCACCAAATCAGCGATTGCATCAGCATAGACCCGGATCTCATACTGCGCATGCGGGTCCGCCCGCAGCCGCAAGAAGTGGAAGAGGTTGTGTAAATCAGTCTTCCAATACCACTGGGTATAAGCGCTCAGCGGCAGCGTCATCCGGGCCAATTCGCGGGCGAGCCCTTTCTTCTCAGCGTCAATCGGCGCGCCGTCACGATCATTCAAGAGCTCTTCATAATGGTCGAAGGCGCGCATCCCGTCCTCACGCAGCAGCCGAAGCGCCGCTTCCGCCTCATCGCCCTCCAGCACCTCGCCGCGCCCCTGGCGATTCGTAGCGGATTGCGCCGCCAACTGGTCCGGCGCCGGCGTGTAGAACTCTCGATCCAGGATCGAATAGCGCGCCGAAATCTCATTCACATTCGCGGTCCGATGGCGAATCCATTGCCGCGCGACGAAAATCGGCAGCTTCACATGCAGCTTGATCTCGCACATTTCGAACGGCGTCGAATGCCAATGCCGCATCAAATACCGAATAAGCCCGCGATCATCACGCGCCGCCTTTGTGCCTTTGCCATAGGAAACCCGCGCCGCCTGCACGATCGCCGCGTCGTCGCCCATATAGTCGATTGCGCGGACAAAGCCGTGATCCAGCACTGGCGTCGCTTGGAACAGACGTTCCTCCAGCCCATCGGACACGGCGCGCCGGCTCGGGCGCGCGTCGGCGCGCGCCGCTTCAATTTCCGACTGTTGTTCTGGCGTAAGCGACATAAATGACCTCCTGTCGGCGTCGGCGCGCTGCCGGATCGGACGCGACCATATATAGTGGCAACGGAGAAGGAAACCCCCAAATGACGATTGAATTCCTGCACACAATGATCCGTGTACGCGATATCGAGGAATCGAAACGTTTTTTTTGCGATCTGCTCGGCTTGGTCGAAACACGGCGCAAGGATAATGAAGCGGGCAAATACACGCTGGTGTTTCTTGCGGAGCCGGGCGAGGGCGGCGAGCGTTGCGAAATTGAGCTGACCTATAATTGGGACTCGGAAGAGGTCTATACGGGCGGTCGCAATTTTGGACATCTGGCGTTCCGCGTCGAGAATATCTACGCAATGTGCCAAAAACTGCAGGATGCCGGCGTAACCATCAATCGACCACCGCGAGACGGCTGGATGGCGTTCGTGAAATCGCCAGATGGCGTCTCCATCGAGCTGCTGCAAAAAGGCGACCCGCTGCCGCCGCAGGAGCCGTGGGCGAGCATGGGCAACACCGGAAGCTGGTAAGGCCGCGCGCCACGCGGAAACGGGGCTGGCGGCGGCGCCAGCCCTCGCAGGCCCCTTTACCCTCTGTGGGGCCGCCAGCGCCCCCTACTTCGCAGCTGCTTTCAGACCTTCTCGTATCGCAGGCGGCAACGTGTAGCGCGCCGCGATCAGGTAGATAAGAGTTACGAACGCGGCAGCCAGGGCAAGGATTAAGCCCCCGACTTCGCGCCCGATCGCCGCCAGCTCCGTCAAAATTCCAGGCGCCGCCGCCAGCAGGAGACCGCCATAGACAAGCGACACAACCGCGGCGATCAGAGTAATCATGACGCTCATACGCCAATATTCAATCGAAGCGGGCTCCGCGCGCAGCGTCTTGCCGTGTAGAAAGCCGGTAAGACCGACCGAAACGATATAGACGCCCGCGGCCATGCCGGCCGGCAGCGACTTGCCAAATTGCGCTTGCATCTGCCAGTTCACGACAAACAGCAGCAACACGACAACTGCGTAGATCGCGGCAAATGCGCCGTAAAATCTGATCATTCGCTTCTTCCCCGCTATGTTTACGGCCGCATCAAGCCCAAACGAGGCGCAACACGCAACCAGCCGCTATTTCTTTGGCCTTTCCCGCGTGGCGATAAAGGCGCGAATCGCGGGGGCGAGATCGGGATCGAGCGGCTCCGTCGGATCAGTATATGTCTTCAGCGCGCCAGCCCGGCCAGATCGACGCGGCCGCTTCAGCACATGCGTCGCCCCAGGCAGGTCGAGCCGAACAGCGCCAGGCGCCGCTGCGCTCAGCGCCGCCGCATCCTCAGCGAAGACCTGCGCATCAAGCCCGGCATGGACGATCAGTATCGGTCCGCGAAACGCCGCCGCCAACTTTGCCGGATCATGGGCGAGCAGATCGATCAGATAGGGTTGCACCGCCGGGGCGAAAAGCGGCCGTAACGCGGCCGGAAGCTTCTCAACCGGCACGCGGCGCTTGGCCTCAAGCTCGGAAATGGCCCAGTAGGCGTGGGGCAGGAGGACCACATTGAAGGGATTGGCGGCGAGCTGCCGACGCAACAGCACGCCAAGCGGCCGCCCTGGCGTCGTTAAAAGAATCAAACCGCACATTCCGTCCGGCGTCGCCGCGGCGCGCAGAGCGACAAGCCCGCCCTCGCTATGACCGGCGACCCAGACACAGGGGCGGCCCGTGACGCGCCGCAACAGCTGCACCCATCGCCGCACATCATCCGCATAGGCCGCCACTGTGACGGCGTTCGCGTCCCCTATCGCGCCGGCGCTGCGAAACATGCCCCGCTTATCAATCCGCAGCGAGGCGACCCCCTGTCCGGCCAACGCCTCCGCCAGCATCTTATAGGCGTCAGTGCGAAGGCCGAACGGGTTGTTCCCGTCACGATCCGTCGGGCCCGACCCTGGAATGATCAAAACCACCGGCGCGCCAGCGGCGACGGCGCGATACTCGCCACGCAAGGGTCCCTTTGGCCCCGGCGCCTCCAGCTCCTCCGCCATCCCGCCTGCGGCCGCAAAAATTGCGCTCAGGCCGAGCGCGCCCGCAAGCGCATGGCGCACCGTTCGCCCCCCGAGGAGCCTCATCCGAGGGTAAATGCGATCGCCGTCGCATCGTCGCTTTGCTTGAAGCGGGCGAAACGCGCACCTTCTGGATCGATCTCCCGCTCAAACCGTCTGAGTTCCGTCGCCAACGCCGACAGCCCGCGATCAAAAATAGCCGAGACGATCTCGGCCTCCGAGTAGGCCTCATATAAATCAATGAGATCAACGAACCCGTCGCTCATTAGGACGCCGCGCGCCGGCAAGGCGACGTCGAGCGCCCGCCAAGCCAAGTGATCGGCCGCTGCGGGCTCAAGACCCAAGGTCCAGTAGCCGCCCTCGGTATTCTGGCGGGCGCGCCCCTCGCGCAGTTTCCCCAAGGTTACCGGATCTCGCTCCGTCGCCTTCGTCGCGAAACCGCCAGTCCGCTCCAACGCCGCTCGAGCCGCGGCCTGCTCCCGCGCACGATCCAGCTGAGGCCCGCTGGCGGAATGGATCACACCAGCCGCATCGCGAAGGATTAAACGGCAATCCCCCAAGCCCGCCGTCTCCAACACGCCATCCCTACGCAGCCGCAGCAGCTGAAACGCGGAGGTTGGCCACGCATATCTTGGCGCTTCGGCGCCGCCCGCAGCGAAGAACTCGGCGCGCGCCGCTTCGATAACCCTTCGCACGATCTGCGCGAGCGGCGCCTCGCTCTGCAAACCAAGCTCCAGCTGCGCGGCGCAGAAACCCGCGAGCCAAGCCGCATCGCTTGGTCCCTGCGCCATCGTCCGCGTCTCGGCCAGCCCGGTTGCGCCATCGATCACGAAGGCGGCGTTGGGCGTCGCGCCCAGCGCATCTTCGTTTGGACGCGTCGCCGCCCCCGGCTCAGACAGTTGCTCAATCAGCGTCAACTTCACCCGCCATCCCCCTGAGAGCCGCCATCCGATGTCGGATCATACCCCGCTTCAGACAGCGCAGCGAACAGCCCCGGCTGATCCAACCTGCGATCAACCATCAGCTCATTGGCGAGAATCGTGAGCGCCCCGCGAAAGGAGGTCAGAATCCGATCGATTTCCTGTTCGTCCCGACTCTGCTGATACACGTTGGCGGCGAATGTGTTGAAGGCGACGACCGTATCAGCGAAGATTTCGGGCCGCCGAGCGCCCAGCACCGAGACGCCCCAGGATTGCGCGAACTCGACCTGCTTGCGCCGCGCCTCATTAACGACTGCGGCGACCTCCGGCGCAGCGCTGCGCCCTTCCGCCAATGTTGACAGAACGGACCAGCAGCTGGGTCGATCATTCACAATTAAATCTCGCAACACCCTGATATATGCGTCAATAAAAGTGTCCTCTGACAAGCGCATCATCAATTCATCGACGAATCTGTCGATATCGCGTTTCAGAGAATACTTGACCATCGCACTCATCAGCCCGGCTTTATCGCCAAAGTGCCAATAGATCGACGTTGGCGAAACGTCAGCCGCCTTACAGATCGCCGAGATTGTAAGGGACGTATAACCGCCCTCGCCCAGCAGAGCGATGGCGCACTCAAGAATGCGCTCCTTACTCGACAGCTCAGCGTTGGGCGACGCTTTCCCCCGCCGCTCCTCGCACGCCGCCATCGCCCGCCGGACTGCATCCGCATCCATCGCCCGCCGCGCTCCTTTTGCCGCGCCGCCCACACTTTTCTCCGCGTCGGCGCCCGGCCGTTTTTGCTTTTCGCCCATGGCAGGAACCTAAGCCGAGCCGCCGAAAAGCGAAAGAGTGCGCGGGGGAGTGTTAGCGGCGATCGCCGCTTTGGCCGAGGTTGAACTCCTCCAGCAGTTCCGGCGGCGCCTTTGCGCCATCCACATCCGGAAGCGTCAGCTGCTCGCACAGCTGGGCGAACACCGTCTGGATCCGCCCGATCCCATCGCCGCGCGAGGCCCCATCGCCGCGCGTGGTCTCCGGCTTTGGCGTCATCGACTGCGCTTCAATCTGCGTCGCGCTGGACATCCTTCGCTCCCTCTGTCGCATTGGCCACGAGGAGACTATGTAGCGATCGATACAGGGAGTCCAGACATCTCTGTAGCGATGATTACATACAATTGATGCGCGTAGCGGCGCCCCAAGAGGCGCAAACAAAAAAGGCCTGCGCAACGCGCAGGCCTCAGATGCATAATTCCGCAACCACCTATTACGCGGTTGCGCCGTCCGCCGGCTCAAAGCTCGCCGCTTGCGCCCGCGACCAAGGCTGGGCGAAGCGGGGATGCGATTCGGTCGGCGCGGTCAGCAGCTCCCCAGCACTCAAATGCGGATAGAGTTCAAAGAAGTTCCGCGCCATCTCCAAACCAACCCGACGCCACACATGACGACTGCTGAGCTGAGATGGATGGCTGAGACCGGCCGATCCAAGAACTTCCGCCAGAGCATCGACGGTCAACCGGTGATAGTTCTGCACCCGCTTCGCCTTATCCCGCACCACCAAAGCGCGCTGACGGATCGGATCGGTCGTCGCAACCCCGGTCGGACATTGGCCGGTATGGCAACTCTGCGCTTGGATGCAGCCGACCGCGAACATAAATGCGCGCGCCGCATGGCAAAAATCCGCGCCGAGGGCCATCACCCGCACCATGTCGAAGGCGCTGGCCACTTTTCCGCTGGCGCCCAGGGCGATCTTGTCCCGCAACGCGCACCCAATCAGCGCATTATGCACGTAGCTGAGCCCTTCGCGGAGCGGAACCCCGACATGATCCGCAAACTCAAGCGGCGCAGCGCCCGTGCCCCCTTCGGCGCCATCGATCATGATGTAGTCCGGCGTGATCCCTGTCTCGAGCATCGCTTTGCACAGCGCCATCACCTGCCACCGGTGGCCGACACAAAACTTGATCCCGACAGGCTTACCGGCGGAAAGTTCGCGCAGCCGCGCAACAAACTCCAGCATGCCGATCGGGCTTGAAAACTCAGGATGCGCCGCCGGGGACACGCAATCCCGATCCCGCGGGATTTTACGCGTTTGCGCGATTTCCTTCGTGATCTTCGCTTGCGGCAGCACGCCGCCATGACCCGGCTTCGCCCCCTGACTGAGCTTCAGCTCAATCATTTTGACCTGCGCGTCAGCCGCAGTTTCTGCGAACAGCTCCGGATTGAAGCGGCCATCCGCATCTCTGGCGCCGAAATAACCAGAGCCAAGCTGCCAGATCAGATCACCGCCATGCTCGCGATGATAGCGGCTGATCGCGCCTTCGCCGGTCACCTGCGCAAAGCCGCCCATCATCGCGCCCTTATTCATTGCGCGGATGGCGTTGGGGCTGATGGCCCCAAAGCTCATGCCGGAGACGTTTAAGACCGACGAACGATAGGGCTGCGCGCAGTTGAGCCCGCCGATCTGCAGCCGAAAGCTCTCCCGATCATTATGCACTGGCGCCATTGAATGATTGAGCCATTCATAGGGCGGCTCATAGACGTCATAGACTGTGCCGAACGGCCGCTTATCGAGCACCTTCTTTGCGCGTTGATAAACGATGGTGCGCTTATCGCGCGCGAATGGGCGGCCATCCTTATCATCCTCAAAGAAATACTGCCGCATCTCCGGCCGGATCGCTTCGAAGATAAAGCGAAGATGGCCGATGATCGGATAGTTGCGCAGGATGGAATGGCGCGTTTGAACAATGTCATGCAGCCCTACGAGCGCAAGAACGCCGAACACCGCCGCCAGTATTGCGAACAGGCCCCATAGCTGCGGCGCGAGAACAGCGCCTGCAACCGAAGCCGCCGTCAGCAAGATTGCAGCTGTAAACGCCAGGTACCGGCTCTCCAGCGGCCAGGTGATGAATTTCAATGCGCGCATAACGCCGCCTCCGATTGGATTATAGGCTCTGCCTATAAGATCAGACGACGACGCTTCTAAGACAGTCGGCCGCGATCACGAAATAAGCGACGCTCGCGTTGCCGTGAACGCAAAAAGGGGCGCCAAAAGGCGGCTCGTCGGTTCAGGCAAATCAGGCGTTCGCGGCGTCAACTCGCTTAATGGATGAACCAGTTCAATTCACGCGCCTTCTCTGGCGCGCTGCTGATGCCGCCCGCGCTATGACAGCCCCAATTCTGGTGAACCATTCGGGCTAAAGACCTAAAAGCGCCGGCAGCTCAGCCATCTCGCCAAATGGCGTCGCGCCATAGCTCAAAAAATCTTGCTGCGGCGTCGCCGCCGCATAGCCAAAGCAACGCATCCCTGCGGCTTGAGCGGCACGGGCGTCTGCTTGCGTATCGCCGACAACAACGCTTCGCGTGGGATCGGCGTTGAGCTGAGAGGCCGCATGTAAAAACAGGTCCGGCGCCGGCTTGGGCGCAGGGACCTCGCGGGCGGAGAATCGACGCCCTTGGAACCGGTCAAACAACCCCGTGCTCTTCAGCGTAACGTCCATCTTCGTATGCGGACCGTTCGATCCGATACAATAAGGAAGGCCGGCGACGTCCAGCAGATCCAGCACCTTCTCAACGCCGGGGATTGGCGGCGTGTCGACAAGTGCGTCGAACAGCTCCGCATAGACCTGCTCGACCCAATCTTCAGGAAGCGGGAAGCCGGCGGCCACGACTTCGTCGCGAACGCCGAACAATGTTCCGCCTTTGAACCGATGCCCCAACTCGTCAGCTCCGATCGGCCAACCCGCCTGCGTCAAACGCGCGGCGATTACCCGAGCGGCGACGGGCTCACTGTCCACCAGCACGCCGTCGCAATCGAAGATGACGAGTTCGGGGCGCGCCGAACTCATTTCGGCATCAGCTCTTCGATGTAGCGCGGCAAAGCGAACGCGGCTTTATGCACGGCTGGCGTGTAGTATCGGGTCTTAATGTCCGCAGCAGCGAACCGATCCTCCAACACCTTCTCCGACACTTGCCGGCGACGGGCGCTGTCCGATCCCCAACCCAGCGCCATCGGTCCGCCATAGTAGGTCGGAACGTTGGCGAGATAGGCCGAATGATCTTCGAACAATTCGCTGAACTTGGTCATCGTGTCCCGGAGTTCATCCGGCTGCAGGAACGGCACGCCGTTCTGCGTAACGAGGATCCCGCCCTTGCCGAGACGCTCCTTACAGTTCTGATAGAACTCTTTGGTGAACAACGCCGCGCCCGGCCCTTCCGGATCAGTGCTATCAACGATGATCACATCAAAAGTCTTGCGCTTGAAGCGGCTCACGTAACGTGCGCCATCTTCAAAAGCGACCTCAACCCGCTCATCGTCAAACGCGCCGTCTGACAAAGAAGGCAAGTGCTTTTTCGAGAAATCAACAACACCTTTGTCAATTTCGACCAAGGTGATCTTCTCGACTTCTTTATGCTTCACGATCTCGCGCAGCATGCCGCCATCGCCGCCGCCAATCACGAGCACCCGCTTCGCCGCGCCGTGCGCAAACAGCGGCACGTGGGTCAGCATCTCATGATAGACGAACTCGTCGGCTTCAGTCGTCTGCACAACGCCATCCAGGAACAGGACCCGGCCAAGACGCTCGGTGTCCAGAACAGCGAGATCTTGTTTGCCGGTTGCGCTTTCGTGCAGCACTTTCTTGACTTTAAAGGCCTGCGCAATGTCGCTGTACAGCGTCTCAACGCGCCATCCTTCGATAGCAGTCGCGGCGAATGTGGCCGCGCTGCTGTTTTCACCCTCAGACAATACCGTCTCCTCGCAACAGCTCCGTAACGCGCACGTCGCCTGCTGAGAAAGCGTCTTTCAACACAGGAACGGCCCGATGCGGATCCGCGTCTCCACACATGAAGACATCGAACGCCCCATATCGTCGTTCAGGCCATGTGTGAACCGAAATATGGCTCTCAGCGAGAACAGCAACGCCGCTAACGCCTTGCGGCGTGAAGCGGTGGAGATGCAGATGCAGCAAGGTCGCGCCGCATTGCTCAACGCAATCGCGGAACGCGCGTTCAATCCGACCCGCATCATCCAAGCCATCGCCGTCTACGACTTCGATGATAAGATGCGTTCCGGCAAAGACCTTCCCATCACGGCGGATGAAATGGTCGTCGTCAGTATTTCCCGACAAGTCCTCAGCCTCGAGGGCTGCGTCTTGCGGGTGGTGGTTGCTTTTGGGTGCTTTCGTTTCCCGACGCGGCTGATCGACAGTGTCGACCTCCGCGCCCCAACCCAACATACCTTCCGTTTGGGCGGCGCCTGACCCCAGGTCCGTGGTCCCCAATTGGAAGAGGTGTCGTGCGTCCATAGCGGACCCTCCCCAACTAGTAGATACAGATCCCAGAAGCCCCAGCTTGGTCACCGCGCGAGGAAAATGCACCCTCTTGCGGGCCCGGGAACCATGTGGTGGCGGGGACATACGGGCGTTGGACGTTCGACGCAATAATAGAGTCGGAATTTTTAGTAATTTTTTCTGCTGGAGCCGAAAACAAGGATAAATGCGGCGTTGCGATGCTGTTCTTGCCCAATCGGCTCGATAAAGCCGTTATTAAGCTGGGTACTTCGCGCTTTGTTTTGCGGCCGCGCCGCTGGATTTATGAAGCGGACGCCTCACCTCGATCCGCACGGCGGCGTGGAGTGCGAATCAATCGTTCGAGAAGGGCCGCCAGCCCGCCGCTGGGGCGGACTGGCGGCCAGTTTGTCTTAGCTGGCGCCGCAAGTCTTCAGCGTCAGCCCCACGGGCAACTTCGTCCGAGCGTCCCCACACGCCCGATTGAGTTGCTTCTGCGTCAGCCCGATGACGGTGCTGAGATCAGCGCCGCTAAAGTCAGCATCGACCAAATCGGCGCCGGCAAGCTTAACGCCTTTGAAAATGGTCCGGCCAAATTTGATTTCCCGCAGATCCGCCTTCCGCAGATCGACATCGGTCAAAGCCGCGCCCCGGAAGTCCGCGCCCCGGAGGGAGACTTCGATCATATTCGCGCCGGTGATCTTCGCGTCGCTGAAAATCGCGCGTGAGAAATCAGCACGGCGGAACCGACCGCCGGTGATTGTTGTTTTGAAGAAATCCGCGGAGCGGAACTTTGCGCCCACCGCCTGGAGATCTTCAAAGACGGCGCCCTGGAAATCGGCGCCATTGGCGCTGACCTTGCCCATGCTGGTGCGGTCCAAGAACTTAACGCTTCGCATCGTGGCGCCGTCCAACTTGGCGAAGTCGAACTGCGCCGTTTTGAAGGTGCAGCTTTCGGCCTTCGCCTTCGTCCAGACGCTACGGCGCAAATCCGGCTCCTCGAACTCGCAGCCGAGCAAGGTGGCGTTGCTGAAGTCAGCCTCCAGCGCGACCATCCGCAAGGTTTTGACGCCGGCGAAGTTTGTGTGGCGCAGCGATGCTTGGGTGAAGTCCGAGTCCTCCATCCGCGCGCCGCCAAGAACAGCGTGGTCAAACTTCGCGCCCACGAAGCTGGAGAACGACAGATCAGCGCCGCTCAGGATTGCGCCATGCAGGGAGGCGCCGTCAAAGGTCGCCCGGCGCAACTTAGACTTCGAAAGATCGGCGCGGATCAGAAGCGCGTCGCGGGCCGAAGCGTAGCGCAGATCGACGCCTGGCAGCGAGGCGCCGCGCACGAACTGCAGCTCCTCAAGCGTCGGGGCGGCGGATGGGAACCAACCTGCTTTCAGCCTGGTCGACAGATCTGCGCCATCCAGCGCCGCGGCCGGGTTGATGCCGGCCAGCTCAAGCCGGCTGCGCAGCAGGAACAACGCGCCGCATTTGGTTTTGCCGATCGCGCTCGGTTCGCGCGGGCAGCCGTTCTTGTCCTGCGCTTCGAACATCCACCAGGTGCCGTAGAGCAGGCCGCAGAACGGAATAGTGAACCCGACAAGCACCGCAAAGCCGCGCGGAATAATGCGCCAACCTGACACCTGCAGGCCACGCAACCCCGACTTGGACGCATTGAGGAAATAGACTGCCGCAGCGAAGGCGAGCGACGTGAGCGCAGCGTGGTAGATCGTGATGGTCCAATCATGCACGGCCAAATACCGGGCCCAGAACATGAAGCAGACCAGCGCCGTCGAATACCAGCCGAATATCAAACCAGCGGCATATTCGAACCAGCTCGCAAAACCGCTGTCATTTTTGACCCCCGCCGCGTAGCGGCGCGTCATCGAGGAGGTGATGAACCACGGGTAGTTGTCCACCAGCTGGACCGGGTCCCGCCCTTCGTGGCGAGCAGCCTGCACCATCGAGCTGAAGAAGGACTTCAGATGCAGCTGGAAGTGAACAAAGATCACCAACAGCAGCAATGGCGCGATGATATAGAAGGTCTCGATACCGATCGTGGTTTCAAGAATCGGCAGCTTCTGCGTTGTCGCATTTGACAGCAGCGCCGCGTCTTGAGTGGTTTCGATCGTGATCAGACAGTAGAGCTGCGCGATCAGCAGAACAAAGAAGTTCGTTCGCGAATGCTTGATGTTTTCGGCGTAGGAATGCGCCACTCCCTGCGTGTAAATCTGCTCTACTGGCTGGGCCATTTCCTTCTCCCCTTGACCTTTCTTATCGACCTTGCCCGCGCATTCCTTGTGCGATTAGCGGGTTCGCACTGAGCCGCGCGCCGCACAGGGCGGAGAGCGGCTCAACAGAATGCGCCAGTTCCGGCTTACGAGCAGGAGCTGGAGGCGATGGGGCGAACTTCTACGCCCATGCCAAAATCCCAGTACGTGCCGCGTGCTTGCGCGGAGACGTCGCGATCGATTACGCGAACAACGGTCGCGCGGCCGCCATTTGCTTCGGACACGCGCTTATACGCCTCACAGTCAGCATCTTTATGCTCGCCTGGCGAGAACTCCAACAGGCCATTGGTGCCGGTCGGCGCGTCAGCGCCAACTTTTTTAACCAAATAGCACTGACGCTCAAGCAGCCATGCCTGTGTCTCAACGCCCAGCCCGACGCCGCGGTCCGGGTTGATGACGACGACCGGGCCAGTGGGGCCAGGACGCGCAACGGCGAAAGCGGGGATGAACTGATCGACGATGACAGTGACGTCCTTGTCGACCAGGCAAGTTGGGGTTTCAGCGGCAGCAGGCGTCGCAGCGAAGGCGAGCCCTGCGGCGCAAACGGCGAAGGCGGCGGCGTAGCGGTTGATGTAGCGGTTCTTGGCGCGTGTGGTGCTTTGGGTTGTCATTCGTCGCTCCCTGAACGCATTTCTGCGCGCCCGCAATCCGAACGCGCGATGGACACTAGCGAGCCGAGCCCAACCCAAGCGGGTAAAAAGACCGGCCGAAAACTCTGCGCTTCCTCGATAACCGCTTGGAGCGCGGGTTGGAAGGCGGCGCGTCTTGGTTAGATTGTCATCAGCTTTGGTCGGCGCGGGGCGGCCACGCGGCGGCGGCACGTTAACTAAATGGCCATTTGAAGGCTGAGCCGGCGCGCCGATGCAAAAAAGCCACGAACGAGGCGGCGGCGTAACAGCCCGCTACCACCTCCCTCTCGCGGCGAAACGCTAACCTCTCAGTCAAGGCGCGCACTGCGCCGAGCAAAAGCTGCGATCAACGCAGCTTGGGAGGCCCCATGACCAAAAAAATTCTAATGATCACCGGCGACTTTGGCGAGGACTATGAAATCATGGTCCCGTTTCAGGCGTTGCTCGCCGTTGGCTGCAAGGTCGACGCTGTCTGCCCAGGCAAAAAAGCCGGCGACACCATCGCGACTGCGATTCATGACTTTGAAGGCGACCAAACCTACACCGAGAAACCAGGACATCGCTTCGCGCTCAATACGACGTTCGATGATATCGACGTCGCTTCCTACGATGCGCTGGTGGTCCCCGGCGGAAGGGCGCCCGAATATTTGCGCCTCGACCCCAAAGTGATCGCCGCCGTGCGCCATTTCTTCGAAACTGACAAGCCGGTCGCCGCAATCTGCCATGGCGCGCAGCTGC
>JALEGB010000071.1 GCA_022760355.1 Neomegalonema sp.
GTTGATGTTTCACGGAACCATCAACAAGCTCTAAGTCTCTGTTTGGTCGCGATTTGCGAGCCGTTAGATGGGTCCATCTAACTTCAAATCGCTCTAGGGCTGAGGAGGCGGCATGCGCCGGCGCTTGAGGTTATGGCGTCGCGCGTTGGAGCATGCCGAACAGGTCCCGCGGATCATCAGGGTCCGCCAGCAAATCGAGCGGCTCATAGAAGGGCCGCTCGATAATCTGATCACGGACAAACCGCAGTGCTGAGAAATCCTCAATCGCAAAGCCGACGCTGTCGAACAGGGTGATCTGATCCGCGCTGGCGCGGCCATCCTCCAATCCCGCGACGACCCGCCAGAGCTCGCGCACCGGATAGTCGTCCGGCAATTGTTGGATCTCCCCTTCGATCCGCGTCTGCTCCGGATATTCAACGAAGATCTCGGCCCGCCGCAAGATATCGGCGTGCAGCTCCGTCTTGCCGGGGCAGTCGCCGCCGATCGCGTTGATATGGACGCCGGCGCCGACCATGTTGTCCGTCAAGATCGTCGCATATTGTTTGTCCGCCGTGCAGGTGGTGATGATTTGAGCGCCCTCCATCGCGTGTTCAGGCGATCGACATGCCGTGACGCTGAGGCCATGGCCGGCAAGGTTCCGCTGCGCCTTCGCCGTCGCGGCTGGATCGATGTCATAGAGGTGCACGGCCGTGACGCCGAGCACGGCTTTGAAGGCGAGCGCTTGGAACTCGCATTGCGCGCCATTTCCGATCATCGCCATTGTCGTGGCCGCGGGCGGCGCCAGGCGCTGCGCCGCCATCGCTGAGGTCGCGGCGGTGCGCAGCGCGGTCAGAAGCGTCATCTCTGTGATCAGCATCGGATAGCCGCTGTCGACATCCGACAAAACGCCAAAGGCGGTGACGGTCTGCAGCCCGGCGCGCGTATTTTTGGGGTGTCCGTTGACGTATTTGAAGCCATAGGCGTGCCCGTCGCTTGTGGGCATGAGCTCAATCACCCCGTCCGGCGAATGCGAGGCGACGCGGGGTGTTTTATCGAACTGTTCCCAGCGGCGGAAATCAGCTTCGATATAGTGCGCGAGTTCGATCAGGGTCTGCTCCACGCCGATCGAGTGAACCAGCTTCATCATATTCTCGACGCTGACGAACGGCACGATCGCTTTCTGACTTGGCGGCATTCCCATCGATGCAGTCTCCTTGGGCTCCGGCGTCGCCATCTCCCACGCGTAGGGCGGCGTTCCTTCCAACGATCCACGCCATTGATTGATAAATCTCTGTCAGGCGGGGCGCCGGGCGCGCGGTTGGATTGGATTGGGTTTCTCGATCCAATCCAACCGCTTGGCCGCCAGCCACAGCTTGCCGCTGGGCCGTTCCTGCTGAGACTTTAAGAAAAGAGCCAGAGCCCGACGAAATATACAATAATAAGCAGAACGCCGACGCCCGCAATTTTTGACAAAATCCGCCGCGTCAAGACGCTGATAATGAGGGAAATTACGCATGCTAGTTTCGTATGCAGCGGCCAGTCAAAAAATCCAGAAAGATCCACGACCTCGAAAAAATTGCCGAAGCCATTCATGATGGCGCAGGCCGCGTAAATCAGATATGAGAATAAATCTGTTTTATATGCGCATCTTTCGCTAATGGATGAAACATCGAGATCCGGTTTAGCGACAAAGTAAAACGTCCAGCTGGGCGCCGTAAAAAATACCAAGGCTATTAGTATATAAAAAAGAGCTTGCGCTGCCCCTCTGCCGTTATTGCCGTAGGCGCTTTCAATTGAAATGTTGATGTTCTCAATTTCTTTGGCGCGTTTTTCAGATTCCGTGTAGAATAATGATTGGTATAGAAAAAAATAGCAGGCCGCGAGCCACGCCAACATCAGAGCAACGAAGAAGATATCCCAGTTGAGACGGCTCGATGTCAAAATCTCAAGAAACATTTAGCGGCGCTCCCTCTGCCGATCCAGTCGGTTCCGCCGCGCCCGCATAGCGCCAGAATCCTTCCTCGTGGGCTCCCAGCCTTTGACCGCCGCTGTGTCCCCGCGGTGTTTAACCTGACAATCGTTGGCGCAAATGCGCGAAAAAGCCGCTTTCGTCGCGCTCGCTATGGTTCGCACATAGCGTTTCGCGCATTCGCCCCTGGTGTTTTGCGCATTCGCGCTTGGCGTTTCGCGCATTGACGCGCCGCCTTATCGGGCCATTGCGTTCGGACGGCCGCTGTGCGCTAGTTCGCATATTCCGCGCTCCGCCGATCCGGTCCGGGCTGTCTCCCCGTAGGTCCAATTTCTTACCTCGTATGATATTTAACGTTCTTGAGATCACCGCGCCGGCGTTCTTTCTTGCGGCGGTGGGGTATGGTTGGGCGCGCTCCGGCGCGCCGTATGACATTCCCTTCGTCACGCGGCTGGCGATGATGTGGGCGCTGCCGGCGCTGATCTTCTCGACGCTCTCCCGCACGCCGCTGGAGCCGACCGCGCTGCGCGAGATCGCGCTGGCGACCGTTGCGCTCTATGGCGCGTTCGCGCTCATCTTCGGGATCGGCTTTCGAGCGGCGGGGCTTCAGCTCAGAACTTTCCTGCCGCCCAGCGTTTTCAACAATAGCGGCAATATCGGTTTGCCGATTGCGCTATTTGCATTCGGGGAAAAGGGGTTGGCGCTGGCGATCGTGCTGTTTGCGGTGATGGTCGCGCTGCAATTTTCGATTGGGCTCGCCTATGTCGCCGGACCTGGAAGGGGGTGGGAGGCGGCGCGGCAGCCGATGGTTTGGGCGGCGCTGATCGGCGTTGGCTGTTCTTATTTCGGGCTGAAGCCGTCAGGTTTTCTGGACAAAGCCATCGCTCTGTTGGGGCAGCTCGGCATTCCGCTGATGCTGTTGACGCTCGGCGTCTCGATCAGCCGCATCAAGGTGGCGTCTGTTCTTCGCGCCGCGGTGGTCGCCTGTGTGCGCTTTGTGGCGGCCGGCGCAATCGGCGTCGGGATCGGCATTGCTTTTGGATTGTCGGGCGCGGTGTTTTCCGTCCTGGTGCTGCAGGCGATTATGCCGGCTCCGATTACGAATTATCTACTCGCGCTGAAATATGACGCGGAGCCGGAGGAGGTGGCGGGCCTTGTCGTTGTTTCCACGGCGCTTTCCATCCTATTTATCCCGCTGACGCTGGCGCTATTGCTGGGCGCATCGTAGGCCCCTCTTCGATGGCGGGCGGCGCAGCTCCCTTCGCGGCGACGTTGTTGACATATCAGCGAGCTGGCGGTTGACAGTGTGCGGATGGCGGTGAGGGGAGCTTGTGGTGCGATATTTTTTGATTGTGTTGGCGCTGCTGGTGGGAATTGGGCAAGTCGCGCTGGCGCAAGATCCCGATGATGGGGCGGCGCGTACTCGATTGCTTGATGAGGCGCGCGAATGCGTGCGCGCCGGGGGCGAAGGATGCCTAGCGTCTTTCAATAAATGGGCGTCGGCGCGGCTTATGCGTCTGGCGGCGGCGGGGGACGCGCGGGCCGTGCGTGCGCTGTGCCAGAACCGCAACGCGTATCAGCGCGCTCTACGGTTAGCAGGTCCCGAGACCGCGCTTGTAAAGGAGGGGGGCGCGCTGGCCCCGCTCACCTTGGTGGGGCGATGTCTGAAGAACCGAGAGGTTCGCACGTGGTTTGAGAAATTTACCCGCCGGATCGACACGCCTGCGCTGCGCGGCTTTTTTCTGCTCGAAAACTTCCGAGTGTATGTCGGCTATGTGTCGGATGATCAGTTTAACCGCATTTTGGTTGAGCTTGAAGAGTTAGAGAAGCTGTCGGGCGCGTCGCCCAAGCAAATGGCCGCGAATAAGAAACGTCGGATCAAAGCGCGGGCTGTGACGTCAAAAGGGGCGCTTAAACGCGCCGCCGCAGTTCGGCGGCCGACTGTCCTGCAAGCCCTTAAGACCTATCGCGTCACGGTCGCGAAAATCAAAGATCCGCAGGCCAAAGCCTTGGGCGAGACGATCGTCAACAGTTTGGAAGCGTGCGTTCTCGGGCGCGGGTGCACTCGGGACGCGCTTATTAAATGGCGGCGCGAAAACAACGTCGATAGAACGGCTGAGTTTTCGGCGTGGGCATCGCCCTATATTCTCTCCGAAGCGGTCATGCGCGCATATTTGCGGGCGTCTTTTGATGCGAGTGTCAAGTTCTGTGGCGCGACGGTGGCTCGGACCGGTAAGTATTTCTGCGTAAAACGCTTGCTTGCGCCAAATCAGTTCGCGCCAAACTCTGTTGCTGGTCGGTTGGAGGCGCTGCCGGCGCTGCGTGTTTTATTGGCGAGGGCCGTTCAGTCGGAGCCACGCGGGCGACAGATGTTGCGAAGGTTCAGCCACGCCGATGCGATCCTGGCGGGATACTATGGCGGCGCGGTCCGCAATGCGTGGGTGCGGAGCATCGGCGGCCGTCGCCAGGCCGTCCGCTATCGCTATCACTTTGCCTATGGCGCATTTCTGCGTGGCGACGCCCGGCAGTTCCGCCGCTTGATGGCCGAGGATCGATGGATCGAAGATTTGTTTCCACGGAGGAAAGTCTCGCGCGGAACGGAGTTCAGTTACGTAACGCCGCCAGACCCCCGCATGGCGACGGCGCTTATGTTTATGATGTTTGACGCTCCGATGGCTGAGAGCGCGTATCAGCGGCTGATGCGGCGGCTTCCGCCGGGCCCGCCCGTGCTGCTGGGCAGCGGCTCCTATGCTGCTATCGGCGGTTCTGAGCTCTGCCGATACGCTTCGCGCCTGTTCAAAGCTGAGAAATTCCTGCGCGAGCTGCCGCGATTTCCCGAAAAGAGCCAGCTGGGGTGCGCGGTCAACGCGATGAGGATCGCGGCGGAACGGCGCGACGCGCATGATGTAACGCTGCTATTTGAGCGCGCCTTCGCGCTGATGGTCGATCGGGAGATCGCGCGGCCTGGCGAGGGGTTGGAGGCGGCGAAAACCTTCCACGGTGTCATGGATCCGGCCGGCATTTTGGCCCGAATCGCGTCACAACGCCCCTAAAGCCTGCTGATGGTTCTATGAAACATCAGTGGGCGCTGGGCGACCTCGCGTCGACCGTCGCCATTTTGCCATGAGGTTGGGGCAGCCTGCGCGGTGAAGGATGTTTAACAGCGATCGAGGCTGTTATGGCGCGGGGGCGATTTTGACAGCGCGGGGACGATCGTGTTTGACCCGCGTTTTCGGAGTCCGTGGCGGGGAAATTGGGGCCGGGCATGCTGCGGAAGATAAAATTGGCGATGGCGGGCGCCGCCGCTTTTCTCGCGTTGTTTGTTGGGCTCTACTTTCATGGCTTGGTTCACAAAAGCCGGATGATCACTGCGGCGATTGACGGATGCGCGAAAGGGATCGAGCGCAACGTTTCGGCGTCGGCGCTGCTGCGGAGCCAACGCGGCGAGTTCTGCAATTGCGTGGTGTTCCAGCTCTACAAAGATGACTGGGCGCTTGGATTTATGCCGCTATTCGCCAGCAGCGCGCACAAGCCGCGCCTGTCTGAGCCGATGATGGAGCAGCCGGTTGTAAAGACCTGCGCCGCTCACCTGGGCGTTGCGACGGCTCGGTAGACGCGGCAATGGCGCATGGGGACTTGCACCCCGCTGCAGGCGGGCTAACGCGAAAGCCACTCAACTTTGGCGGCGAAAACATAGCCTGCGCCATATACTGTTTTGATCAGCGTCGGTCGCTTTGGGTCGTCGCCGAGCTTCTTGCGGAGGCGCGAGACCCGCACGTCTATCGCGCGATCGAACGCTTCGTCGCCCAAAGGGGCGCAGATCTCAAGCAACGCCGTCCGACTGAGCACGCGCCCCGGCGCGTCAACAAAGGCGCGCAACAGCGCGGCCTCGGCTTTGCTCAGCCCGTCTTCCGTATCGTCCGTCGCGATCAGGTGAAATGTCGAGAAATTAACGCGCCAGCCCGCGAAGGCGGCGATCTCGTCCGGCTTCTGCGCCCGCGCGGCGTTGCTGCGGCGCCGCAGGACGACTTGCGCGCGCGCGGCGAGCTCCGCGGGATCGAAGGGCTTGACCAAATAGTCCTCCGCCCCCGCCTCCAACCCGCGGAGCTTGTCAGCCAGCGCGCCGCGGCCCGACACGATGATGGTCGGCGCCTCGGCGGCGGCAAGCTCGCGGCCGAGCAGTTCGGCGCCGTCGCCGTCAGGCAAGCCGAGATCGACGATGCATAGATCTGGGCATTGCGCAGCGAGCGCGTCGCAAAAGTCCGCGATCCGTCCGAAGAGCCGGGTTTGAAACCCCTCCGCGGCCAGCGCGCGCTCAAACAATTGCGCCGCGTCGGCTTCGTCCTCGAGAATGTACACCTGTCGGGTCATTTTATTTGTTTTCTGTTTGGGCCGCCGCTTCGGCTGCGGCAAACGCGTTCACCAGGGCTGCGCGTTCGAATGGTTTGCGCAGTACCGGCCCCTGAAAACGGTGTGTTGCGCCTGGAAGCCGGTCGCGCCCATGCGCCGTCATCAAGGCTACGGGGAGATCGGGCCGTTCATCTGCAAGTTGTTCGGCGAGGTCGGCCCCGTTTAGGTCGCCCGGCATCGCAATGTCGCTGAGGACGAACGATACATCAGGCACGGCGGCAAGCAACCGTTGCGCTTCTTCGACATCTTCCGCCTCCAGCACTCCCATACCCAGATCGCACAGCATGCGCGTCAGCACGCGACGAACGCCTGCATCATCCTCGACCAGCAGCACCAGCCGGCCGGAGAGAGGCGTTTCATCAACAGGTCGATCGTCCGGCGTCGCCAGTCCGGGGGCGACTGCGGGCAGCAGCAGGGCGAAGCGGGAGCCCTTGCCCAGGCTGCTGGTCATATTCACCTGCCCGCCCGCTTCCTGTGCGAAACTGTAGACCAGGGCCAACCCAAGGCCGGAACCGCCGCGATCAGTTTTGGTGGAAAAGAAGGGTTCAAAAATACGGCTGCGCGCATCGGGCGGCACGCCAACGCCGTTATCGGCGACGGCGATTTCCACATAGTCGCCAGGCGCCAGCCCGATCGCTTCCGCCGCCACGCCCCGCAGCCGCCGTGTGCGGAGCGATATGCGCACTTGGCCTGCCGATCCCGCCGGAATAGCGTCGCGCGCATTCATCGCCAAGTTCAACAGGGCGGTTTCCAACTGCGTCGGGTCAACCTCCGCCCAATGTCCTGTGTTGGCCGCGCCGCCTGCGCGCGTTTCAAGATCCAGCTTGACCCGCTCCGGCAGTGACGCGCTCACCAGTTTCGCAAGGTTCTGGATCGCCTCGCCGATATCCACCGGCCGCGCCTCAACCGGTTGGCGTCGGGCGACCGCGAGCAGCCTGGCGGTCAGATCGGCGCCGCGTCGCGCCGCGCGGATCGCGGGATCCAGCATATCGTTCGCCAGTGCTGAGCCGGTGGCTCCGGATTCGCGCAATTCCGCCGCCACTGGGGTCAGATTACCCAGGATGACAGCGAGTAAATTGTTGAAATCGTGCGCGACGCCGCTGGAGAGCTGCCCCACGGCCTCCATTTTCTGCGCCATGGAAAGGGCTGCTTCCGCCCGCTTCTGTTTGGTGACGTTCACCGACAGCACGTAGAAGCCGTGGATTCCCGAGTTCGGCCCGCCATCTGGGCGCAAGAAGGTGCGCACCTCCATCTCTGGACGATCTTTCAGGCGGATTGTCATGTCAAAATCAACGGCTTCTCCGCGTCGCGCGCGTTCGAAATTCGGGCCGGCGATCGCCATTGTCGCCGCCGACATGATTTCATTCGCACTCCGTCCGATCAGCTCGTCCGGCGTCGTCTGGTAGGCGCTGGCGAAGCGGGCGTTGACAAATTCAAACACCTTGTCGCAGTCGATATAGGCGATCCCTGCGGGGACTTCGTTGGCGATCAGGCGCAGGCGCTCTTCATTGCGGCGCAGATCTTCGGTGCGCTTGGAGACCAGGCTCTCCAGCGTCTCCTCACGTCGGCGCTGATCGGTGACATCAGTGTAGATCGTCGCAAACCCGCCATTGTCGAGCGGCCATCCGCTGACCTTGAGCACGACGCCGTTCGGACGGATCCGCTCCAACGTATGGGCGACGAACTGGCGGGCGGCTGCGACGCGTTCGGCGACGAGTTTTTCCACATCGCCAGGCCCATATTCGCCGCGTTCGGCGTTAAATCGAATGACCTCTTCGAAATCGACGCCGGTTCGCATGATATGGGGCGGCACGTCCAGCAGCTCCTGAATGCGCACATTTGCGAACACCAAGCGCAAGTCGCCGTCGAAGATCGTAATCCCCTGGTCGATATTATCGAGGCCGGCCTGGATCAGCGCGAAGCTGTGGTCAGAATGAGATGTATCCCGATTGTATGCATCTGGCCGCCAACCTTTGAACATCCCCGTCTCCCGCAATCGCCGCGTACCGCCCTGAAGCAAGGTCTCGGTTTGTTTCATAATTTTGTCTCGAAAGATCAAAATTGCAAAACTCTTGCAACATTCCTGGGGCTCTGATCGGATCAAGATCACAAAGCGCCGAGCAATAACGAAGGCGCATAGTCGCCGGCGAAAAACGCCGGGCAGGGAGGAATACGCTGTGACCCAACCCGAGCGCATGCTCGAGGTTGAGGGCGTGTCGCTGCGCTTTGGCGGCGTGCGCGCACTCAACAATGTCAGTTTCCATGTCGAGCGCGGAGAGCTGTTCTCGATCATTGGGCCAAACGGAGCTGGCAAAACCTCGCTGCTCAACTGCATCTCCGGGCGCTATCGCCCGAATGAGGGCTCCATCCGCTTCCGCGGCGAGCAGTTGCTGGGCCGTTCAATCAACGACCGGGCGCGTTTGGGAATCGGCCGCACATTCCAAAACTTGGCCCTGTTTGGCCATATGAGCGTGCTGGACAACATTCTCGTTGGTCGCCACCACCTGCTGAAAAACAACGTGATCACCGGCATGCTCTATTGGGCGAGCGGGGCGCGGCGGGAGGAGTTGGCCCACCGGAAGCGCGTCGAGGAGATCATCGACTTCCTCGAAATCCAGCATGTGCGCAATGAGCCGGCGGGCACGCTTTCCTACGGCTTGCGCAAGCGGGTCGAGCTGGCGCGCGCGGTGGCGATCGAGCCGGAGCTGATCCTGCTGGATGAGCCGATGGCGGGCATGAACCTCGAAGAAAAAGAGGACATGGCCCGGTACATCGTGGATCTCGGCCAAGAGTTCAACATGACCATCGTGATGATTGAGCACGATATGGGCGTGGTCGTGGATCTGTCCGATCGCGTCATTGTGCTTGATTTTGGCAAGCTGATCGCCGGCGGCACGCCGGAAGAGGTGATGGCCGACGAGCACGTCAAGCGCGCCTATCTCGGCGAGGAAGATGAGCTTCTCCATGACGAAGAAGCCGAGGCGATGCCCTCAAAACAGCCGGAAGGAGTAGGAGCGTGAGCGCGCGTCTAACGGTAACCGGAGACGAGATCGGATGGGCGCCGGCCGCTGACTTCATCGCGGACGTCGCCAAGCATGACAGCCTTCCCAAGCTTCTGCAGCATAACGCCGCCAATTGGCCGGCTGATATTGCGCAGCGGGAGAAAGAATACGGCATCTGGCGCGCCTACTCATGGGCCGATGTTGAAGGCCATGTCTCCCGAATGGCGGTGGGCTTTGCGGAGCTGGGGGTTGCGCCTGGCGATGTCGTGGCTCTGATCGGCGACAACCGCCCCGAGTGGGTTTGGGGCGAGGTTGCGGCGCATGCGTGCCGTGCGCACAGCTTGGGCGTTTATCGTGACGCGCTGGAGCAGGAAATCCTGTATCTGATCGGCCACGCGAAGCCCAAGGTGATCGTCGCCGAGGATGAAGAGCAGGTCGATAAGCTGCTTGAGCTTGGGGCGCAAATCCCATCGGTGCGCAAGATCGTGTATCACGATGTGCGCGGCATGCGGAAATATGACGATCCGCGGCTGATGCCGATCGATGAGCTTGAGGCGCTGGGGCAGGCGGCGCTCGACAAAGCCCCCTCGCGCTACGGCGACATGGTTGCTGCGACATCGGGCGACGATGCGTCCGTGCTGTGTACGACGTCGGGCACCACCTCCAACCCCAAGTTGGCGATCTGGAAAAACAGCGCGTTCCTGGGTCACGCTTACAGTTATTTGCGCGCGGACGCCCGCGGGCCGCAGGATGAGTATCTGGCGGTGCTGCCGCTTTCTTGGGTGATGGAGCAGATGTACTCCGTCGCCTGGAACTTCGTTTCGCGGATGAAGGTCAACTTCCCTGAGGAACAGCATACGGCAATGGCCGACATGCGTGAGATCGGACCGACATTTGTGCTGCTGTCGCCCCGGGTTTGGGAAGTCGTCGCGGCGGATGTGCGCGCTCGGATGATGGATGCGAGCGGTTGGAAGCGCGCGATTTACGAGTGGGGCGTCAAATCGGGCGCTAAGGCGATCGACGGTGGGCGTAAGCCTGGCCTGGTTGAGCCGCTGCTGTTCCGCGCGCTGCGCGATCGGCTCGGTTTCTCGCGCCTCGCCTCCGCCGCCACCGGCGGCGCCGCGATGGGGCCGGACACGTTCAAGTATTTCCAGGCGATGGGCGTACCGCTGAAGCAGCTCTACGGGCAAACGGAAGCTTTGGGCGCGCACACCATTCACAAAGACGGCGATGTCGACAATGAAACGGTCGGCTACCCGATGCCGGGATGCGAACTGAAAATTAAAGAGCCGGACGCCGAAGGCCTCGGTGAGATTCTCGTTCGCCACCCGAACATGATGAGCGGCTATTACAAGCAGCCGGAGGAATCGGCGGAGAGCTTCGACGAAGAAGGCTGGTTCCTGACCGGGGACGCCGGCTACTTGACCGAGAAAGGCCATCTGGTCGTGATTGACCGGATCAAAGATATGTCGACCACCTCCACCGGTGTTCGTTTCTCGCCGCAGTTCATTGAGAACAAGCTGAAATTCTCGACCTTCATCGCGGAAGCCGTGATCCTCGGGAAAGATCGGCCCTACCTGTCGGCGATGATCTGCATTCGCTTCCCAATCGTTTCCAAATGGGCGGAAGAGCGTCGCATCAGCTTCACGACCTACACAGATCTTTCCGCGCGGCGTGAGGTCTATGATCTCATTCGCGAGGAGGTGGAGCGGGTGAACGCCACCTTGCCGCCGATGCAGAGAATCCAAAAATTCCTTCTTCTTTACAAGGAATTGGATGCCGATGATGGCGAGCTGACGCGGACGAAGAAAGTGCGGCGCGGCGTTATTGCGGAAAAATACGGGGATATTATCGGCTCGATCTATTCGGAAGCGCCGTCGGTGCATGTCGATACGGTCATCCACTTCCAGGATGGATCGAGCCAACGGGTCGTGACGACGCTCGGCATTGAGCGGATCGGCGCAGAGCAGCTGGAGGCGGCGGAGTAATCATGGATCTCAATTGGAACCTTCTGCTGCAGCTGCTGCTGAATGGCGTCATCGTCGGCATGCTGTATGGCGTTGTCGCGATGTGCTTCGTGCTGATCTACAAGTCGACCCAGGTGGTGAACTTCGCTCAAGGCGAGTTCGTGGTGCTCGGCGCCTGGGTGTGTTGGTCAATGATCGCCTGGATGGAGTTGCACTTCATCCCCGCCTTCCTGTTCGCGCTGGTCTTTATGACGCTGTACGGCGTGATCGTGCAGGTGGTGGTGCTGCGGCCGCTGGTTGGGGAGCCGATCATCTCGGTGATTATGGCGACGATCGGCTTGTCGATCTTTATGCAGGCGCTGATGAATTGGGTGTTTGGCAACAATGCTGAAAGCTTCCCAGATATTTTCGGCGGCTGGAAAATCGAGATTGGCGGGCTGCAAGTCGAGGCCGGCTATCTGCTCAGCTTTGTTCTGTCGATTGTCGTTATGCTGGCCTTCTTCTGGTTCTTTAAATACTCGCGCTGGGGGCTGGCGATGCGCGCCACGGCGTTTAATCAGCAGGTCGCGGCCAGCCTTGGCATTTCGACACGACAAGTCTTCGCGATGGCCTGGGCGATTTCTGCGCTGGTCTCGGCAATCGCCGGGATTGTTCTGGGCCTCGTCAACGGCGTCTCTACTGGTCTCGCCTTTATCGGCATCAAAGTATTCCCGGCGGTCATTGTCGGCGGGCTCGATTCGATCGTCGGCGCCATCTTGGGCGGCGTCATCATCGGGGTGCTGGAGAACGGCGCTGAATTCGTCGACGGGCAAATTCTGAAGGTCGGCAACATGTACAAGGTTGCGCCCTTCTACGTGCTGATCCTGATCCTGATGATCAAGCCGTACGGCCTGTTCGGCACCAAAGACATCGAAAGGGTCTAAGACAATGTCGCATGTGCCTTATCCGCGCCCTTGCGGCGATTTTCGGACCACTTACGCTGAAGACGCGTCGCTGTATAAGACGCGGCCTGCTTTCAGGGCGGCCGTCGCGATCACACTGCTCGCCGCGCTGATGCCGATCATTTCGTGGACGATGCCGGCGGTGGTCAGCACCGCAATGATCTCGAACCTGATCCAGATCGGCATTTTGGCCATCGCGGCCCTTGGGCTGAACGTTCTGGTCGGCTTTACGGGGCAGATTTCGCTCGGTCACGCCGCTTTCTTCGGCTTTGGGGCGTTTAGCTCGGCCTATCTGGTGAACAACTTTTCGGTGCCGGTGCTGCTGGCCATCCCGGCAGCGGGCATCGTTACGGCGCTGGTCGGGTTTTTGTTCGGGCTGCCGGCGGCGCGCTTGAAAGGCCTCTATCTCGCCATCGCGACATTGGCGGCGCAGTTCATCCTCGAGGATTTCTTCGCTCGCGCCACATGGTTCACGGAAGGCTACGGCGTAACGGCGGATCGCCCCGTGCTGGCGGGCTTGTCGCTCGCGGATGACCGCTGGTTCTACTATGTCGTGCTGTTCTGGGTGATCATTAGCTTCATCGGCGTTTCGAACCTGCGGCGGTCTCGCGATGGGCGCGCCTTCGTGGCGGTGCGCGACCATTATCTCTCAGCCGAGATAATGGGGATCAACCTGACGAAATATCGGGTTCTGTCGTTTGGCGTCTCCAGCTTCTTCGCTGGCCTTGCCGGCGCGCTCTATGGGCACTTTCTCGGGTTCGTTTCGGTGGAGGCCTTCACGATCCTGCTCTCGATCCAATTCCTGGCGATGATCATTATCGGCGGTCTTGGTTCTGTCACGGGCTCGTTGCTCGGCGCGGCGTTCATCTTCATGTTGCCGCCCACAATGCAGAGCTTCGCCAGCAGCCTCGCTGAGATCTTCCCGGCCATGCAGCAAGGGGTCGCCTATGTCAAAGAGATGGCGATTGGCCTCGCGATTATCCTCTTTCTCATCCTCGAACCTGAAGGGCTGATCCATCTGTGGCGGCGTATTCGGGCGAGCTGGAAACTGTTCCCCTTCTCGCACTGATGCGAGGGGCGGCTCCGCAAGGCGCGGCGGTAATCAAAAAATGTGCGCCAACTGACAGACTACAGGGAGAACGCAATGAAGATGCTTAAGTCCGCCGTCGCGAGCCTCGCCGCACTCGGCGTCGCAGGCTCGGCCATGGCACAGGACAGTGTCCTGGTCGGCCACCTGGTCGACTTTACCGGCCCAACCTCTTTCGTCGGCTCCCATTATGGCCCGGGCGTTAAGGACGCGGTCGACTACATCAACTCGCAAGGCGGCATCGGCGGCACAAAGATCAAGCTGGAAACCGTCGATTACGCTTACAAAGTGCCTGAGGCGGTCCGCCTGTACAGCCAGTGGAAATCCCGCGGCATGGTCGCGCTGCAGGGCTGGGGCACCGGCGACACTGAGGCGCTGATCTCATTCGTCGCACGTGACAAGATCCCAGTATGGTCCGCCTCCTACTCGGCGCACTTGACCGACCCGACCGGCAAGAACCCGAAGACCAAGAAGCCGGCGCCGTTCAACTTCTTCTATGGGCCGTCTTACTCGGACGCATGCCGCGCCCTGGTCCAGTGGGCGAAGTCGGACGCGGACGCTAAAGGTGTCGCGAAGCCGATCTTCGTGCATACCGGCGACAACCACCCGTATCCAAACGCGCCAAAGGCGGCTTGCGCTGAATATGCGAAAGAGCTGGGCTTTACCGTTGCGACGCCGGTTGTCGTGCCGCTGGCGCCAGGCGATTTCAAAGCTCAGTGCCTGACGATCAAAGAATCCGGCGCTCAGTATGTCTTCGTCGGCAACCTCGGCGGTTCGGTCGTGTCGCTGCTGAAAAGCTGCCGGACCGTTGGTGTTGAGGCCACCTACATGGGCAACCCATGGGCGGGCGACTATCTGACGATCATGGCTGCCGAAGCAAAAGGCTTCGTCTTCCCATCGTCGACCCCGTTCTACGAGCAAGACGCGCCCGGCATGGCGCTGGTTCGTAAGATTGCCGAGGCCGGTCAAGGCATGGGCGACAAGAAGCCGACCCACCACTACATCCGCGGCATCTGCGCAGCGTACTACATGAAAGAAGCCATGGAGTGGGCGAAGGCGAATGGCGGCCTGACGGGCGCAAAAATTCGCGACGGCATGTATGCGAAAAAAGATTGGGTTCCAAAAGGTCTTGAGGGCGTCTGCCTGCCGTCGACCTGGACCACGACCGACCATCGCGGCCTGATGAAAGTCGCGATCAACCGCGGCACTTTCGCTGACGGCAAGGTCAAAATCGAGCGTATCGCTGAGACCGAGCTGCCACGTCGCGACGACTGGCTGGGCCGGTAATTCATCCCCGCTCCGGCTGTCCGTTCGGCCGGCCGGAGCTCCTCTCAGACTTTTCCGCCAAGATGGCGTCGCCGAGAGAACCGACATGGACGGCATGAGCCAAATCGCGCCTGAGGGCGCCGCCAAGACTGACGATATCCTCACGCTGAACAACATCGAGGTCGTGTTCAACGATGTGATCCTGGTGCTGCGCGGCATGTCGATGAGCGTCGGCCGCGGCAAGATCACAGCGCTGTTGGGCGCGAACGGCGCAGGCAAGTCGACGACGCTGAAGGCGATCGCGGGGCTGCTCGAGACCGAAGATGGCGCGATCACGCGGGGCGAAGTTCTCTATAACGGCGCCGACGTGACGTATGTTCCCGCCGACAAGAAGGTCCGCAACGGCGTCTTCCTTGTGATGGAGGGGCGCGGCGTCATTCAGGATATGACGGTGGTGGATAACCTTCGGTTGGGCGCGTTCAGCCGGCCTGGCGCGAACACCACGAAAGAGATTGAAGAGATCTACGAATTCTTCCCGCGCTTGCGGGAGCGGACAGGGCTGGCCGGATATCTCTCCGGCGGCGAGCAGCAGATGCTGGCGATCGGGCGCGCAATGATGGCGCGGCCAAAGCTGATCCTGATGGACGAGCCGTCGATGGGGTTGTCGCCGCTGTTGGTGAAAGAGGTTTTTGGCATCATCAAGCGCCTGAATAAGGAGCTTGGGATCTCGATCCTGCTGGTTGAGCAGAACGCCAATATGGCGCTGCAGGCGGCCGACTATGGCTACATCATGGAAAACGGCAAAATCGTTCTTGATGGGCCGGCGGAGGAGCTGGCGAACAACGAGGATGTTAAGGAATTCTACCTTGGCGGCGGAGAACGCCGGTCGTTTAAGTCGGTCAAATCCTTCAAGCGCCGTAAGCGCTGGCTCTAACTGAGGACCTCGCCATGGATCATTTTGACGCCCTGGAGGCCCGCGATCCGAAGACGCGGGAGGAGGATCTTTTTGTCGATCTGCGGCTGCAGATCGCGCGAGCGAAGGCGAATTCATCCTACTATCGCCGCGTGCTGGCGGATGTGGACAGCAACGCGATCATTGATCGCGCCGCTTTCGCGAAGTTGCCGGTTCTGTCGAAAAGCGACCTGATCGATTTGCAATCGCAGGAGCCGCCGCTGGGCGGGCTGGAGACCGAGGAAGTCGGCGCCATGCGGCGGCTGTTTCTGTCGCCTGGCCCGATCGCCGAAGCACAGGGCGCGGGGGAGAAGGATCATTGGCGGATGGCGCGCGCCATGTATGCCGCCGGCTTTCGCAAGGGCGATCGGATCACCAACTGCTTCAGCTATCACCTGACCCCTGCCGGGTTCATGTTTGACGGCGCAGCGGCCGCTGTCGGCTGCGCTGTGTTTCCGGGCGGCGTGGGCAACACGGAGACGCAGGTTCAGGCGATCAATCGGCTCGGCATTACCGGCTATGTCGGCACGCCGGACTTCCTACAGATCATCATGCAAAAAGCGGATGAGATGGGGACGCCGATTACGACGATGCGCCGTGCGCTCGTGACCGGAGGGCCGCTGTTTCCCCAAACGCGCGCCTGGTATGAAGAGCGCGGCGTGCGCGTGCGCCAATGTTACGGCACCGCGGAGCTGGGGCTGCTGGCCTATGAGACCGAGGATCCGGCGGACGGTATGATCGTCGATGAAGGCTGCGTGCTTGAGATTGTGCGGCCGGGCGGCGGCGAAGCGGTGGAAGAGGGCGAGATTGGCGAGATTGTCGCCACCACCTTTGACGCTGCGTATCCGCTGATCCGTCTGGGCACCGGCGATCTTTCCGCTTTCGCCGAAGGCCCGAGCAAATGCGGCCGGACCAATCGCCGGATCAAAGGATGGATGGGGCGTGCGGATCAGACGACCAAGGTGCGCGGCATGTTCGTGCATCCGCGGCAGGTCGAAGCGGTGCTGAAGCGAGCGCCTGAAATCGCCAAAGTGCGGCTTGAGGTGATCGAAGAGGGCGGCAAAGACGTGATGCGCTTGCTGTGTGAGGGCCAGGAGACGCCAGAGCTCACCAAGCGCCTGGAAGACGCCTTGCGCATCGAGACTCGCCTTCGCGGACAAGTCTGGTTCGCCAATCCAGGTGAATTGCCGGATGACGGCAAACTTATCGTGGATATGCGCGGCCTCTGATCGCAGCGCTTGGTCGTTGCGCCGCCGGGATTGCTGAATAGCTCCGGCGGCGTTGCGCGGGGTCGACCGTCCATCGACGATCGTTGAGACTCTGGCGACCATGGTTGCGCCTGATTCTCATGCAAGCATCAGCTATGGCCGCTGGCCGTCTGCGGTCCGCTTGCATAGGAGCCGCCCATGTCTGTCTTGCTTCCTCGCGCCCGTCGCAGGTTCGCCCTTCTCTGCATTTTGCTTCTGACGTCGCTTGTGTCGGGGTGCTACGCCCTGCCCGGCAAACTGCTGAATGGCGGGCAATCTGAGAGGCTGTTCTCGGAAGCGCATCTCACCTTAGTCAAGGGCGCTCGGCTTAAGTTGGTTTGGTCCGACGGCAGCTACCTCTATCAGGAGGGCGAGGCCGACGGCGAGATGAGGGAAGCGGGGCGCGTCAGAGTCTGGCGGCTGGCGGATGGGATCTATGTCGCGGCGAACGTCCCACGGCCGGAGGATGCGGGCGACGCGGATCAAGGCGACATTGTCGCGATCGCCATACGAGACGGCGAGACCGTTTTTCTGTCCGCCGGTTGCGCGCAGCGGGATAAGGCGTTGGTCGAAATGGCGCGCGCCGCTGGGGCGCGCTCAGAAGTTAAAAGTGGCATCCTTCACTGCATGTTCGACACGCGAGAGGCGTTGACCGCCTTTGCGACCTCGCTGGCGAAGGCGTTGGCGGACGGCGCAGTGTTCGACAGCGTTGACCGCGCCCGACTGACCTTTCTCAAGGAGTAGCGCCGCGACGGCGCGCTACTCCTCCTTATCGTTCAACATCAGCACATAGAAGGCGATTTGCGCCCCGCCGAAGGTGAGGCACATCATAAAGGTGAGCATGCCGAGCGCGATCATGCCGCCATCGACGCGAAAAATCAGGTGGGCGAGACGGGTTTCCGGCGCCAAGAGCAGTCCGATGACCGCGATAACGGCGATGGCGAAACCGAGTGCTGCGCCGCGTAGGAAAAGTCCGACAAGCTTGGGCATGAGGCGCCTCTCTCCACTGATTCGAGACGTGAGCATGATAAGCCGATCGGTCATCAGCGCGCTGCGGTATACCGCCTCTGGAGCGATTTGAAGTTAGCTGGACCCATCTAACGGCGCGCAAATCGCGACCTCGCGCTTGCGCGGCGGTCGTTAGCCGCCGCCGCGCGAGCGCGAGGTCATCGTATTTAGATGCGGATCCGGACGCCGCAGCGCATTTCCTTGTTGGCGATTTTCACCAAGGCGGACACAAAGGCCATGGCGACTAAGGATTTGCCGACTTTCTCGCAGCTCTTGGTGTCAATCGCCGCCGCGCACACGGCGAACGCCACGGTTACTGAGCCCACGAATTTTTCAAACGTGTCCGGCCGGACTTCGTCTGCGATGATTTTCCCGCTGACCATATAGAAGATCAGCGTCCCCGGATAATTCCGGAGCAGCATGCGGCCTTCGGACTCGACCTGCCGCGCGCCGCCACTGGCGAGCGCACAGGTGGTGAAGCGATGTTTGCTGAAGTCCGGGCCGGCGAGGGCGGGCGTCGCGCACAAAAGCGCAACTAACGCCAGAATAGAGCGATATTTCATGGTGCACCTGGTTTGAGTTCATCCCGCGCCGGGATTCGGCGGGAGATGGTCCATTCTATCGCGTAGAATTTGGCTAAATTTTGAATGTGTATATTATCCTGTTGGCTCAGCTGGCGATGGGATTTATGCTGGTAAATTTGAGGCGACGGCTTGTGTTGCTCATCCTATGGCTCGGCGTATTAGGCGTTTCCCCGTTGTAGGTGGGTCATAATTGTTGACCTAAAATTCCGTTCGAGTTAACGTCTTGCCAGGATGATCGCGGCAGCGCGCGGTCTTGGCGCGCCGACCGGCAGACTGAACGGGAGGAGCTTCGCCATGGGCGCGCTAACGCACAATTTCGAGCAGCAGGGGCTGCGCAAAGTCGAGCTGGACGACAAATACGACGCGACGGACGGCGCCGTGTTTATGACCGGCGTTCAGGCGCTGGTGCGGTTGCCGATGACGCAGATGCGGCGCGACAAGGCGGCCGGGCTGAATACAGGCGCCTTTATCTCCGGCTATCGCGGATCGCCGCTCGGCGGCTACGATCAGCAATTGATGCGGGCGAAGAAGCAGCTCGACGCCCACGGGGTGGTGTTCAAGCCGGGCGTCAATGAGGATCTGGCGGCGACCGCGATATGGGGCACGCAGCAGCTGCATTTGTCGCCGGGAGCGCGCAAGCAAGGCGTCGTCGGATACTGGTACGGCAAAGGGCCAGGCGTTGACCGGTCAGGCGACGTGTTTAAGCACGCGAACGCGGCCGGCTCCGCGCCCCATGGCGGCGTGCTGGCGTTCGCTGGCGATGACCACGCCTGCAAGTCTTCGACCCTGCCGCACCAATCCGACCATGCTCTGGCGGCGGCGATCATCCCGGTGCTCTACCCGTCAAATATCCATGAGTTTTTGGAGCTTGGTCTGCTTGGCGTGGCGATGTCGCGCTATGCCGGCGTTTGGGTCGGGTTCAAGGTCACGTCAGAGACGGTGGAAACGTCCGGCGTGATCGATCTGGCTGGCGAACAGCGGCAATTCGTAAAACCGACGGATTTTGAAATGCCGGAGGGCGGCCTGAATCTGCGTTGGCCCGATCCGCCGCTGATCCAGGATGCGCGGCTGCAGGAGCATAAAGGCTACGCAGCGCTCGCCTATGCGCGGGCCAACAAAGTCGATCAGGTCACGTTCGACTCTGCTCAGGCCGGCGGCCGCCCGGCCCGGTTTGGCGTCGTTGCGTCAGGCAAAGCCTATGAGGATGTGCGGGAGGCGCTGATTGAGCTGGGCATCGGCGCCGATGAGGCCGCTGCGATCGGCCTGCGCATTTACAAGGTGCGGATGACCTGGCCGCTTGAACCAGAAGGGGTGCGGCATTTCTCCGAGGGGTTGGAAGAAGTGCTGATCGTCGAGGAGCGGCGAGAGATCATCGAAAACCAGATTAAACAGCAGCTGTTTAACTGGCGTGCGGATGTTCGGCCTCGGATCGTCGGCAAGTTCGACCATGAGGATAAACCGTTCCTATCGCATTCGGAAACGACAACGGTGGGGATCGTCGCCCGCGCGATCGCGGACCGGCTGCTGCAGTTTGAGTTCGATGAGGGGCTCAAGGCGCGCATTTCAGAGCGGCTGGAGTATTTCGCAAAACGCGCGCAGCTGCGCCGAACGCATGAAGCGCCAATTCTGCGCAAGCCATATTATTGCTCCGGTTGCCCGCACAACACCTCCACCCGCGTGCCGGAGGGCAGTCGGGCGCTGGCGGGCATCGGGTGCCACTATATGGCGACATGGATCTATGGCGATCGAACGGAGACCTTCAGCCAAATGGGCGGCGAGGGCGTCTCCTGGGTCGGCGCTGCGCCCTTTACCGATGAGAAGCACGTCTTTACGAATTTGGGGGACGGCACCTATTTCCATTCCGGCCTCCTCGCTATTCGGCAGGCGGTCGCTGGCGGCGTGAATATTACGTATAAGCTGTTGGTGAATGACGCGGTCGCGATGACCGGCGGCCAACCGATCGATGGCGAGTTGTCGCCGGGGCGGATCACCCATCAGCTGCATGCCGAAGGGGTGAGCCCGATCTATGTCGTGTCCGACACGCCGGAACAGTTCACCTCCTATGAATTCGCCCCCGGCGTGATCATGAAGCACCGCGATGAGATGGAGCAGGTGCAGACGACCTTGCGGGACAGCAAAGGCGTGTCGGCGATTGTCTATGTGCAGACCTGCGCGACGGAGAAGCGTCGCCGTCGCAAGCGCGGATTGATGGACGACCCGGATCGGCGCGTGTTTATCAATACCGATGTGTGCGAAGGCTGCGGCGACTGTTCGGTCCAGTCGAACTGCGTTTCAATCGAGCCGGTTGAAGATGGGTTTGGCCGCAAGCGGCGGATTAACCAATCCAGCTGCAACAAAGACTTTTCGTGCGTCAAAGGCTTCTGTCCGAGTTTCGTGTCGGTCAGCGGGGCGAAGCCGCGCAAATCATCGGCGCGGCGGGGGCCGGATGTTCGCGCATTGCCGGCGCCGCAACTGCCGTCCTTGGGGGAGCGGCCCTATAATATCGCCGTCACCGGAGTTGGCGGGACGGGCGTGCTGACCATTGGCGCCTTGATCGGCATGGCGGCGCATCTTGAAGGCAAGGGCGTGATGGTCTTGGACATGGCCGGCCTGGCGCAAAAAGGCGGCGCAGTGCTTAGCACGATCCGGCTTGCGGATACGCCGGAGGGGTTGAGCTCTCCGCGCATCGTGAATGGCGGCGCGGATTTGCTGTTGGCGGCGGATGATGTGGTGGCCGCCGGGGCGGACAGCGCCGCGCTCGCCTCGCCGGAACGCACGGTCGGCGTTGTGAACACCGCTGTCGCGCCAGTGGCGGATTTTGTCACTGAACGGGATTTCGACTTCAGAGCCCACGCAGTAGAGGCGACGATCAAGAAAACGCTGAAAGATAGCGAGAGCTTCGTCAATTTCACCCACGCCGCCGAGCTGCTGACCGGCGATGCGATTGGCGCGAATATGATGATGCTTGGCTATGCGTGGCAGAAAGGGTTGGCGCCGCTTTCCGCCTCGGCGCTCACCCGGGCGATCGAGTTGAACGGCGTTGCGGTGAAAGCCAACTTGACGGCGTTTGACTGGGGGCGTGTGCTGGCGGCGGATCCTGCGCAGATCGCCGAGGCGATGGCGCAGCCGGACCAGGCGAAAGCTAAGCCGCTGGCGGCGATGACGATTGATGAGCTGACGGACCATCGCGCGGCGCATCTGACGGCCTATCAGGATGAGGCGCTGGCGGCCCGATACCGAGCGCGTGTGGATGAGGCTAAGGCGACGGCGGCGGGGGCGGGGCTCGCGCCGGCCGTGGCGGAAAGCTATGTGCGCGCCATTGCCGCCAACTACGCCAAGCTGTTGGCTTATAAAGACGAGTATGAGGTGGCGCGGCTCTACACCGATCCTGCGTTTGAGGCGGCGCTGAAGTCTGCTTTTGAGGGTGAGGCGAAGCTCGTCTTCCATCTTGCGCCGCCGCTCTTGCCGGGCAAGGACGCTCAGGGCCGGCCCAAGAAGCGGGCGTTTGGGGCTTGGATGCGGCCGGTATTCCGTGGTCTGGCGAAGCTGAAATGGCTCCGCGGCAGATCCTATGATCCGTTTGGCTGGACTGCTGAGCGGAAAATGGAGCGCCGTTTGATTGCCGATTATGAAGCGCTGATGAGTGATTTGGCGCGGAAGCTGACGTCGGAGAACGCCTCGATCGCCCTCGCATTGCTGAGCCTACCGACGGACATCCGAGGGTTTGGACCGGTCAAGGAGGCCGCGGTGGCGGGCGCCGAAGCGAAGAAGGCGCAGCTGCTGGCGCAGCTTGAGGCGCCAAATCCGGGATCTGAAACGTTGGCGGCGGAGTAGAACGGGAAGTAATCCCAAAGTGGCGGCGGCGTTAACTTTTTGTAATTGCCGCCCTTGAGTTGTGTCTGGCTGCGCGTTTAGCTGCGCGCGTAGCTGGACTAAACGACTCAAGGTGCCAATGATGTTTAGAAGAGCGGTTGCAGCAACGTGCGTCGCGGCATGCACGCTGCTTTGTGTTGGACTTACCCCCGCAAGTGCGAACCCGGCGTTAGCGCCCTTTATTCGCCTCGCAATCACCGGGGTGAATAGTATCGCCGCCTACAAGAAACGTTCGGACGATCAGGCGACGTTCGCCGAATTTCGCGCGCACTTTAAAGCTGTCTCCGCCGGAATTGACGACGTCAGTAAAAAACTGGGGGATGTCGAGACCACGCTGCTGAGCGCGGTGGAGGCGGTGCATGAGAAGGCGTTTGCGATTAAGGCCTACGGCGTCACGCGCGCGATACGTCCCTTGATCGATCGCGGCCTGAGCCCCGACTTCAAAGAATTCAACCCGGATGATTTGAGCCGATGGCGGGCGTTGCGCAAAGATTTGTCGCTGCTCGTCTATGAGGCCGAGCGCATCTCGGGTGAGTTTGAGAGCGGTTTGTATCTCTCCGCCAGCCTGCCGGATATGATCACGACCCTGATCGCTATGCGGAAAGTGGATCAACGCCGCGGCTATCCCGACGGCACCTATTATCGGCCCGTCGCTGAGACGCTGATGAAAGTCGGCGAAGCGTCGTTGGCGGCCAAGGCCCCGTTGATGAAAATGCGTGGCGACATTGAGCGGGCGCTGGAGAAGCTGTTCGCGGAGAATGACCCGGTCCATCGCGCATTCGGCAAGATTTACAAAAAGCCAAATATAGCCGCCGACAGCTTCGATCTAACGATGCGCGGCTACGATCAAGCCCGGTTCAAGGGCAAGCCTTCTCCAGCTTTTCGGTGCCCCGTAAGTTATGTCGAGGTGCTGATTACAAAGAGGATGATGAAAACGGGGTCTTCATATCCCTATTATCACGACAGGTATTTCAACTGCCCTTCCTTTGTCTCTTGCGAACTTTCGTGTGACTACTTGCACAGATCCTTCGTGCAGGTGCGGCGGCGTTTTCGCGTGAAGTCAACCGAGACGCTGAAGCGGCGGATGGCGCGCTATGAGCGCGGCGGCTCGGCTTATGCGCTGCTGGACGCGGCCAGTCGCGCAACGTTGCGGCCGCGCAGCAAGGACTTCGCCCTGCCGCCGTTTCGCAGTCTGATCGTCGGCCTGCGCGTGTATAAGCTGAAGGGGCGCATTCTGCGGCAGCGCATCGGCGACTATAATTTCGTCGCGCCGGAGAAATTGGTCTCATCAGCAACTTTCGGGCGCGTGCGCAGCCCCTACAGCGTCGGGGGCATGCCGCCCACCCGCTGGACCGGCGTTTACTCGCCGTTTGGCGATGTGTCGGATCCGGCGCAAATCCTGACCATTATCCAGACGCTGCATGACAAACTTGAGCAGGTTGCGGTGGAGACCCGATCTCTGGATCCGACGTTCAAACGGTATGTCCAGCTTGATCGTTTGGTGAAATGGGCGGAAAAAATGGATGCGCGCTCGAAGGTCGGCGCTGTGTATTCCGCCGCGTTGATGCAGGCGGTGGAAACACGGTCGCGATTCTCCGCCGTGCGCCAGCATCGGGTGCGGATCTCAAGGCGCTGGAACGCGCAGTTTGCGCGCCGCCAGCTCGGAAGCATGGCGAAATGGCGGGCATGGGTGCGGATATTGCCGGACCTGCGTCAGATCCCGGTCGCTCAAGCAGCGTTCAAAGCAGGAAAGAAGGATTGGTTCGGCCAGCATAATCCGCAGCCCGACTTCCTCTACTACTTTGAAATTCCGCAGCGGTATAAGGGGAAAAAGCCGATCTATACGTTCGGCGCTTCAAACAATGGCGTTGTTCTAGACTTCAAACTGCGATTGGACGCACTGCTTGGCAAAGTGCGGACACTTGAGGAAAAATGGGTTGTGGCGGATGTTTCTGTGCGTATGCTTGCAGCTTCGCTCGATGCGCTGAAATCCTTCGAAAAGAAGCTAAAATAGCCCGCTTTTGACAAAACGCGGCGCCGTGTTGCTCAGTATTGCGGCGCCGCTGGCTCGGACAGATTTATGAGTTCGCACCCTAATCCGCGAGAATGGCGGCTGGCGTTGCAAGCCCCTGCACGCCAGGGATCGAGAGTGCGAACAGCCCGCCCGCGTTTGGCTGTTCAGCGCCGGGCGTCAGATCGATGCTGATTGAGGTGACATACATCGTCGTGAGATCGGGCCCGCCAAAAGCGATTTTTGACGGGCGCTCGACCGGGAAGGGAACGCGCATATCGATTTCGCCCCGCGGCGAGAGGCGCACCAGCTCCCAGCCGCTGACGCCCGCCATCCAGTAGCAGCCGTCGCTATCGATCGCGGCGCCGTCCGGGCGTCCCTTCACCGCGCGCGTATCGAAGAACAGGCGTCGATTGGTCCAGGCGCAGCTGTCCAGATCATAGTCCCAGGCCCAAATTGCGCGAACTTCTGGAAAGCTGTCCGAGGCGTAGGCGGTTTGGCCATCGGGGGCGAAGGCGATGCCGTTGATGGTGTGGAACCCCGTTATCGCGCGCGCGGCCTGGGCCTCGCCGGTCAGCCGCCAGGCGGCGCCGCTCTTATCCTCAAGCATCGGCCCAGCAGCGGGCGATGTGCCGCCATAGACCCGCCCTCGCGGGTCGATTGCGCCTTCGGAGAAACGATGTCCGTAGTCCTGCGGCGCCGGCGCCGAGAGCCAATGCAGAGCGCCCGTTTCCCGCTCGAACCGATGAAAACCGCCGCCAAGCGCGAGAATCAGGGCGCCGTCCGCCTGCGGCGCGCAAAATCCGAGCTGGGTCTCAAAGCGCCAAGTCTCATCGCGCTGTGTCGCCGGGTCGAAGCGATGAAGCATGCCGGCCGGTATATCGACCCAAAAAAGCGCCTGCTCGGCAACCGACCAAACTGGCGCTTCGCCAATCCGCGCATTCGCCGCCAGAACACAATCAATACTCGGCGCAAGGGTCATGGCGCCCTCCTCAGGAGCAAACACGGAAAAGCAGGGAGCTGCGGGCCCGCAAACTCAATCTGCGCGAGCGGCCCGCAGTTTAGCTGCGAAGCTATGTGGCCGTGTCCTAGAGCATTTTCGAAACAATTGCGGTCATGAAAATGCTCTATCTCTTTGAGTGGTCGCGATTTCCGAGCCATCGAATGCGCGCATTCGATTTGAAA